>JAHZFK010000024.1 GCA_019421385.1 Clostridiales bacterium
GCCCCCGCAACCATTAAAAAGCACTGATTTCGAGAGAAATCAGTGCTTTTTCTTTACTTTTTCGGGGTTTGCACTTGTTCTTTGCTCCCGCTCGCCCTGCGTCTGTTCTTTATTTGTTCTTTATGCAGGCAAACCCAAAGGCCGATATACAACCGTGATTGGTGTATATCGGCCTTATTTTTTTACTTTTGTGCCGAGCGGGTGCAGCAGGTCTTGCAGGGTATCCGCTGCCGCTGCATCGGCTGACTGTATCGCATGGGCGTATATTTTGCTCGTCGTTGTCACGCTGGCATGACCCAGCCGCGCCGCCACAGTCTGCAAATTCGTACCCGCCGCGATCAGCAGCGTAGCATTGGTGTGTCGCAGCGAGTGCAATGAAATATCGGGCAAGTCGTTCTCTTTGATGAACCGCGCAAACCAGCCTGTAACGGTGTCCGGGTGTATCGGCGCGCCATTCCACGCGGTAAATACGCGCCCGCTCGCCTGCCACTGGTCGCCCAGCTGCAAAGCCTGCCGCCGCTGCCATGCGCGGAAAGCCCGCAATGCCTGCATTGCATCAGCTGGCACTTTGATACTGCGCCGTGAAGTGGCGTTTTTCGTCTCGTCCTCGAAAATGCCCTTGTCAGCCAGATACAGCGATGACCGCCGAATATGAATGACCGACTTTTCAAAGTCAATATCTTCCCAAGTCAGGCCGCACAACTCGCCGCGCCGCATACCCGTATACAACAGCAGCTTTATCATGGTGCTATTCTGTATGTCGGCGCTTTCAAGCGCTTCCATCAAGCGGGCGGCTTGTTCCTCGTCCAAATACCGCGCTTCTTTATGCTCCACGCGGGGCGGCTTTACGCGGTCGCACGGGTTGGAAAACAGCACCTGCCATTCGACCGCCGTTTGCAAAATCACAGAAATTAGCCTGTGATGGTGCAGAATGGTCTTTGCCGACAAGCCTTTATCATTTCCCACCGGCTCAAACAATGCGCCCACAGGCTGCCCCAGCGCGTCAGAAACGCGCTTTGCGCTCTCGGCTGATACGTTCTTGCCCTGCGTGATGCTGGCAAGCACCGCGAGCGACACACCCGCTTGCTCAGCAAACGCGGTTTTCGTGATCGAGCGGGCGCGCAGCATTTCCCGCAAGTCGCCTTTGAAATGCTGCTTGCCGTCCTCCCTTATCCCCGCTTCTTCCAAATTGGAATAAAACTGCATCAGGTGGTGCGGCTGCAAGCGGTCAAGCCGAATATGCCCGATGGCTGCATTGATACGCGGCAGCATGGCTTTATAGCGGTCAAACGTAGTGGGGCGCACCTGCTTTGCAGCATAGTCCCGCAGCCATATTTCCGCGAAATCCGCAAAGCGCACGTTCCCTTGCAGCACTTGCCCCGTGCGGCACTTTTCCTCGAAAAGCACGGCCTGCCGCTGGGCTTCTTTTTCGGCCTGTGCGTCGGTCATGTCCGGTTGGGGCTTCCACGTCATGGATTTAATAATCTGCCTGCCGGTCATGTCGTAGCCGCAGGAAACGCGGATGGAATACGACTTGCCGCGCCGGGTTACGGTTGCCATGTGGTGCACCTCCTTTCGAGCGGGTGGGTGTTCAAATTGAACGCCGTTAGGCTTGCATTATGAACGCGGTCAATTTTGACCGCGTTGCGGCATTTCACTCCAAGTACAAAATCCTTGCTTTTGAAGTTCACTCATAAGGTCGTATAAAAAGCTCATTGCCACTTCACCGGAAAGCGAATTTTGGAAAGCATCAACTTTTTCTTTTAATTGTGTATCTTCCATTTTTCGTATTTCATCAAGCGAACATATTCCGTATTTCAAGGCTATATTCCGATATGTGTTATAATACGCCATTGCTTGTTGTTCCGAAATAAATTTCATCATTTTTTTTGCGGAAGAATCCTTATATGCTAAATGTCCTCGTTCGTCCCATTCCACTCTATCGTCATGAAACAAGGTTAAGCGCTTTGATGTCAAATCTAAGTTGTTAAACTCATCATCAAAACCAAGCAAATAATCGACAGTGACATTAAAATAGTTTGCAAATCTTTTTATATTCTGTATATTGGGTTCTCGCTCTCCACGTTCGTACTTGATAATAGTGCTTGTCGCTATTCCCAAATTCTCCGCTAATTGTTTTTGTGTGAGCTTACGCTCTTTTCTCAACTCTTTTAATCGTTGGCTAAAATCAGGCATATACTCGCCCCCTTTGTACTATTTTACACAATTTGTGTAATACCGTCAATAAAAATACAAATAAAAGCAACTAAATATCTAGTAGTAATTTTGTTTATATTTCCCATTGTGTATTACTTACCCATAGTGTATTATGAATTTGCAGAATCAAATTATACATATCGTATCAATTCGAGGTGAGATAATGAAATTAGCAGAATTGCGCGGCACAATGACACAAAAAGCATTGGCAAAAGAACTTAATGTAAGTTTATCTGCATTAGGAAAGTACGAACGCGGCGAGCGCACGCCCCGCGACAACGTAAAGAAGCGTATTGCTGCCTATTTTGGCAAAACCGTGCAGGAAATCTTCTACGACGATTAAGGAGGAAACCCCATGAACGAACAGCAACCCAAGCAAACTTTACCCCGTATGCGCACCCTTGCAAAAGCCATTGAGGAAATCAAGGCCGAAGACCCGAACACCGCTTTGACGCAAAACCAGCTGCGCGTGTTGGTCAAATCGGGTGCAATCCCCAGTGTATCAGCCGGGCGGCACACGCTGATTAACCTCGACTTGCTCGTTGCCTACTTAGCAAGCGACGCTTACCAGAACGGCAAAGCGGCGCAGCCTGCGCCCGAATATGGCAAGCTGCGCCGCATTGAAGAATGAAAAAGACCTTTCCAGCAGCTTTGGTCGGCACTGAAAAGGTCAAAACACATATACACCCGCGAGCGGGTTTGTTTGTACATAGTATACCGCACCCGCTCGCCCTTGTCAAATGGAAAGGACGATAACAAATGCACACCGAAACACACGAAGCCACTGTCCGCGCTTGGTTCTCCACCGAAACCATGCCCGCTGCATGGTTAGCCGCCGACCCTGCGGCCTGCGCCGAGTTAGCGCAGCTGCTGCGCGACAAGGTGCTGAAAGCCTATCAAATGGGGCTGCTGGACGGCGCAGCGCGCCGTGCCACTCTGCGCGATCAAGCCATTATGGACGCGGACAGCGCGCTTGGTGAATGTCTTTCGCGTATGCTGGAAGCCAAATATCTTGCAAACGAAATCAACAGCACGTTTGCCCCGCTTTGGGCTGGCGATGGGAACGACCCACGCAAAGGCGAGAAATTTATTCGCCGCATGGAAATTGCAAGCGGGCTGGTTGTTCGATGCAGCAACGACGCGCTTGAAGCTCTGGAAGCTGCAAAAGCCGCTTTGGGCTTGAATGGTACAACTGAAACCGACACAAAGCCATTCAGCGCGGCTTAAAAAGTACATATCTGCACGGTGTGCGGGGCATTTGCCCCGCACATCGCCGTTTTAGGGGCATTGCACATATCGTGTGTGCAATGCAATAGAACAAAATATCTTGCATGGAGCGTAACGAATGAAGAAAAGAAAGCGAGTTGTCCGAGCGGGTAACCTTGTATGGGCGACGATTTGCACCCCACCCGCACCCAACGACCCTGAACACGTCCGCGCCGCGAAATCCCGCGCCACAACCGCCGCGCGCAAGGCACTCAACCAGAAAGCCGCCTGCCGCCGCCTTGAAATGCTGCTTGCTGCCAATTTCACACCCTGCGACTTTCACCTGATACTTACCTACCGTCCCGGCGATCTGCCCGCCACGCGCAAGGAAGCCGTGAAGCGTCTGCGTAAATTCCTTGCACAGCTGCGCGCCTACCGCAAGGCGCGCGGCCTGCCGCTGAAATACGTCTACGCCACAGAGGGCTTACACGGCGACAAGCGTTTCCACCACCACCTTGTAATAAACGCCACAGCGGGCGACTATGACCTGATACGCAGCCTTTGGATATGGGGCGAACAAGTAGACTTAGAGCGCATTGCAGACCATGACTATGGCGGGCTTGCGCGTTATCTCACCAAGGAAGCCGCAGAGGGCAAGCCCAACGGCGCACAGAGTTGGACACCCTCACGCGGGCTGACAAAGCCCACGGTGGAAACAAGCTGGGTAGACGGCGACGAAACGCTAACCGCGCCCGCTGGCTGCTATGTGATTGAGCGGGAGGACAAGCAAAACGAGTTCGCGGGCTATTCCTATATTCATTACCGCATAGAACGCCCACAGCTGCGCAAGACGCGCCCGCGCCGCAGCAAGGTCAGCTTACCCATACCGCCGACGCTATACGAAATGGACGCGCCTGCGCGCCCGTATGCGCAGCGATAGGCCGCACCCGCTCGACATACTGCACAATCAAATAGCGCACCCTTTCAGGCTTGAAGCCATGTATATCTGTAGAGAGGGGCGCAGAGAAAACGCCCTGCACGCCTTGTAATCAACCGAGCGGGCGGGTATTCTGGAAACAGACCAGAACAGCCACCGCGCGCGACCGCGTGCAGCGTGCGCAGCGCACTCCCCCCATGCGCCGCCGCTGCCGCGCCGCCCTCAGACCGCATACCCAACAGAAATTTTACTGCGGCACTGCCACATGAGGGGTGGGGTTCGCGTAAGCGCACACAGGCGCACGTTATGCCCCTCCACCAAGCAGTTCAGACAGCGCCTTGCATTACCCCGCAAAACCCATCCAAAGCCGCGATAAACGCCGCTTTTTGCCGCCCGGAAAGCGCGCCAAACGGCGCAAGGCTTGGGCGCAAGCATCCGTCCGCCCGCCTGTGCGCCACGCCTGCGCCCGTTATGCACCTACCCCCACCCTGAAAAAGTTTCGGGGCATGGGGTGCAAGACCGCAGGCCTCCATACACGCGAGATTTTTTCCCCATGCCGAAGATTTTTACGAGGTGAGACCATGAAAACCAAAAGCGCAGCCGTCATAGCTACCGAACACCGCTGGCATACATACCAATCACGAAAGCGTCTGGAAAGCAGGGTTGCCACCTGCTTTGCGCCCGACAGCCGCCTGTATACGCTCCCGCTCGATCTACATCGGTTTAACCTGTCTGCTGATCTGCTGCACTGGCACTGGAAGCAGGCGTTTATACGCCCCTTGCGCGAGCAGCTTGCTATGCGCACGCCGTCCTGCGCCTTGCGCTATATCTATGCGTTTGACTTCCGCACGCCTGACGCGCTCAAGGTCTATTTGCTGACCGACGCACCAGACGAAGAAATACAAGCCGCCTATGCGGGCTTTTGGCTACATGGCGAACATATCCATGCAGAACGCTTAGAGGACATAGGCGCGGCCTGTGTCGCGTCTATGATGACCGTACAGGCACATGGTATCGAGGGCAAGCGGGTTAAAAGAATGTACACATCTTCCCGCTCGCTCGGCGCAGCGGTTTAATACCTGTGTCCAATTTGAACACCCACCCGCTCGACCGCTTTACCCTGTCACCGTCCGGTGACACCATTTCACCATTCGCGTAGATGCATTACCGTACAGGGAATACCCCACCTATGGAAATTTTCTTCTATAGGGTAAGCGCGGTATTCTATCATGCAAATTCCCAAACAAGGAGTATGATATTATGAAACGAAAACGCATCAGGAAGCCCAAACACCGCCCCCCACGCGCGGCGATACCCTGTCCCGTCTGCGGTGCTGCGCTGTTTTATCTGTACGCCGACAGCATTTGCAAACACATTGGCTTTATCTGCCCGGTATGCGGGCATGACGGGGACGTTAGCGTAAGCGTCCATTTGCAGGAGGAAACCCCATGAAAATCAAAAGCACCGCTGACGGAAGCACTTGGTTTTGCTGTCAATTCTGCGGCAGAAAGCTATTCAAAGTCATGCAGCGCACGCAATGCCGTGATTTCCCGGCATGGTGTCGCGGCTGCAAGCGTGAAATCATTGTCAACATAGACGGCAAGACGATCTTTGCCGCCGATGCCCCGTGCGCTCCACAAGCGGGCGCGTCTTGAACTGCCCTTTCTTTGCGGTCGTTATGCCTTTTCCATTGCATACCCGCTCGAATATAGGGAATCCCCCCACGCGCAGCCGTGCGGGAACAGCAAAAGCCCCTGCACCACGTGCAGGGGCTTTGCTTGCAGTTTCGACACATTTCTGCTATACTACGGGTACGGTGCTGCCGCGCCAGCGGTAGGCGGTTAAGTCTTGCCCCTGAAAGGGGGCGTTGCTATGGAATATCTGATAATGCTTGTAGTGATACTCGTACTTATCGAGCGTATTTTAAGCAATAAAGAGAAGTAACCGCCGACACTCCCAATGTTGCGGTTACTTCCAACCCAATATCCGGGGCTAACCGTCTACCGGCAGCACCCTTTTCTATGTTCAGTATACCGCCCACAAGCGGGTTTGTCAATCCCTCGCACGCGCAGCCGTGCGGGGGATTTCTGCCATTATGCCGCGTCGATATACCGTTTCAAAGCGTCGCGCGTGATAATATATTTGCCCGCGATCTTCTTTCCTTGCAGCTTACCAGTGCTGAACAGCCGCCGCACGGTTCGGGCAGTCAACCCCAGTTCTCGCGCAACGTCTGCCACGGTCAAAAAATCCTTTTCGCTCATGTGTTCGCGCTCCTTTCATGCTCGCGTACCTTACGGTAAAAGGTTGCCTTGCTTAACTGTAATTGCTCCATAGCGGCTACTGCCGTTATTTCGCCCGCTTTCCATGCCTGATACACTTTCGGAAAGTCAGCCCGCACAATCGGCTTACGGCCTTTGTATTTGCCCTGTTCCTTGGCAATGGCTATGCCCTCAGCCTGCCGCGCATGAATTTTCTGCCGCTCCTTTTCAGCCATATATGCAAGCAGTTCAAAGACAATATTCGTGATAAGCTGTTTTTCAAGGTCGGTTTTATTCGCCGTATTGAGCAGCGGGGTATCAGTTACAATGATGCTTGCCCCGATCTGCTGCAATTCCTGCCACTCCCGCTTGATTTGCTCCATGTTGCGCCCCATACGGTCAAGTTCCTTGACTATGACCACATCCCCGGCGCGCAGCGTTGCTTTCATGGCCTGATATTGTGGACGCTGGAAGTCGCGCCCGCTCGCTTTGTCCTCATAGGCGCGATCTATCACAATGCCGTTTGCCGCAGCATATTCCGCGATGGCGATATGCTGCCTTTCGGGGTTCTGGTCGTTTGTGCTGACCCGTGTATACTCAAAAGTCATGGTCTGCGCCCTCTCTCTGACGTGTGTTATCTATATGCCTTTTCCATGCTTTAAGTATACACTGTTTGTTTATTTGTTACAATTGGAAATATTGTAATTATGATACGTTTCGTAATTCGTTTTGAAACCCGTGTGATACGCTTTTTAGGGCTTTTTGAGCGTATCAATAGGGTATACCCCATTGAGCCACTTTGAAGCGCTACCGAGACTGCATAATCACTTGACAAGCGGACACAACAAAGATATACTGAATATAGAAAAGGGCACTGTCGGCAGACGGTCAGCCCTCAAGAATCATTAGTCAAATGACCGCTGACTTGTCGAGGGTGCAGCGGTCATTTCGCGTATATGGTCAGTATGTAAAGCATGAATGCCGTGCATACGCAAAGCCGAAAGAGCTTTCCCACAATCGCTATCACCCCCTTTCGCAAGGGAGTAGCCGACCGCCTGCCGTCTGGTGACAGTGCCTTAAAGCGAGTATAGCAGAAACTACGACAAGAAACAAGCCGCTGTTCTTTATTTGTTCTTCTTCTCCTAAAGCACAACCGCCCCGTTTTTACTCGCGCGCTATATATGGTGTATTTTATCCGCTATTTATCTATATACAGTGTATTTAGTTGTTCTGCGCCTTTGCTTCGTCGCTCATAACCCGGAGGTCGTTGGTTCAAGTCCAGCCCCCGCAACCATTAAAAAGCACTGATTTCGAGAGAAATCAGTGCTTTTTCTTTTATACCTCACGACACCTCGATCTCCCCATGTGAGAAGCGCAGGATGATGTCGCCCGCCGCGGCGACCTCGTTCGAGTGGCTGACGATGATGACGCACTTGTTCAGCGACCGTGCGCGTTCAACCAGCAGCTCGGTCACGTCACGCGCCGTGTCCTCGTCCAGATTGCCGGTCGGCTCATCCGCGAGGATGATCGGCGCAGCCGACGCCAACGCACGCGCAATCGCAACGCGCTGCTGCTGCCCGCCGGACAGTTTCAGTACGTTTCGGTCAATCTCCTCATCCGTCAGGCCGACTTGGTGTAATGTGTCTGCCGTGGCGTGCGCGTCCACCAACTGCACGTTTTCCCGCGGCGTCATATACTCAATCAGGTTGTAATTCTGGAACACGAACGAAACACAGTCATGGCGGAACTTTTCCAGCCCTATTTCCGCGATGTTTTTCCCCTCGAACAGGATTTCGCCCCCTTTTGGCGCATCCAGTCCGCCGAGTAAGGACAGCAACGTCGTCTTACCGCTGCCCGATGCACCAAGAATGACATACACCTTGCCGCGTTCAAATGACAAATTGAGATTTTCAAAAATAATACGATCAGAAAAATAGTAATATTTCAAGTCTTTGGTCTGCAAAACCGACATAACCGTTCCTCCTTTGATCGTTTCAGCTCAGATCGGTCAGAATATCCTTGGGTTTCTTGCGCATGATCGACACCGACGCAAGCAACACAGACACCGCGATCACCGCCGCTGCGCACATCGCGACGATGGTGAGTTGCACCGGCCCGATATAGCTGGCCAATTGAATATCCTGTAATAGCCCACCGATTGCATTCCCGAGCACTTTGGACAGGCCGAAACTAAGCAGCGCAGCAATCAGGAACGACGGCAGCGCGACATAGTAATTCTCCAGCATGATCTGCCCTGCGATGCCATTGGGCGGAATGCCCAACGAAATCAGGATGCCGACCTCGGTCATGCGCTCGCGCGTCCACATCAGCAGGATGAGTGCCAAAATGCCAACGCTCAGCATCAGAATGACAATCAGCAGGAAAAAGCTGATGGTCTCTGCCTTCTGGATCGCGCCCGCTGTCTGCTCATAGCGCGCGTTGTTCTCCGAGATGATAAAACCGTCCCAGTCCGCGTAGGGCTGGGCTTTCAGTGCAGCCACCGTCTGCTCCATATGCGCCGGATCGTCCAAAAACAGCATAAGCCCCCCGCTATAATTATACTGCTCTGCTGTCCGGTCCGGAAACCTCAGCTGGTACAGCTCTTTGGCCGTGTTGATATCTGTGAAAATCGCGTTTTCCTGCAATTCGCTTTCGGGCGTGCTTGGGCTGGCGGGTTCGCTGCGCGTCACCGCATAGATACCCACGATCTCGAAATCCACCTGTGTCCCGACGTGTTCCGGCTGCCAGCCAGTGACGCCCTCAACTACGCTCGCATACAGCGTATCCCCGACCGACAGGCCGTTCAACTCCGCGACCTCCTTGGAGATCATCGCTTTGTGCTTATCCTCGGCCGTAATGTGTCGCCCGTCCGCCAACTGGTACGCAACGGCAACGAACCGCTCGTGCAGCGCGGACTCTGTGCAACCGATGAACTTGGGCACATACTCGCCGGGCAATCCAGTGCCGCTGTATGAGCCGGGGATAAGGTCAAGCCCATCGCAGTACATATAATAGGTATCCACGCCGTTGACCTTGCTGACGTTTTCCAGCGTCCACACCTGTTCGAGCAGCTGCTCGTCGGTTTTCTGCGTACCCTCGGCCGACTGCTCGATGGTGAAATACCCGCCGATGCTGCTGCGCAGCGCTTTGACCGCGTCGCCGCTCGCGGAATACAGCGCAAGCCCCTGCAGCGAAATGGTCATCAGCGCGACCAGCAGGATTAGAAGCAGGACCGTCCGCTTGGGATTGCGGATGACATATAGCCATGCGCGTTTTTTCATTGGCATCCCGGATTCCTCCTTTACCGCAAGGTTGTCAAAATCTGCCGCGGCTGCAACCGGAAGAGAAACGAGCCGCCCTTGCAGATGGCCGCCACGATGATCAGCAGTTCCATTGCCAGCAGAATCAGAACATCGGTAAACCGGAACGAGAAGTCGATCTGCTTCGGGCCGATATACTCGCTGCTTTCATACGCCATCAGCTCGTCCATCGTGCCGGACATTGCCGCCTGATGCAATTCTTCGCGCGTATATTCCTTTTCCTGCGGCTGCGCGGCTTGAATTGTCGATGCCAGCATTTGACTGCCGATTTGATCCGGCACCTTTTGGCTCGCTGCAAAGGACACCGTGCCGGCAAACACCGCGATCAATACCGCTTCCAGCACAAACTGACCGATGATAGAGGCTTTATGCAACCCAAGGGACAGATAAATGGCTATCTCTTTTTTTCGGCTGCCGACCCACATGGTAAACACGACAAGCAGAATGATAGTACAGCCAGCGACAATACCCCCCACAACACCCATGACTAAATTGCGGATTCCTCGGAGCGCATCTACCGTGGATTTATACATCGTGTCGTCTGTAGCGATCTGATAAGAGTCCACATCAATGGTGTCCATGCGTTTGACCTGAGCGATGATTTCATCCAGACGCTTCGGGTCATCTACAAAGAAGGTCACATTCTGATACTGCGCCTCTTGCTCATAGCTTTTTCCATACTGGGCTTGCTCATTTGCGCTGCGCAGCGCCTTGACCGTGTCCAGATCGGTCAGCGCCCAGTTATAGGTCATATCATCTTCCGAAACATACTTTCCGGTCGGCTGGTAGCCATTGACACGGAAAAAGCCTACGATGGTAAGCTGCTGTGCCTCCCCCAGAACGGACAACGCGTTGCCGGTAAACACACCGCCGTCGCGCGCCGTCATGCTGATCGTATCCCCGATTCGCAGATCGTTCAGCTCCGCCAGTTTATCCGAAAGCAGGACAACATGGCGATCCTCCGAACGGCTATGCCGTCCTTCCACCAGCTCAAAGGCCCCGGTGCGGAATTTGGCCGCCAGCGAAGTATCACTGTTCCCGTAAAGCATCGCTGCCCGCGACCGCATGGTCGCATACTCTTCTGTGATACGCTCATCGTCCGCATAATCTTCGGGATGCGCCGCTCTGTCCTGCAAATCCAAATTCCACATTCCCGGCACGAGCTGCAAATCATCCAGATGGGGATAGGCCTCCAGATAATTGTCTGCGTTATAAGTGGTAATGCCGTCGATTTGCATGATCTGATCAATTGTATTGTCATCCAGTTTGGGGCCGGTATAAACTTTGCGCGTCGTGCCGTCCGGCTCGGTCACATCTTCGAGGTTGGCCGGATGATGTGTCAGCGATACATGCATTCGAACAACAAAGCTGGTGCCAAGTGTCTGCTGAATTTCGTGCGTCACTGTCCCAATACTGCGCCAGACACAGATGCCCACGGACAAGCAAAAAGAAATCACAAACAGCAGCAAAAACAGCAGCACGCTGCGTTTGTACTTCCTGCGAAGGTATAAAAGCGACCGTTTGACCATGATTTACGCCCCCTTTTCCGCTGTACATCGTCTCTATCTCACACTCCTTTACTCTTATAATAACAGGACAGCGAACCTTACGAAAAGCAGCATAATCTACAAAGAATTCCTGTTTTTTTCTACCGAAAAAACCTGCTGTATGCTTCTGTTTCCTGCAAAAGCAGTACAGTCATTTGGTTCGATCGAAATAAAAGAACGCACGGGCTTTCACAAGCCCATGCGTTCTTTTTGCATTCCTTATATCAAATTGGCCGCCCCGATTAAGCCTGCATCACTGCCCAGCGCCGCAGCTGCGATCATCGGCAATGCAACGCTTTCTCCTCCGAAGCAGTCATCTCTGATGTATCTCCGAATTTCCCGGAGCAACGCTTCACCCTGTCTTGCTGCCATACCGCCCAGCACAATCAAATCCGGGCGGAAGATGTTGACAATATTGATGATTCCTTCACCCAAATAACGCACATAGCGCCCGACCAGGCCGCCTCCGACACGATCCCCCTGCCAAGCGGCTCGGAACACCATGTCCGTATCCAATCGCGCGAAATCCCCCTCACACAGTTCCCACAAAACCGTCTCCGGGTGTTCGTGCATTGCTTCTATCGACTGCTGCCTGAATGCCTTTTGCGAAATATATGCTTCCAGACAGCCTTGCCGTCCGCAGGAGCACGGTTTTCCGCCCACGCGGACTACCATATGCCCCAGCTCGCCACCGCCCGGTATTGTGCTTTCCAGAAATTCTCCGTTGCACATCACCGCACTGCCAACACCGTTGCCGATATTCAGGTATACAACATTGCGGTATCCCTTTCCGGTCCCGGATATGGATTCTCCCAATGCCATGCAGTTGGCATTGTTCTGCATATAAACCGGCAACGGTAGTATGCGCTGGAGTATTTCTGCAAACGGGACATTGCTCCAACGGATATTGTTCGAATAAACCATACGGCCATCAGCCGCATCCACTGTGCCGGGCACACCCGCGCCAATGCCAATGCAATGGTCAATCGGAATATCCTGCTCTTCCAGCAATGCCAAAATCCGCTGTCCAATCTGTTCAATCATTGCTTCCGGCGCAACATGCAGATCCATGCCAAGCTCTGTTCTGGCGATGCAGTTCTGCTGTACATCCAGCAGGCCAATCTGCACATTTCTGCTGCTCATATCCACCGCGATACGAATCGGGCTGGCTTTCTCGCCGATTGATGTGATCAGGGCTTCACAAACGCCTTCGATTTGATAATCGCCACTGTCAGCGTCCACAAAGAACGTGTCCCCCTTTTGGAAGGGAAGGTTCTCCTGTCCGCAGCGAATCCAGCCTTCTCCATCCAGCACCAACACACTGATAAAGGAGCGGTCGGTTACCCGGCCGTTTACGCATTTCATCATTCCGCCATCCAGATGCAGCTTATCGACCGTAAAATAATCGCATTGCGCAATATGCGGCATACTACTCTTTCCGCGATAAACCGGGTGTCGGTTGGTTACCCGCACCGCTTCCTCGATATGCAGCGCACGCGGCTTACCGTCTGCACCAATCCGTCCATAATCATACACGCGATAGGTAATATTGGAGTTTTGCTGAATTTCTGCGATGACAATGCCCTTACCAATCGCATGAATGGTGCCGGATTCGATAAACAGCACGTCCCCCTTTTGCACATCCACACGGTTCAGCACTTCAAGCAGGGTATTATCCGCAATGCGCCTGCGGAATTCCTCTTCGCTGACCGGTCGGGAAAAGCCATAGTACAAAAAGGCGCCCGGTTCGCAGTCCACAATGTACCACATTTCCGTTTTTCCGTACTGACCCTCGTTTCGCAGTGCATAACCATTATCCGGATGCACCTGCACCGAAAGGTTATCATGCGCATCAATGAGTTTAATTAAAATAGGGAAATCCGAAAAACGCCTGCAATTGCGGCCCAATATCCCGAACCCTTTTTCTCGAATATACGCAGAAAGTGTCTTACCGGCATATTCCCCGCTTGCAATCACTGATTCACCGTCCGGATGGCAGGACAGTTCCCAGCTTTCTGCAAGCCGCTCGCCCTGAAACTCCTTCCCGTATTCTTCTACCAGCTTTTTGCCGCCCCAAATATAGTCTTTGAACGCGGGCTTTAATTTTACAATCGCCATGTTACGTCTCCATCAAACATTGCGAACAAATGCACGCAAAACCTTGATCTCCTGCCCCTCTTTTGCCGGGCGGATCACAAAATCACCTGCATCCGCGGGGAGAATAAAGGTTTCCGCATAATGTACCTCATATGGGGCAAATCTGCCGTCCGCACTCTCCACGATCGCCGCTTCACCATCCACCAAGTTCAGCATCGAAAATTCTCCATGTGAATGATGCAAAGACTGTGTACGGATGGTATCCACATAGGTTTCCACGAATTCCAGTTCGTGCAGACCAGTCTTGACTCGGGTATACGCCTCTGTATCCGACTGTTTTTCAAATCGGTTCACCAAATTTTCCTTGACCCATTGCGTTGTCCGGTTGAACTGGATGACCTGTTCCCCGTCTTCAATATGGATGGGTCTGGGTCGTCCATCCAGACCCACACGATCCCAGTCCCACAGCTTGAAGGTGAAAATATAGGGTGTCGCGCTGACCTCCAGCACCATGCAGCCTGCCGAAGAGCAATGCACTGTTCCCGCCGGAATCAGGAAATGATCGTGCTTGGAGGCCGGGAAACGGTTGACATATTGATCTGCTGGGAAAGAGATGTCACCCTTTTGCGCTGCTTTGAGATCATCGATCATGCGTTTCGGATCTATTCCCTCTTTCAGCCCCAGATATACGCCGCCGCCCGGCTCGCAGTCCAGAATATAATAGCTTTCATCCTGTGTATAAGGCATACCGAACTTGCTCTTGATGTATTCGGTCAACGGGTGCACCTGCAAGCTGAGGTTCTGTCCTCCCATCGTATCCAGAAAATCAAAACGGATGGGATATTCTGCGCCGAATCGGGCGAAGTTTTTCTGTCCCAGCAGCTCTCGCGGCAGATACTGCACCAGATTCATGGCCGGTGTCTCAATACGGACATTGCCATATTGCAGATACAGGCTGTTTTCTTCCGGAACACCGTCAAAACTCCACGCATAGTTTGGTGCTTCCGCATCCAAGCCGCACACCTCGCGCATCCATTCGCCGCCCCAGACGCCCGGATCGAAATACGGCACCAAGCGGAACGGACGGCGGGTAAGCTCCTTTAGGCCTGCCAATAGCGCTTCCCCAGTGACCATTTTCGGCTTTCCTGCGCAATTGGTATCCAAATAGAAATCCATGTCTTGATACAGCCTGCGCTTATGCCGGTCTGCAATGCGCCACTCAATGAAAAAGCTGCGTTTATATTTGCGCAGGGGATCTTCGTCATCATTATGCTGCTTGAAGTTCGGCATTCCTTTCCGCTGACGCTGCTGGATCTCCCAACGCGCCATATCCGCATAAACCAGAATGTTGCCTCTGGCGATCTTGCTGGCGCCAAAGCCATAGACCAACACACTGCCCTGCGCCTGCTGCACCGTTTCCTGCAGCTTCCGTCTGCTTTCCTCTTCGATGAAGTAATCCATCTCGCCATAATACATCACGCCGCGCACACGGTCATCCGTTAAATGCCATTCCATTCTGCGCGTCAGCTCGTCACTGTCATAAAACATATCCTTGCTTTCCACCACCAAGGACGGTTTCAGACCATCTATGAGCGCCGGCAGCAGTTCCTCATCATACACGCCCGGATAACAGTCCACCGTGATAACACGCGCCCCGCTCGCACGCAGCCGTGCGCAAACAGCTTGCCAACCCTCCGCCGCACAGTCGTCAAAGCCGATGACGCGGGTCGTGGGGCACTTATCATAATTACTTTTTCTGTTTAGATATCCCATGATATTCCTTTCCGCGTTATGCAAAACAGAGCTGGATGGTGCAGATCTCTCCTGCATCCAAATGCATCGCCGTATTGTCCATCGTCTCTCGCTTGGTTTCCGCAATGTTCATGCGGCAGCATTGGAACGTTTCCCCTGCCGTCAAAACGCCAGCCTCACAGGCTTCCCCACGCTGATTGCTCAGGCGCAGCGTATATCCTTTCCCGTCCTCAGACATGCAAAGCGTCGAAAACACGCCGTCCATCTGTTCAATCCCACACAGAGAGAACCGCTCCGGCGGAGTAAACGGCAGCGGATTGGTTTCAAAATAGCTGATTGGGTACACGACCTTGTTCATGCGCTGATTCTGATAATAAATCTCCGTGACAGCAGCTTCTACATACGCTCTGCCAACTGCGTTGGCGTCGTACGTTCCGGTGAATGCAACCGAAAACGCAAAATGGTTTTCACCATGCATCTGGCTCAGCGGAGAAGGAATGATCCGCTCCGCAAGCCCACTGGCACGGCCCGGACGGCGTTCCAGATCCGGCAGGCCCAGATACCCTACGCTGCGGAACAAGGTCAGCGCAATATCCTTGTTCTCCAAAATCTCGTATTCCTTGACGCCTCTGGTATAAACCGTAGCGGTTGCTTTGCCATCCGTAACCGAAACATGGTTCAGCAGCGGGTCGATTGGGCTGGGCTCTTCCAGCCAACCCTCCTGCTTCCAGATATCCATCGTCGCCGGATGTACCGGACGGGCGATCACGCCAAATTGCGTACCGGCCAATGCTGCATCAGTATGATACGGGGTGCGCAGCACCAGCCGCACCCGATGGTTGTCCGCCGGATTGTCAACGCAGCCGTCCACATGCAGCATGTGTTCGCCCTGCTTGAGCCGGAGAATAATCGTGTACGGCATATCCGCATTGTCCTCATGGCGGGCGCGTTCCTCCAGATTTTTCGGCACACGCAGACTGCCGTGCAGTTCCAGCTCCGCCCACTGCTGCGCCTGCTCGGAACGAACGACCCGACAGCCGCCAAATCCCGCACGGATCGTCCAATCCTGCGCCGGATAGGAATAGTCGTAATTATCGCCGGCATCCCCGGACTCTTCCCAATAGAGAATATCCTCATGCACTTCTCCGGTCTGCTTGTCGCGCAGGGACAGCTTGCCGTCCTTATTGAGCCAAAGGGCATAGTAATCGTTCTCGATCACACCGTCCGTATGAACCGCCTGCGCCGCGCCTTCGGACATCCCTTCATGGATATACAGCGTCTCATAACCAAAGGCCGGCATATCTTCCAGAACCACAGCAATCTCATGCACATAATAGAACTTCTCTGCATCATACTGTTCCATGCATTTGCGGATTGTGCCGCCATATTCACGGCGAACACGGAAACTGGTGTATGCGACCGGCTTGCCCTGACGATAGAGCGCAAAGTCTGGCGTTCTGGTATAAACCTCCATGCGCAGCGCCATGTCACGACGGTATGGCAGGGAGTTGAATACCACAACCGGGCTTGCACCCTGCTTTTTCTCCACCGAGAGCGCCAGCTTACGCACCAGATAAACCTTCAGCGCTTCGGCCAGATTGCAGGCGATCTCGCTCCGCTTCAGAATCAGCTCATTGGTTTTATCCGTATTCGTCGCCCCGCTGTGCGTCTGTCCACGCACCAGCAGATTCCAGATCCGCTCGGTCAGTGAGCGGTCATACGGCAACCCGATGCGATCCAAAATACACATGACCGGCTGGATCTCATATGCCATCAAGCGCTCAATCCGATCCTGCACATTCTTAATATCTGCACGGGCAGAACCAATGGATTTATGCACGCGATGATACTGCGGGTTGAGGAACTCTCCCTTGTAGTGCTTCAAATCCTTGCCCTCCTGCCGCAGCTTTTCCATATACTGCGGCAAGGTCAGCTCTTCAAAGTGATACTCCTCCGATTCTGCATTATACTGCTCTAAGAGCTGCTTAAAGTTGCGAATCACCGGTGTCTGGTCATTACCGATCGGCAGCAGGAAGCCATCCTCCAACGCGGAACGCTCTGACAGCTTGCGCATCTGTGATGCAATATCCTTGCCATCGTAGTCCAGACCCGCGTTTTTGAGCAGCGAACCGTTCACAAACGGTTCGGTTGCAAAGCCATAGCCACAGTTCAGCGCCGAACAAAGCACGGAACTGCCGTCCTCGCCATCCCAGATGAATTCATTGGGCAGGTTATGCTCATCCCCCATTCCGCGGCGGAACACAAAGTCCTGAATGTCCATTTCACGAAACAGCTTCGGATAATCCTGCGACTGGCCAAAGGAATCCGGCAGATAAGCAACACGGTTCGCTCCACCCAGCTGATCCCCGATCCGCATACCGATTTTGAGGTTGTTGACCACAGATTCACCGCTGCAGATAAAGCTATCCAGCTGCGTATGGAACGGGCCGACAAACAGCCGCTTGCCGCTTATCAGCTGCGCCATCCGCTCCCGATCCTCGGGATGGGCGCGCAGGTAATCCTCGGCAATTGCAGTCTGTCCGTCCAGGAAAAAATAGTCGATCTGATCCTTTTCCAGCGCATCCAAAAGCTCTTTCATATGATAGACCAGCTGGATATTGGAATCCTCTTCTGTAAAATACCACTCATTATCCCAGTGGGTATGGTGGTAAATATAAGCGTTTTTCTTAGCCATAACTCCTCCTTTTGAAAAATGTGCTGTCCGCGTTTACGCGAAACAGCACATTTCTCTTAAAACACGGATTTCGTATTTTTCGATCAGTTTATTTAAATATCAAAGCCGGCGTCTTCATCATCGAACCAGATAACGCGCGGCTCGCGGAAGCGCAGACGCAGCATCAGCGTAGTCAGAACAACCGCAACCGCAACACCGGCGAAGTATGCCAGCGCATACATCAGGACAGCGTTCATGCCATCGACTGCTGCAACGAACGGAACCGCCATAAAGAAGCTCAGGGTCGGAATAACCTCGCAGTTAAACAGCGCCGCCAGACCGCTGGCAACTGCGCCGCCAATGATCATCGGCGGGATGATCACCGTGGGATGCGCCATTGCGAACGGGATGGTGTTCTCACCGATGCCAAAGCAGCCCAAAATGAAGTTCGAAACCGAGTTGTTACGGCCGGATTCATTGAAATACTTTCGGTTCAGCAGCATAACGATCAACAGGGCCGTCATCGGCAGGTTGAGCGCAATATGTGCATAGGTGGAGGGGAGCATGGTTTCC
The DNA here is from genome assembly GCA_019421385.1 of Clostridiales bacterium. Taxonomy (GTDB): domain Bacteria; phylum Bacillota; class Clostridia; order Oscillospirales; family Butyricicoccaceae; genus Agathobaculum. Next base: position 18,582 of record JAHZFK010000024.1, read on the forward strand.
GCATATACACCATACACAAACAGGATCGCGGTTTTGTTGATGGGGCCGCCAAAGTCCGCACACATCATCGCACCGAGGATCGCACCCAGCAGAATACGCAGCTCAGGCTGTCCGTTCATATAGGTCAGGCCATTGGTCATGGCAGACATGAGTTCATTGATCAGCAAACCAATGCTGTAACGATAAATGATCGCGCTGATCGCCAATGTGAACAGCGGAATAATGGAAAAGCTCAGCAGGGACTGGAATGCACCCTTCAGCTTGACATGCGTCTTGATGAAGTTTGCAATATAGCCGGTCAGTAAGCCTGCCACAATGCCGCCAATGAACGAGCCGTTCATCACGCTTGCCATCCAGCCGATTACGATACCAGGTGCCAGACCAGGCTTGCCGGCAATCGAGTTTGCCACATAAGCGGCAAGGAACGGCGCCATCAGGTTCAGGCCGAACTTACCGGTCCACCAAATCAGTTGATCAAAACGGCAGGTGATCAACTGTTCCAAGTTGTTGCCGTCAATGCTCCATGCAAAATCACTGCCCGTTGGGTCGTATCCCAAAGCCATGGAAAGAATAACACCGATTGCCATCAACAGGCCGGAGCCTGCAACCAACGGGATCATATAAGACAGGCCGGAGAAAATCGCCTTTTTCATGCGCTGCAATTCATTTTTCATGGATTACGCCTCCTTTGCGATCTTCTCAAGCTGATCAATAACATCCTGCGGATGCTTGAGCGCCTTGCCGATTTCCACCTCATAGACCGGCTTGCTGTCGAAGCGGTCCGGATCTTCGATCGCAACCGCAGTCGCGAGCACCACCGCGTCCGCATTGCGGATATCGCTGCGGGTGAGCTCATCCTCAATCCCCAAGGAGCCCTGCTTTTCAATCGTCATCTGATGGCCGCGGGCTTCCGCTTCCTTGATCAGTGCCTTTGCCGCCATATAAGTATGGGCAACGCCCGCCGGACACGCCGTTACACCTATGAATTTCATATCATTACACCCTTTCATTTTCTCTTATACTACCGCTTGCAGCAATTCACATGCCTGCTGCGTATTTTCCGCCTGCATCAGCTTGTCCACAAACTCTTCTTCCATAATATTGGTTGCCAATGCAGACAGAATCCTCAAATGATCATTGCCCTGCTCTTCCTGCGGAATCGCCAGCAGGAAAATCATGCGAACCGGTTCCGTGTTTTCTTCATCCCACTGAATCGGATGTTTCAAACGCGCGAAAGCAACCGAGCTGCACTTGGCACAGGCTGTCTTTCCATGCGGGATGGCGACACCGCCTTCAAACGCCGTAGAAAATTCTTTCTCCCGCTCGTAGACGGCTTTTTTATAGCCTTCCTTATCATTCAACCGCCCCGCCTGTTCCAATCTGTCTATCATTTTTTCCAGCGCCGCGTCTCTGTCCTCCGCGTCCAATTCCAGCAAGATCAGTTCCTGATCCATGACTTGCATTATCAATCACCTCGCTTCCTTCGCAGCCGATTATCCGATGCGTTTGTTTCTGAATTCAGTATATCGTCCACGCTCCGTCCAATAAAGCCAGTGTTTTTCCTTTCGCTACGGAAACATTTTGCTCATACAATATAGCCGTGCTCACGCAGCAGCCGGACAATCCCATCGCGCGTATCCTGTCCCAAAATGCCGGTCAACAGGTGATAATCACAGGTTAGGCTGTACAGATTGTCAAAAATCGCGGAAAAATCTTTTCTGCTTTCCTTATTGAGCGCCAGCAAAAAGAATACCTTGACTGCGTTATCTCCCCATGGAATCCCGGTCTTGCTGACGCAAAGCGCAATGCAAGAATGGCGCACCAGCGCCGGACTGCCATGCGGAATCGCCCAAATACCGTACGAAGTCGAGGAAATCTGCTCTCGCTGCAAAACGCTGCTGTAAAAGCCATCCTCAACATAGCCTTTTTCGGCCAGCATGTCGCAAACCCAATGCAGCGCACCGTCCAATTCCAGTCCATCCGGCAGAAAGAAGATCGTTTCCTTTTGAAACCCACCCAATGCCTCTGCTTTCGTTTTCTTCAGTTCCTCCTCGACCAGCAAAAAGGCGCCGCAGATCTTGTCCATTTCCGCCTCGGACAGAATGGGATTGACGACGATGGTTGGGATATCTGCCTCAGCAAGCGGAACCGTTGAGATGATAAAATCATATTTTCCCTTCAGCTCCAGCCGCTCCGCATCCACCGAACTCATCACATCGAGCGCAGAGAAGCACTGAAAATGGGCACGCAGCTTGGAAACTATCAGCTGCGAGGTGCCTACGCCGAACGGACACACCACCAACACTCTATAATCCACCGTACCAAGGCGGTTTCTTTCCACCATCGCCTGAATATGCATCGCCAGATAGGCAATCTCATCTTCGTTATACGGAATCCCGTACGCCTCGGTCAGCAGCTTATAGCATTCGATCCCCATTTCGAAAGCCGAGAAGTACCGCTGCTTGATCTCTGTCAGGCATGGGTTGCTGATAGAGAGGCGGTTGCGCATTCTGCTGATAGCCGGTTGCAAATGCAGCAGCAGGCCTTTCTTGATCTCCGTATCCTGCGATACGTCGAAATGATAGCGCTCCCCCATCAGTGCAAGCATCCGGTCTATGATTTTGGGCAGGCCGTCAATCCCATTTTCCTCCTCTTGCGAAAACGGGAGGTTGGAAACATCATATTTCGCTCCCTCGAGGTGCATAGCGAGATAAATGATCTCATTTTCCGGAAAGACAATTTGGGTCGCATTTTCCAATTGCCTTGCAATTTCGCGCGCAATCTTACAGCTCCGTTTTTGCAGGCGACGCTCCCGTTCTTCCCCCAGTTCGATGCTTTTCCCCTGCTCTATCCGTCGCATAGCCACCGCGATATGCACCACAAGGTTTGAAGCCGCCGCATCACTGAATCTCAGCTGATATTCCTCCCGCATGGCACGGATGCAGGTTTCAATCGCCCCCACATGTCTTAAACCGAACGATTCATAGAATTCCGTGTTGGAAAAAGACGGAAGAAGCCCAACCTCATATGGTGTTTCGTATTGCTGCGTGACAAGATGGGCATATAAATTGCGAAGTTCGCGCTCGTCCCCTTCCAATTTCATCCCGCGGTTTCGAATCTTGGTCAGCCGAATCCTGTTTTCGTGCAGAATATGCTCCGCAGCGGCAATCTCTTTTTCTGCCGTACCCTTGGATATGAACAATTCATCGCAGAAATCCTGCACCGTCAGATAGCCCTGCTTTTGCAGCAGGCGCAGCAGAATATAGTTCACCCGGCCCGTCGAATCCGAAATATCTCTGTCAATCTGCTTTTTTAGCAGCAAATCATGCAGCAGACGGTTTCTCTGCCTTTCTGTGATTTTCAAAGATATCCCTTTGCCTGTGCGTCGGTCAAGTTGGACATCCCCAGCCCACTGCTGTAAAAACCGCTCCACATCTGCCAGCTCGACCGAAATCGTTTTTTGCGAACTCCCCAGTTCTTCCGCAAGTTCATCGAGCGTGCATACAGGCCTTTCGATCAATTTCAGCAAAATGTGTCTGGCTCTTTCTGATAAATGTATCATGCCATCATCCTGTCTTTCTTCCCCATTTATTCATTCTCCATTGTCCCCATTATACCTTTCTCCTAAAAACGAATAAACCCAAAGTATTTCTCAACCGGCGTGAAATACTTTGGGTTTATTCGGAGGCTGTCAAACGGCATTCCCTCTGCATACGCTATCTTTCGTGATCGCAAAAAACCAGCTCCCCATCCGAGTTCTCCTCCAGCGCAAAGCCCGGCGGCATTCCCATGCCTCCGGGCTTTGCTTGCCAATATGAAAGAAGAAGAGAGAGATAAAAAGTTATTGATCGGAAGAGGTAATGCGATGCCGGTTGCGCACAATGATTGCCTGCATGACAATGAACACACAAAGCAGCAGCGCGATAATGATGCGCGTCCACCATGCCGAAAGCGTGCCCTGGAAGGTGATAAAGGTCTGTATAATACCCTGAATCAGCACACCCAGCAGCGTTCCCGGCAGGAATGCCACACCGCCGGACATCAGTGTGCCGCCGATGACGGAAGACGCGATGGCATCCATTTCCATACCCACCGCATGAAGCGGGTAGCCGGACAGCATAATCAGCGAGTAAACCACGCCTGCCAGCGCCGAGCAGAACCCGCACACCATATAGGTTGCGATTTTTGTGCTTTTCGTCGGCAAGCCCATCAGCTGCGCGGAGGATTCACTTCCGCCGAGCGCATAGATATTGCGTCCAAAGCGGGTATACTTGAGCACCAGCGTTGCCACAACCAGCGTCACAATCGCAATGATCACACCCACCGAAATAAACGCTTTCGGCATGATGTACACACGAGCAGAGGCAACCGCCGTATATGTCGGATCCGTGATATCAATCGTTTCACGGGATATGATAGCCGTCAGACCGCGGGCAAAGAATTGCCCGGCAAGCGTCACAATAAACGGCTGCATGTCAAACTCCGCAATCAGCCATCCCTGCACCAGACCGAACAGCAGACCGATCGCCAGCACGATCACGGTGACCACGCCCGCACCCAGATTGGTATTGGCCAGAAGCTGCGCCGTGGTCATACAGGTCAGCGCAACCACCGAACCGATGGAAATATCAATCCCACCGATCAGCAGCACAAACGTGATGCCGACCGTTGCAATAATCAGCGCCGCATTGTCAATAAACAGGTTGCAGAATACCTGCGGTTTGAGGAACCCCCGATAATTCATCATACCAACCGCATACAGGACGATGAACAGGAATGCTGTGATCCCAAAAGAAAAATACCGCGACGCAACCATGCGGTCTTTGAGCCCTTTCACATTTTTCATGCCTCTTTCACCGCCTTTTTCCGATTCAAGCTTTTGCGCTCGATCATTTTCTTAAACTTTTCCGACTGCAGCAGGCAAATCAGAATAACCACGGCCGCTTTGTACACCGGCAGCTGCTCGGAGGAAACGCCCAGTGCGTACAGCGTAGTCGTAAGCGTCTGGATCGTGATCGCGCCGATGATCGAACCGCCGATATAGAATCTGCCGCCGCTGAGCAGCGTGCCGCCCAATGCAACCGACAAAATCGCATCCATCTCCATGTTCAAGCCTGCATTGTTCGGGTCCGCTGCCGCAATCATGGAAGATTCCATCAGGCCCGCAACACCCGCGCACATTCCGGAAAAGATGTACATAATGAAGATGATCGCCGTGACATTCAAGCCCGTGCGGCGGGCGGCTTCCGCATTGATGCCAACCGCCTGCACAAACATACCGACCGATGTTTTCTTCTGAATCAAAACGACCAGCAATACCACCACCGCTGCAATATAAATCGTGGTCGGCAGCGGGCTGCCCGGAATCGAGTTGCCGATATAAGTAAACGGTTTGTAATAGACCGTGATGTTCTGTCCTTCCGTGATCAGCATAGCGATACCGCGGCCTGCCGTCATCAGAATCAGGGTTGCCACCATCGGCTGGATTTTCAGCTTGGACACCAGAAAGCCGTTCCAAATACCGCAGACCGCACAAACCGCCACCGCCGCAAGGCAGGCCACAAAAAGCGGGGTCTGCGCCGTTCCATCCGCTGCGCCACCGATCAGATAACAGCATATCGCGCCCGAAATGGCGATGACCGAGCCTTGCGAAATGTCAATGCCGCCCGTTGCAATGACAAAGGTCATGCCCATGGACAACACGATCAGAATGGATGCACGGTTCAGGATATCAATGATGCGTCCGAACAGCTGTCCGTTCTGCACTTCAATGGTGAAAAAGCCCGGCGTTGCAAACGCATTGAAAATCAACAGCAGCAGCAACGCAAAAACCGGCAGAAACAGATGGCTGGAGGTAATTTTCTTCCATTTTTCCATGTTACACCCCTCCTGCAATCGCCGCCATGACACGATCGGAATTGATCTCGTCCCCGGTCAGCTCCGCAACCTTTTTCCGATCCCGCAGCACCGCCAACCGGGTACAGGTTCGCGTCATTTCATCAATTTCACTGGAAATAAAAATAATAGACATATGCTTTTCACGCGCCAGATTGATCACCATTTTCTGAATCTCGGTCTTTGTGCCAATGTCAATACCGCGCGTCGGCTCATCCAAAATCAGCAGATCAGGCTGCGTCACGAGCCAGCGGGCGATGATCGCCTTTTGCTGGTTGCCGCCCGACAGGTTTTTGATCAGCTGCTCCGGTGAAGAAACCTTGATTTGCAGCATTTTGATATACTCATCCGCGATGCGCTGCTGCTCTTTCATCGAAAGGTGGCGCCACATACCGTTTTTGGCCTGCAAGCCGATGATGATATTCTCCCGCACAGAGAGGTCCCCGATGATGCCCTGCACCTTGCGATCCTCCGGGCAAAAAGCAATTTTATGCTTCATTGCATCCAGCGGCGAGGATAACTTGGTTTCCTGTCCATGCAGCTTGATGCTTCCTTTTTCCGCCTTGGCCACACCGAACAACAGCTCCGCTGTTTCCGTGCGTCCGGAACCCAGCAGTCCCGCAAAGCCGACTACCTCGCCCTTGCGGATGGTCAGGTCAAAATCTTTGATGCGCCCAAATGCGGTCAAGCCCTGCGCTTCGATCAGCACTTCATCGCTGACAGCACCCACATTTTTCTCCATGTTCTGGATATCCCCAAGTTCCTTGCCGATCATTTTGGAAATCAGCTCCACCCGGGGAAGCATACTGATCTCGTATTCTCCTACCAGCTCGCCATTGCGCAGCACGGTCACGCGATCACATATCTCATAAATCTGATCGAGAAAATGCGAAACAAAGATGATGCCAAGCCCCTGCTTTTTCAAATCGCGCATGACCTCGAACAAACGCCGGGTCTCGTTTTCATCCAGCGACGAGGTCGGCTCGTCCAGAATCAGCACCTTGGCCTGAATATCCACCGCGCGCGCAATCGCGATCATCTGCTGTACCGCTACCGAGTAGCTGTCCAGCGTCTTGGTCACATCAATATTGGCCAGATTGAGCCGGCTCAGCAGTTCCGATGCGCGTTTGTTGATGGTTTTCCAGTCAATCCGCCCCGCTTTTTTCGGTTCCCGCCCGATGAAAATATTTTCCGCGACCGTCAGGTTCGGACACAGGTTTACTTCCTGATACACGGTCGAAATGTTGTTCTTCTGTGCCTCCAGCGGGCTGGATGGGGCAATTTCCCGTCCCTCCAGTTTTATGTGTCCGCCGTCCTTGATATGTACCCCAGTCAGTACCTTGATCAGCGTAGACTTTCCTGCTCCATTTTCCCCCATCAGCGCGTGAATCTCGCCTGCACGCAGCGTGAAGTCCACATTTTCCAGTGCCCGCACACCGGGGAAATACTTGCAGATGCCCCGCATCGTCAGCAAAGCATGTTCCGCCATCGGTTTTCACTTCCTTTTCCCTGAAATTTGCCAAAAGAAAACCACTGCCGCAGGCGGAGCGGGCGGAATGCCCGGCTCCCGCCGCGGGGTGGTTATCATGCTCTGTTCACTTCGCCAAACTTAATACGTGCGGTTGGGCAGCTCCTGCTCTGCAACATCTGCCGGGAAGATATCCTCTTCCACTTCGATGACCTCCGGCACCTCTTCGCCGTTAACGATCTTGACCGCCGTCTCCATCAGGAGATCGCCCAGATTCGGGGTATGCTCGACCGCGCAGTTCATCTTGCCCTCGATCATTGCATTGAAAGATCCCTTGGCCGCATCAATTGAAACGATCACAATGTCCTCACCGGGCTTGATGCCAGCCGCTTCAATGGCCTGGATTGCGCCCAGCGCCATGTCGTCGTTGCAGGCAAACAGGATATCAATCTTGTCCCCGTCCGACTTGAGGAAGGATTCCATAACTTCCTTACCCTTGGCGCGGGTATATTCACCGGTCTGCGATGCGATGACGTTGTACTGCGCTGCGTTCTGCGACTCCGTCATGGCATTCTTAAAGCCTTCCAAACGGTCGGCCGCAACCGAGGAGCCAACCGTGCCTTCCAGAATCGCGATCTGGAACTGGTCTCCGCCGCCGCGCGGTGTCTTGTTCTGCTCATGCATATATTCATCGATCCAGTTAAACGCCTTTGCGCCTTCCTGCAGGGCATCCGCCTTGATGTGCGTGACATAAAGCGAAGGGTCTGCCGTTACGCCGCGGTCCACCAGAATAACCGGGATACCCGCATCCTTGGCTTCCTGCAGCACCGTATCCCAGCCGGTTTCTACGATGGGGCAGAACGAAATCACATCAACATCGGAAGCAATGAACGAACGGATCGCCTTGATCTGGTTTTCCTGCTTCTGCTGTGCATCCGAGAACTGCAAGGTGATGCCGGCAGCCTCTGCGGCCTGCTTGATATTGTCCGTATTGGCGGTGCGCCATTCACTCTCTGCGCCAACCTGAGCAAAACCCAGCACAATATCAGACGCTGTCTTTTCCCCGTCCGTGCTCTCGCCCTCGGCAGAGCTGCCGCCGCCGCAGGCGGCCAGTGAAAGCGTCATCGCGCCTGCCAGAATGGCTGCAAGAATTCGGTTTTTCTTCATGTTCATTGCCTCTCTTTCTTTTCCTCTTCTCAGCGCCGCTTTTCCCGACGCCCTTTTGATGATGCTATTATAGAAAAATTTTGCGTTTTCCGAAAGCGATTGTATACCGCATTTTTTCAGGATTTTTCTGTTCTTCTTTCCCGATGATGCCGAAAATTTCAGATATATTATCCACAATTTCTGTTTTTTTACGATGGCCGGTCGCTGTGGCGTGCGGGGATCTGCAAAACAACGTCTGTCCCCTCCCCCGGCACGGACTGGATCGCGATGCCGTACTGGTCGCCATACGCCAGTTGGACCCGCTTCTGAATGTTGGACAGACCAAATCCGGAGGACGCCGGACGGGCATTGTCAATCGTCTGCCGCAGGGCTTCCAGCTTCTCCGCAGACATTCCAATGCCGGTGTCGGACACCCGGACATGCAGCCGCTTTCCTGCCAAACGAACCTTCACACAAATCTTACCGCCGCCCCGCTTATTCTTGATGCCATGATACAGCGCGTTTTCCACCAACGGCTGCAAGGAAAGCTTCTGAATCTCAAAGCCAAGCGTGCTTTCCGCTGCATCTATTTCGTAGGACAGAATATCCGCATATCGAATCTGCTGGATATACAAATAGCTTTCAATACATGCCAGCTCTTCGCGCACGGAAACCACCGCATGACCTTGGCTGAGCACGACGCGAAAGAACCGTGAGAGCGATTTCACCACGCCGATCACCTTTTCCTTATCGCCCGATTCCGCCAGCCAAATGATGATCTCCAGCGTATTATACAGAAAATGCGGGTTGATCTGTTCCTGCATCAGCCGCAGTTCGAGCTGCTCCCGTGTTCGCGTATTTGCTTCCAGTTCTTTCATCAGCAGCTGCAGCTTTTCCACCATGCGGTTAAAGCTGTCGTTGAGCACTGTGATTTCGTTTGTGCCGCGGCTCTCGACATACGCATTGAAATCACCTTGGGACAGTCTGCGCGTATTTTCCACCAAAGCATTGATGGGCGCGCTGATGCTGCGATCGATGAGGAACTGCACCAGTGTCATCAGAACCAGAATCGCCGCAATAATGCCCAAATCCGTTATAATCAGCCACTTCTCTTTGGTCTGCATCTGCCGATCCAGCTGTTCCATGTTCTGCAGCTCCAGATAGATATACTGATTGACCTGCTCCGCCACCAGCTCGGAAACTTCTCGAATCTGCTCTAGGGTTACGTTCTGCACGCTCAAATCTTCGCCCTTCCCGGATTGCTCCAGCAGTTGGTCGCAATATTGCTTCAGCGTCCCCATCGTGCGCTGTATGATGCGCAGCTGCGTATCGCTCGTTTCGGTGTTGTTCTCCTGCATCAGCTGCAAAATGCCGTCATTGAGATAGGTCCAATCCCCCAACAATGGGGTCGTTTCGGGCGTCTGACGACCGGCGACCAGATAGTATGCCTCCGTCCCGATTTTCTCCTTGGCCACCGGGTACATCCGGTTTGCCCGGGACACCCGCGCGGCCAGCACATGATAATCGCTGAGAAAATTCTGTGTCGTCAGCATTGTGAATGCCGAAATCGCAATGATGCCCGCGACCATGAGCAAAAAGCTCATCCGTATTTTGTTGCCGATGCTGCGCCGTCCAAAGGACTCAGCCAAGCGTTTGATCCAACTCATGATTTATGCTCCCGTCTATACTGGCTTGGCGAAGTGCCTGTCATCTTTTTGAACAGCATACTGAAATAATTCATATTTTGATACCCTACGCGCTCTCCAATGTCCGAGGCGCGCAGATCGGTTGTCACCAGCAGCCGCTTTGCCTGCCGAATGCGGACTTCGGTGACAAATTCACTGAAACCAACGCCGTTTTTCTCCTTAAAGACCGTGCTCAGGTGATTCGGGCTGACGTTTACCGCTTCTGCCACCGTACTGAGCGACAATTCGCTTTCCGCATAGTGCTTTTCCACATATTGACGCGCCGCTTCCGCCACCGACACATAGCGGTTGCCGCCCCGTTTGCCCCGCTCGCACATCACCTGCTCGCACAGTTCGCCGGCAAAGGTGATAAACTGATCCACCGTACAGTCCGTTGCGATCCAACGGTCCAGCACTTCACTATCGGTCAAAACCTGCGGGATGGTCGCGCCGATCTCATCGACAAATTTTCGAATCGCAAAAAACAGCTCTGTCATCAGATAGCACCGGTAAATATAGGAGTGCAGCGCCCCCTCCATTTCCGTCCGATAGTATTCCCAAAAGAGACGCGCGCTGCCCGCTTTTCCGGTACGCAAAAATTCCAACAGTTCCCCGCTTGCCAAAGGCTTCGCCCCGGTCAGGCTTTTGCTCGGTGCCGTACTCCGGCCGCTTCCTCGCCGCAAGTTGGCTGTTTGATAGGACTTATCCAAGTCGCTTAGCCGCCGGACCGTATCGCCTTTGAGCAGCTCCACCTGTATCCCATATCGCGCACCGAATTCCTCCAGCCAGCTTTTGAGCTGATTTTCCTGCTCGGTCAGCATCTGCTCATTTTCTACACACAGCAGATATGCCACCTGCCTGCCGTTGAAGCCCGATGCCAGCGCATTCGGCGCCTGATACAGCAGCGCCTTCCACTTCTCTCCCTCCCCATCAAAAGGAGGATCAAAATCCGCCACAACCACCCGATAAAACGACGCGGCGATCGAAAGCGAGAGTGCCTCTGCACGGTTTAATATCTCACTGATGCCGGACAAGAAACCGCTGTACAGACTGCTGAAAAAGATTTCCCGCCGCGCCTGCTCCTGATCGGCTTTCTCCTGTCGTTCCTGCCGTGTGCGCACAATGCTGCCGCGCACCTTTTCCACTGCGTTCAGGATATCCTCGGCAGCAACCGGTTTCAACAGATATTCGCTGATGCCGAGGGAAATCGCCTGTCTGGCGTAATCGAACTCATTGTATCCGCTCAGAATGATGATGCGGGTTTCGGGCAATTTATCTCGGATGAGCCGGGAAAGTTCCAGTCCATCCATAAACGGCATTTTGATATCGGTCAGAACGATATCCGGTTTTTTCTCTAATATCTGCGGCAAAGCCATTTCCCCGTCCGGCGCATCCCCCAGAAACTCAATGCCGTTTTCTGCCCATGGCACATTCTTCTTGATACTCTCTCGTGAGAGCATTTCATCCTCCACCAAAAACAGAGAAACCATAGCCAGCTTTCCTTTCTTCCGCAAGTCGTTTATCTTCCAAGCGTACCGTTTCACCTGTCATTTGTCAAGTAATCGTTCTTTTCGGCTCTCTTTTACATAGTTTTTCCATTTCTGCACCACCTTAACGAGAGCAAAAAAAAACAAGCACGGATTCGCTCAAATCCGTGCTTTCGCGTGTTCTGTTACCTTGCCTGCTTATCTAACTTTTGCAGCAATCCCCGGCAGCCGTCCTCCACATCCCGCCAAGTCGCCTCAAAATTTCCCGTGTACCAAGGGTCTGCAACCTCTTGACCGGGGCGATCGGTATAATCCAGCAACAGCTGCATCTTCCCATCGGGATCACCGCCGCACATGCGCTGCATATTGCGGATGTTCGCATGATCCATCCCGATCAGCAGATCATACTCGTCATAATCGCTGCTGCGCAGCTGTCTGGCTGCATGTCCCGCACAAGTGATCCCATGCTCCGCCAGCTTGCGGCGCGCAGGAGGATAAACCGAATTGCCGATCTCCTCGCGGCTGGTCGCCGCAGAGTCAATGATAAATTGGTCGGACAGCCCCGCCTTATCCACCATATCCCGCATCACATATGCCGCCATCGGGCTGCGGAAAATATTGCCGTGGCAAACAAATAATACCTTGATCATAAACGAAAATCCTCCTAAAATGCGGTATTCCACCTCGTTTTGCCGCAGTTTGTCGTCCATAATTTTTTCTCTTAGTTCCTTGGTATTTTTAACATCATATCTATTATGTCATCGCTTTTGAATGAATCCCCTATAATTTCTCGACAGCCTCTTAAGTCTCTTTTCCTTATGATTCTGTCATTTATCTATAAATTTTTACAATTATTTACAACAAAGATGCTGCAACTGTTAATAAAATCTAGCTTATGGATAAAAGACCTGGATTAAACTTCTATCTTCAATTCAGACTCATCAATCCTTTTGTAGTTACTAACCGCCTCGGACATACATATTGTACATATAACAAACCCATATAAATCAACCGTCACATAGAGCTTAGTGTTTTGTACAAATAGTCTGATTGATATTTCTGGCTTTCTAGTGTTTGTCCATTCAACACTTGCATTGGTTGGACAAATATAACTATCTAATTGTCTATAATCAAAATTTAACAGAAAATCTCTAATTTCAAAAGCTAGTAGATCATTTAAGTATTGTTGCCCAAGTTTTATAAAACAGAATTCATACGCCATTTTCAACATGGCTGGAAACGCAAAATATACATAATTCTCCATTCCCTCATCTAAGAATTCCAGTTCTTTAACAAAAGGAATTTTAGGCTCACCAAACGCAATTTTACGGTCTTCAATATTTTCTTCAGAGAGAGAAGGAAAACCATTCTGTTTTAATTGACTCTGAACATATCTTGCAAAACCCTTTCTGGGACCCACAATAATAGTTTTTCCATCCATTTGATATACCTTATTATCTGCACGAAAACCACTAATATTGCCATTTTTATCTGTTTTTAGTTCACCAATGAATGGTGTGTCAGCGTATGCAATTTTTACTCCTCTAAACGGATTGGGAACTCCGTTTCTCCCCTTAATCTTCAACAAATATCGCAAAAATTTAGTTGTTTCATGATTTGTCAAACACGCATCCACCCTGGTTCCCAAAGAAGAATTACATGATTTGCAAATATCATAACATATGTCCTCGCTTCCCCTACCTCCAAGTGAATCCAAAATAATATGTTCTTTGTTAAATTCGCAATCTGCTTTTTCTTTTCTACAGAAAATGCATTGTTTCAAAAGTCTTCATCTCCCACTCCATCAGCAGTTTCTTTTGCATTTGATGATTCCAGTCATATGTAAATTATATCATACCGACCTACCTCTGCGCCAGATATGCATTCCCCTTCGCCGCAGTTTATGATACAATACATACAACAAGCCTTATCGAAATGCGAATGCGTTATATGGGGCTGTCGGTCTGCACCATCCGTCCCGTTTAACATAATATCAACTGTAAGCGTAGGAAAGGAGAAACAGAATGCAATACGAACTCAAAGGCGGCGTTTTCCCTGTCGTTGTATGCCAACTGGCGGACGGCGAAAAGATGATCACCGAAAAAGGCTCCATGGTCTGGATGACCCCCAACATGGAGATGGAAACCTCAGGCGGTGGCTTGGGAAAAATGTTTTCCAAGGCATTTTCCGGTGAAAGCATGTTCCAGAATATCTATACCGCGCGCGGCGCGGGTATGATCGCCTTCGGCTCCAGCTTCCCCGGCCGCATCCTCACACTTGATGTTGCACCGGGCCGCGAATTCATCCTGCAAAAAACCGCGTTCCTCGCCTCGGAAGCCAGCGTGCAGCTATCTGTTCACTTCAACAAAAAACTGGGCGCAGGCTTCTTCGGCGGCGAAGGCTTCATCATGCAGCGTCTTTCCGGCAGCGGCACCGCCTTTGTCGAGGTGGACGGCGAGCTGGTGGAATACACGCTTGCGTCCGGAGAGCAAATGGTTGTGGACACCGGTAATGTGCTCGGCTTTGATGCCAGCGTATCCATCGACATCCAACAGGTCAAGGGCCTCAAGAACAAACTGCTCGGCGGCGAAGGTTTTTTCAACACCATACTGACCGGCCCGGGCAAGATCTGGCTGCAAACCATGCCGATTTCCGGTGTGGCATCTGCACTTCAGCCCTTTATCGTCACCGGCAACGGCTGAGTTTCCCGCTCGCTCATAACATTGTTACATAATCAAAACCGCCCCCGTGCTGCAAAAGCAGCATGGGGGCGGTTTGCTGTCACCTAAAACAAATTATTCGACAGTCAGCACCTCGTCACCCGCAGAAACCTTTCCGGTCTTTTGCAGGGTAAAGGTCGTATAGGCATCCGAGTTGGTAACAACCACCGGCGTTACCGTGCGGTAGCCCGCTTCGACGATCATTTTTTCGTCAAAGCTGCCGATCTTGTCGCCTTTCTTGAGCTTGTCGCCTTCCTTCACGTCGATGGTGAACGGCGCGCCGTTCATCTGCACCGTGTCGATACCCAGATGGATGAGCAGTTCAACACCGTCCGTCGTGGTCAGGCCGATGGCATGTTTGGTGCCGAATACAGTCGCGACCTCACAGTCTGCCGGAGCATACACCTGATTGTCCGTCGGCTCAACGGCAAAGCCGTCACCGACCATTTTTTCGGAGAACACACCGTCCTCCACCTGCTCCAGCGGAATAACATTGCCGGTCAGCGGAGACGCGATCACATGTGCGCCGGAGGACGCCGAAGTGTTGTTTGCTGCGGCCGTTGCTGCCGCCTGCGGCGCATCCTCATTGCTGGCAGGCGATGCAAGGAACGCTTCCAGATCAGACTTGATGACCGATACGCGCGGGCCGTACACGACCTGTACGCCTGTGCCCTTGCAAATCACGCCTGACGCGCCCGTATTCTTGAGCATCTGCTGATCGACCTTGGATGCATCATGTACCGTGCAGCGCAGACGGGTGATGCAGCAATCCACGTCCGAAATGTTCGCCTTACCGCCCAAGCCCATCATGATTTCACGGGACAGCGCGGTATCTCCGCCGCCCTGCGCCGCCGCAGCTTCGCCTTCCTTGCGGGCGTTCACATCCGCGCGGGTGTACAGCTTGATCTCGCTGTCATCGCGGCCCGGGGTCTTGTAATCGAACTTTTTAATCATAAAGGAGAATACAAGGTAATAAACAATAAAGTATATCACGCCGACCACCGGAATCCACAGCCAGCTGGTCTTGGCATTGCCCTGCATGATGCCGAACAGCGTCAGGTCGATCAGACCGCCCGAGAACGTCAGGCCGACGCCGACATTCAGGATGTGCATGATCATATAAGACGCGCCTGCAAAGATGCAGTGCACCACATACATCGCCGGAGCGACGAACAGGAAAGTGAATTCCAGCGGTTCGGTGATACCGGTCAGCATGGAGGTCAGCGCTGCAGACAGCAGCAGACCGCCAACCGACTTGCGGTTTTCCGGCTTGGCGCAGCGGTACAGCGCCAGCGCCGCACCCGGCAGGCCGAAGATCATCAACGGGAACTTACCAGCCATAAAGCGGGTCGCCTCAACCGAGAAATGCTGAATGCCCGGGGTTGCCAATTCCGCAAAGAAGATGTTCTGCGCACCCTCGACCAGCACGCCGTTGACCATGGCCGTGCCGCCCAGCGCAGTCTGCCAGAACGGGATGTAGAACACGTGATGCAGGCCGAACGGAATGAGCGCGCGTTCGATAAAGCCGTACAGCCAAGTGCCTGCGTAACCGGATGCCAGCACGAAGCCGCCCAGCGCATTGATGCCGCTCTGGATGA
Organism: Clostridiales bacterium; assembly: GCA_019421385.1. Lineage (GTDB taxonomy): Bacteria > Bacillota > Clostridia > Oscillospirales > Butyricicoccaceae > Agathobaculum. Next base: position 34,581 of record JAHZFK010000024.1, read on the forward strand.
CCGGCCAGATGTAGTACATCGCAATACCGACCACCAGATATACCGCCGCGGAAATGATCGGCACAAAGCGCGTGCCGCTGAAGAAGCTCAGCACCTGCGGCAGCTGAATTTTATAATACTTGTTGTGCAGCGCGGCAACGCCCAGACCGACGATGATACCGCCGAACACGCCCATCTGCAGCGAGTTGATGCCCAGCACGCTTGCGGTCGCACCGGACAGGTCAGGTGCGCCAAAGTCGGTGATCAACGCACCGATGGTCGCATGCATGACGAAGAAAGCGATCGCCGCAGACAGCGCCGAAACTTCCTTCTCCTGCTTGGCCATGCCGATCGCAACACCCATTGCAAAAATGATAGGCAGATTGTCAAAGACGATCGAACCGGCGGCATTGAGCACCTGTAAAATGGCGTTGATGAACGTACCCGGTCCCATAACGCCCATCAGGCCGTAGGTTTCCAGCATGGTTTCATTGGTAAACGAACCGCCGATGCCGAGGAACAGACCGGCAACCGGCAGAATGGCAATCGGCAGCATGAACGAGCGGCCGACGCGCTGCAATACGCCAAAAATCTTGTCTTTCATGTACTTTTACTCCTTTTGATCTGTGATTCCCATGGATAAAGCCAAACGATGCAAATGAATGGTCAAAAACGTCATTTCCTCGGACGGCAGCTGAATGTCAAACGCTTCCCGTAGCTCCGCCCGAATTTTTTCCGCGCACTGGTAAGCCTGCCGGTACCGCCGCACGATCATGTTCTGGAATTCCGAATCATCGTCTGCCACATAGCGGTTTTGCGTGATGCGCTGACCGAGGAACTTGAGATGCGTGATAAACCGTCCGTAATCCAGCGACTGCTCATCCAGCGTCACCTCGTAATACTCCTGCACCACGCTGATGATCTTGCGAATCAGCTCGGTGATGCGCACCATGTCTGCCATTTTGCCGTCGATTTCCGCGTTAACGATGTGCAGGGCGATGAATCCTGCTTCATCCTCCGGCAGTCGGAAGCCCAACTTCTCCTCGATCATGTCGAGCGCTTGCTTTCCAATCGCAAACTCTGCCGGATAAAAATTGGTGATCTCCCACAGAAGATGATTGGGATAACGCACCCCGCTGCGCAGCCGCTCCACGGCAAAGCAGATATGGTCGGTCAGCGTGATATAGATGTTGTCGCTCAGCCGCCGTCCGATCCGCTTCTCGGCTGTCTCAATGATCTCCGTGCTGACATCCAGATAGTCCGGCGAAACGTCCGCCAGCAAATCGCGCAGCCGAGAGGATTTCTCCGGATCGCGCAAGTCATAAATTTTCTCCACCTGCTGCCCCGGAACCAAATCACCCGCATGTTTTTTAAATCCGATACCAAGCCCACGCAAAATGATTTCTTTTCCGTCATCGCCCACTGCACAAACAAAGTTGTTGCCGATCACTCGGCTGATGCGATACACACCGCTGTTTTGTTCTTGCTCTGTCATGACGCCTCCCTCCGAAAAACCATTTCTCTTTCCACAGGCCTTGTGCGCGCCAATGCTGCGCTGCTTTCATGTGCTTTGCGCGTGTCCTGCCGCATCCCCATTCTCCTTTCCCAAACCTTTTGTCCTGAAAAAACAAAAAAGACCAAACATCCGAATATAGCAATCCCTATTCGGTCGTTTGGTCTTGCCTGCATAGCAGTCACAAGCCTGTATCTTTTTGTGAATCAAGAATAACGCTTTTTCCTCCTCTTTGTCAATCCATTTATTGTGAAAAACTTGAATTTCGTTGCATTATCCAAGACAAAACACAAGCTTTTATACATTTTGACAATATACATTGACCCTCCTCACAACCGAAAACGCATCTATTCCACATACCCGCAGTCATCTTGCCCCCATGCTACATCCACGCTCTCTGGTTTTCAGTCATTTGGCTCTGCTGTATTGCTTTTCTTCAAAATGCGCATATTCATCAAATTGCTCATGATTTTTCAGGAAAATCCTCTATACCTTTGGTCGGATTGCTCAAAAAGAATGACGTATTTTCATCATGAGAGCGTTTGTTTCCCTCTTGACGAAAACATTTTCAATTTATATAATAATTATGAAAACAGTACCAAGGAGGGGAATACATGCTTTCTAAAATTCGAGGCGGATTGATCGTCTCCTGTCAGGCACTTCCCAACGAACCGCTGCATTCTTCTTTCATCATGGGCCGTATGGCACGTGCAGCGACAGAAGGCGGAGCCGTCGGCATCCGTGCCAATACGCCGGAGGATATCGCGGAAATCGCAAAAAACACCACGCTTCCCATCATCGGCATCGTCAAGCGCGACTATCCCGATTCCCCGATTTATATTACCCCTACGCTGCGAGAGATCCGCGAGCTGGCGGAATCCCCGTGCAGCATGATCGCATTCGACGCGACCGACCGGCCGCGTCCGCAGGGCGAATCGCTGGAAGCATTCTTTCAAGCCGCCCGGGCTGCCGCCCCCGACAAGCTGTTGATGGCCGATATTGCCACGCTGGACGAAGCAGTTCGCGCGGCACAAATGGGATTTGACTGTGTTTCCACCACGCTCATGGGCTACACCGCACAATCCGAGGGACACAATATTGCCGACAACGATTTTGCCCGGCTCAAAGCGATTTTGACTGCGGTTTCCATTCCGGTCATCGCGGAAGGCCATGTGGATACGCCGGCAAAGGCGCGGCGCTGCATCGAGCTTGGCGCACATGCCGTTGTCACCGGCGGCGCGATCACCCGTCCGCAGCTGATCACCAAAACGTTCACTGACGCGATCTACGCAAAATAAAAGAGCGCATTCGCGCTCTTTCCTCTCAAAACCTCCGATGGAACAGGGTTTGCAACGCACGATCCCGACTTTCCCGACATGTGGGGTCTTCCAGCAGCCGGTATGTCACCGCATCAATCAGGAAGACCAACGGCATCTGGGAATTGATGAACTTCTCATCCCCTACTTGGCAGATATCCCCTGCCAACAGGATAGTATCCGCCATAAGCCCGAGTTCCGACCGGCTGTTCTGCGTCAGCAGACAAATCTGCACCCCCGCCGATTTGGCGATCCGACATGCGCTGACCACTTCAGGTGTCTCACCCGAATTGGAAACCGCAATGATCAAATCCCTTGGCGAAAACAGACTGGACTGCACACGCATCAGGAAGGTATCCGTCATCACGCTCGAGGTGAACCCCATCTGCACCAGCCGCATATTAAGTTCGCTTGCCGTCAGACCGGAGCTGCCCAGACCAAATACCAGGATCTTATCCGCCTGATGGATGCGGTCAACAAAGGCATCCAGATCTTCCGGACGAACCAATTCGCAAGCCGCATCCAGCGTGCGCGCATAGTAATGGCTGATCCGTTGGATGGTCTGATCCGGTGTCCGTTCCGGCGTCCGTTCGGCTGCCAGCAGCGTCTGGAATTCAATATAGTTCCGGTAATCCAGCTTTTTGCAAAATCGCGTCAGCGTCGAGTTCGAGGTGCCGATCACCTGCGCCAGTTCCTGACTGGCGGTCGAAACCGCCTCTTCCGGATGCGCCACAATGTAGGCCGCGATTTTCTGTTCGCTCTTGCTGAGCCGGAAGCCATAAAACTGAAGCCGGTTTTGAAAGCTCAGTTCTGCCATGGTTTCCACCCCCAAGATAGTTGATTCTTTAACAATCATAGTATACTACACGCCATTTTGCAACAGGCAAAATGAAAAAAATTACATCAAGCCGCTCCCGCGGCTGTTGTCACTGTTTTGTCAATCTTTTACATCAGGCTAATATAAAAAAGGAGAATGTATCATGAACAATCATCTGAACGTAGGCGTGATCGGTTTCGGTCAAATGGGACAAATCCATGCAGGCATTTACAATAAGCTGCCGGGCGTGGACCTGATTGCGGTTTGCGAGTACAACGATGACCGCCGCGCGGAGGCGGAAAAGCTGTACGGCTGCAAGACCTACAAAAACTACAAGGATCTGCTGGAAAACCCGGAGATCGACGCGGTTTCCATCGTGCTGCCGGACAACATGCACCGCGAAGCAGTGGAAATTGCGGTCGCCAACAAAAAGCACATCCTGCTGGAGAAGCCGCTGGCCAAGGAGCTTGCCGATGGCGAGGCCATGTATGCCATCCTCAAGGATTATGACAAGGTGTTCTCGCTTGGTTTCCTGCTGCGCTTTGATCCCCGCTTCAATATGATCAAGCAGCGCCTGGATGCGGGCGAGCTGGGTGATATCATCCACATTTATTGCCGCCGCAACAGCCCGATCGTCGGCCCCCGCCGCTATATCGGTGCTTCCGACCTGTCCATGCACGTTATGATCCACGACATCGACTATGTCAACTGGTTCATGGGCTGCAAGCCGGTCAAGGTATTTGCGAAGGCACGCAGCGTGCTGCTCAAGGAATACGGCATGGACGACGTGATCTACGCCATCGTTACTTACGAAAACGGTGCGGTCGCCTGCTTGGAAGCTTGCTGGGTGCTGCCCGAGAATTCGCCCACGATCATCGACGACAAGGTCGAGCTGGTCGGCACCAAGGGCGTTGCCTATGTCGATGCCTGCGATAACGGCGTGCGCTTTGTTACCGGCAATGGCGTACTTTACCCGGACTCCCGTCACTGGTATAATTGTAACGGCGCACCGTCCGGCGACCTGTCCGAAGAGATCATGGCCTTTGTCGGCAATATCATTAACGGCACCAAGTCGATCATCACCCCGGAGGACGCGCTCGATACTTTGCGCGTCGTAGACGCGATCGAACGCTCGATTGCGGAAGGCAAGGAAGTTTCCCTGTAACCGGTTTTGAAATCCCTAAAAAGAAAGGTAGCGACTCATTTCCGATTTAAGGAGGGTGACACGCAATGTCAGCACGTGTAAAGATTCAAAAATTCGGCAGTAAGCTCAGCAGCATGGTCATTCCAAACCTCGGTGCATTCATCGCATGGGGCCTGCTCACCGCTGTCGGCATCGCCATCGACAATGACATACTCCGCAGCTTCATCACACCCATGCTCAACTACCTGCTCCCGCTGCTGATCGCATTTGCAGGCGGCAAGATGGTATATGACTACCGCGGTGGCGTGATCGGCACGGTGGCAACCATCGGCGTTATCATCGGCTCAAGCGTGACCATGTTCATCGGCGCGATGATCCTCGGCCCGCTGTCCGCATGGATCCTCAAGCAGTTTGATAAGGCAATTGACGGCAAGGTTCCCATGGGCTTTGAATTGCTGGTCAACAACTACTCGGTCGGTATTCTCGGCGCGATCCTGAGCGTCATCGGCTGCGTCTGGCTCGGCCCTGCGATCTCCTCGCTGACCAATGTATTCGCAGCCGGCGTGAATGTGCTGGTACAGAACAACCTGCTGCCGCTGACGGCTATCCTGATTGAGCCTGCCAAGCCGTTGTTCCTCAACAACGCGATCGGTCAGGGCATCCTGACGCCGATGGGCACGCTCCAACTGGATGAATTGGGCAAATCCGTTCTGTTTCTGCTCGAATCCAACCCCGGCCCCGGCCTCGGCATCCTGCTGGCCTACATGTTCTTCGGCAAAGGCTCTTCCAAGACCTCTGCCTGGGGCGCATCTGTGATCCACCTGTTCGGCGGCATCCATGAGATCTATTTCCCGTTTGTTCTGATGAACCCCGTTCTCATTCTCCCGCTGATCGTCGGCGGCGCTTGCGGCACGCTGGTGTTCACCATGCTGAACGTCGGTCTGGTCGGCGTTGCTTCCCCCGGCAGCATCATCTCCATCATGCTGATGTCCTCGCCCGGCGACCAGTTCAAGATCATTCTCGGTATTGCGGCAGCTTGTGCTGTCACCTTCGTCCTGGCCATCCCGCTCATCAAGCGTGCAGGCGGCGGCGACGACGCATCGCTGAAGGAAGCAGCCCAGACGATGAACGAACTCAAGGGCAAGAAGAGCCGCATCTCTTCTGTCTTTGAAAGCATCGAAGAGTTTGATTTTTCGAAGGTAACGCGCATTGCCTATGCGTGCGACGCTGGTATTGGCTCCTCTGCTATGGGCGCAACCGTTTTGCAGAAGAAATGTAAAGCGGCCGGTCTGGACGACATCAAGGTGTTCCATATCGCCATCGAGAACCTGCCAACCGAATGTCAGGTTGTAGTGACGCAGGAGCTCCTGCTCGACCGCGTCAAGGACGTACAAAAGGATGCCTATTGCATCGCTGTGACCGATTTCATCAATGCCCCGCAATACGATGAGCTGATCGAAAAGATCAAGCAGGCCCGCGGCAACAAATAGGCATAACAGCCCGGAAAAGCGGCGCTGCCGTTTGCAATCAAGCGGCAGCGCCTTCTTGTTATCACGGAAAAAGAGGTCAGTATGCTGAAAACGATTATCATGGACTTCGACGGACTGATCGTCGATACCGAGGTGGTGTGGTATCACATCTATGTGGAATGGTTCCGCAGGGAAAAGGGATATGACCTGTCTGTGCAGGAATTTTTGACCTGCGTCGGCTCCAATTCCGAGGATCTGTTCCGCAAGCTGGATGCCAAGGGCATCATGGTGGACCGCGATGCCTTCGCCAAGGACACCTTTGCGCAGTTTATTGAACAGAGCAGCCGTCTGCCGGCAAAGCCCGGCGTGGAGGATTTTTTAAAGCAAGCGCATGAAAACGGCCTGTCTGTTGCGCTGGCAACCTCCTCCAGTCGAAAAAAACCAACCGTCCATCTGGAACGGCTGGGCCTGCTGCCGTATTTTGATCTGCTGGTCACAGCAGAAGATGTCGAACGCATCAAACCCCACCCCGACCTGTTCCTCAAAGCCGCCGAAAAACTTGGCTGCACCCCGGAGGAATGTCTGGTGGTGGAGGACTCCCTCAATGGGCTTTTGGCCGGTCTGAACGCGCATATGCGTGTGCTGGTGGTGCCCAACGAAGTAACGAAATATTGTCAGTTCGATGGGCAATACCGTCTATGCAATTCGCTTGCAGACGTCGGTGTCGCCCAACTGATCGCAGAATTTTAGGAGGAACAATTACCATGCTATTGGAAACGATCACAGCCCAAGATGTACAGATCGGTCTAAATGCCAAGGATTGGGAGGATGCCATCCGCCAAGCAGCCGCTCCCCTGCTTGCATCCGGCGCAATCCAGCAAAGCTATATTGAAGGGATGATCACATCCGTTCACGAAAACGGCCCCTATTTTGTTCTGGCAAAGGGGCTGGCGCTGGCACATGCCCGCCCGGAGTGTGGTGCACTGCGCTTGGCGCTCAACTTTACGACTTTTGATCCCCCGGTCTCCTTTGGCGCGGGCGAGAACGATCCGGTTCGTCTGGTTATCACGCTGGCTGCGACCGATCCGGACAGCCACTTAGACCTGCTCAGTGAGCTGGCAGAAGTCCTGATGGACGAGGACCGGATGCAGCAGCTTTTCTCCGCGGCATCACCCGAAGCATTCTGTGCGCTGCTGGGATAATCTCTAAAGAAAGAGGCGAAAGCATGGTTCTTTGTTTTGATATTGGCGGTACCTCCATTAAATATGGAGCAGCGCATGAGGAAAACGGCCAAATCGTATTTGATGACCGCTGGGAGACACCTACGGATGCCAAGCGACTGCGTGGTCCAGGTATTGAGCAGAAAATTCTGGAGCTGATCGGCAGCCTGTGCCAGCAATATACGCCGGAAGGCATTGCGATCTCCACCGCAGGCATGGTGGATCATACGACCGGCGCAATCCTTTATGCCAATGAAAATATTCCTGAATACACTGGCCGCAATCTCAAATTGGCCGTGCAAAATCGCTTTCATTTGCCGTGTGCGGTGGAGAATGATGTTAACTGCGCCGCACTCGGCGAAGCTGCCTACGGTGCCGGCCGCGGTGCCGACAGTGTCCTCTGTCTCACCGTCGGCACCGGCATCGGCGGCGCCATTATTCTTGACGGCAAAGTCTGGCACGGCCACAGCGGCAGCGCAGGGGAGATCGGCTATATGCCGGTCAATGGTAGCCTGTTCGAGCAACAGGCCTCCACCTCCGCCCTTGTCCGCAATGTTGAGTTGCAGACCGGCGAAGTGCTGAACGGCAAGGAGATTTTCGCACGTGCACAGGCTGGTGATATGATTTGTCAGAAGTCAATTATACAGTTATGCACCGTGTTGGCGCAAGGACTTGCCTCCTGCATCTGTCTGTTTAACCCTGCCGCCATTGTTCTTGGCGGTGGCATTATGGCGCAGAGCGATTATTTGCGGCCCATCCTTCAGGAAGAACTGCAGCGTTTTACCAATCCGTTTGTCCTCTCCAAGACCGAGCTGTGCTTTGCCGAACTCGGCAACGCCGCCGGTATGGCCGGCGCATTTCGCCGGCTTAAGCAGATCACATCCCGCTGACGCTCCCCTTCCGTCAGCAAAAAGAAAAGCAGTAGCCGAAGCTACTGCTTTTTTGATGTGCGCGTCGAGTTATCTTCCCGGGCCGTCGCCAGCCAAGTATTGTCACCGTAAACGAGCTTAACTACTGTGTTCGGAATGGGAACAGGTGTACCCTCGCCACCATTGACACGCACTATTTGAAGATTTACACCTTCAAAACTGAACAATAACTTGGCAAGCTAAGAGTTTGTTCTGAGATTGCCTCTAATT
>JAHZFK010000025.1:0-2681 GCA_019421385.1 Clostridiales bacterium
CTGATCTCTTGGAATGTAAACGGCCTGCGTGCCTGCGTGGGCAAGGGTTTTTTTGAATTTCTCGCGGCGGAGCAGCCGGATATGATGTGCTTGCAGGAGACCAAGCTGCAGCCAGAGCAGGCGCCGCAGGTCGAGGGGTATCACGAATACTGGAACTCGGCGGAGAAAAAGGGCTATTCCGGTGTGGCGCTGTTCAGCAAAAACGAGCCGCAGCAGGTGACCTATGGCCTTGGCATCGACGAGCATGACCATGAGGGACGTGTCATCACCGCAGATTATGGCGACTTCTATCTGGTGACGGTTTACACGCCCAACTCGCAGGATGAACTCAAGCGGTTGGAGTACCGTATGCAGTGGGAGGACGACTTCCGCGCTTATCTGCAAAAGCTGGATGCGGAAAAACCGGTCATTGTGTGCGGCGATATGAATGTTGCGCACAAGGAAATCGACCTGAAAAATCCCAAGACCAACCGCCGCAATGCGGGCTTTACCGATGAAGAGCGCGGCAAAATGACCGAGCTGCTGGAAGCCGGGTTCACCGATACGTTCCGCCACTTTTATCCGGATGCGACCGGTGCGTATTCGTGGTGGAGCTATCGTTTTAAGGCGCGCGAAAAAAATGCCGGGTGGCGCATCGACTATTTTCTGGTGTCCAGCCGTTTTATGGAGCGCGTAAAGGATGCCCGTATTTTAAGCGATGTGTTTGGTTCGGACCACTGTCCGGTGCTGCTGGAAATCGAGTAAACCGTGCTATTGAACCGAAAAGAAAAGCAGACTGCGAAGTCTTTCGCAGTCTGCTTTTTTGTCTTCTGATCGGAGCGCTTATCAATGCAAGAGGCATGTTTGCATTTGGTGGGGCATAAGATGGGGTGAAAGGGTGGTTGGCTGTGAAAAAAATGATTTGCGCCGCCATACTGGGCGGGATGCTGCTGGTACAGGCGGCGGCGCTGCCGGAAATGGGGGCGCTGAATGCCAAGTCCGCCGCGTTGTATGCGGCCAATGGACAGGAGTTATTTGCGTATAATGCCGATGAGCAGCTGCAGCCGGCGTCGGTGACCAAAATCATGACGATGCTGCTGACAATGGAGGCGCTGGAGCGCGGTGAAGTCACATTGGATACCATGATTACGGGCAGCGAATACGCTTGCTCGATGGGCGGCACGCAGGTGTGGCTGGAGCCCGGTGAGCAGATGTCGCTCAATGATATGCTCAAAGCGATTGCGGTCGGTTCGGCAAACGACTGTGCGGTAGCCGTGGCGGAGCATCTGGCAGGCACGGAGGCAGCGTTTGTCGAACGGATGAACCAGCGTGCGGCGGAACTGGGCTGCACCAATACGCAGTTTATCAATGCCAACGGGCTGGATGGCATGGGGCAAAAAACCATGACCTCTGCGCGTGATATCGCGCTCATTTCCTGCGAGCTGCTGCGGCACCCGAAAATTCTGGAATACACCGGCATCTGGATGGACAGCATCCGCGACGGTAAGTTTTCGCTTGCCAACACCAATAAAATGCTCAAAAGCTATCCGGGACTGACCGGTTTGAAAACAGGCTATATTGCAGAGGCAGGCTTTTGTATTTCGGCGAGCGCCGAGCGGGACGGCCTGAGCTTGGTCGCGGTGGTGATGGCGGCACCGACAAAGGAGACCCGCATGGCGGACGCATCCGCGCTGCTGAACTATGGTTTTGCTAATTTCACGGTCTATACACCGCCGGATGACTTGCTGCAGCCGGTACCGGTGCAGCTGGGCAGCGCAGACTTTGTGCAGCCTGTTTTGCAAAGCGACCAGTCGATCGTCGTAGAAAAGGAGAAAGCCGCACAGCTGGAAACGCAGCTGAATTTGCCGGATTCTTTGCAGGCACCAATTACCGCAGGACAGCAGATCGGGGAACTGATCGTGACGAGCGGGGGAGAGACCTTGCTGCAGCTTCCAATTACGGCGGCCGAAGATGTCGAAGCGAGAAGCATCCCGGGACTGCTGCTGGCGTTCCTGGGAAAATTGGTGGGAAGCGGCGCGGCGTAATATGGACAAAATGACGGAAAGTTTGCAAATCAGGCTTGAGGTTTGGGGCAAACTATGGTACACTAAAAGCAACCTCAAAGGTTGGGAGGATATAAACTATGGTAAAACTGATTATTGGCGGCACTGGCTCTGGTAAGACCAAGGAATTGATTGACCAGGTCAACACCGCGGTACAAGAAGAAAAGGGAAGCGTCGTTTGCATTTCGCGCGGCAACAAGTTGACTTTTGATATTTCGCATGATGCGCGCCTGATTGATGCAACTGATTACCCGATCAAGGATTACGCAAGCCTGCTTGGATTCCTGTGCGGCATTCACGCTGGTAACTACGATATTACGCGCGTGTTTATTGATGGCCTGTATAAGATCACCGGCATCAAGGACGTGGCAAAGGCTGAGGAGTTCCTGAACATGCTCGACCAGTTCTCTGCCAAGCACAGCGTTAACTTTACGGTTTCCCTCAGCGAGGAGCCGTCCGCAGCGACCGAGGGTATGAAGCGCTTCCTGTAAGCGGATACTTAGCGGCGATAGCAGCATGATAAAAAGCAGCGACTCAGTCGCTGCTTTTTTCTTTTTCACAGAGGTATAGCTGTGCGAAGGACAGGACAAGGTACTATTGCGGTCAAATAAAAATACACCAAATTTGGCGATATTTGAA
>JAHZFK010000025.1:2691-40100 GCA_019421385.1 Clostridiales bacterium
AGTGTATACGGCGTTTGTCCATGAAAAAATGTGTGATTTGCATAATAGGGAGAGGGAAGAAGAAATTTTTTTAAGAAATTTCTGATAAAAAGTGTTTCACTTTTGAATCAGGTTAGGTATAATAAAAACGATATGCGGAAAGGGCAGTTTGGCCTGTTCGGCACAGCTGTGCTCAAGATATCAAATCGGCGATCTGGGGGAATGCGGTTGAGTCAAAAAAAAGATCATTGGAGTGTGCTGCGTTACCTGATTTATTTCAGTCAGGTTGGGTTCACAGTCGTCACACCGCCGGTACTCTGTTGCTTCGGGGCGCTCTGGCTCCGGAACCGATTTGGATGGGGCAACGGCGTGGTGATTTTCGGAATCCTGCTCGGGATAGCGGTTGCAGCCTGCGGACTGCGGGACTTCCTGCGGTTCACCGAGCGAAAAGCCAGAGAAAGCGAAAGAAAGGAGAAGCTGCCGTGACGGGAAAGCAAATCGTGCGGGAAGAATCCGCGCGGATGCTGCGCGGGATCGTGCCGCTGACGCTGATTGCATTCGGCATTTTTGTGTTGGCCGGCTGCGAGGTGTGGCGAGCGGGCATCAGTCTGCTGCTGGGCGCGTGCTATGCACTGGTTTTGTTCCGCATGATCGGCAACAATGTTGCCAAAGCTGTCCTGTTCCCACCGGAGCAGGCGACCCGCATTGTGCGGCGAGGCTATTTTTTCCGCTATGTGCTGACCGGCCTTGTGGTATTTGCGGCAATCAAGGTGCCGTTTATCCATCCGCTGGCAGCTGTGCTTCCGCTCTTCTTTCCCAAGGTTGTGCTGCTCTGGTATAATGTAGTTCAGAGGAAAGGAGGTTAGACGGTGAATGTTGAAATAAACGGCCCACAGGTACTGGGATATCTATTCGGTAATCCCAATCTGCCGATCACGGAAACTATGCGCAATGCATGGATCGTGATGGCGTTCATCCTGTTCCTATGTATTTTTCTGACCCGGCGCATGGAAAAGATCCCGAAAGGGAAACAGGCGCTTGCAGAAAAAATGGTCATCATGATTGATAATCTGGTCGATAATACCATGGGATCAGGATGCCGGGCATTTTCGCCCTATATTGCAACGCTGCTGATGAGCTCGCTGTTTGGTTCGCTGGCGACGCTGTTCTGGATGCGTCCGGTAACGGCTGACCTGAACACCACGCTTGGCTGGGCGCTGATCACGTTCTTTTTGATCACGTTCAATAAGATCAAGTATGGCGGCATTGGTGGCTATCTGAAGGGCTTCCTTGAGCCGGTTTTCGTCATGGCGCCGCTCAACGTACTCAGTGAGGTGGCAACGCCGGTTTCCATGTCGTTCCGTCATTTCGGCAACATGGCGGGCGGTCTTGTCATTTCGACCCTGATGATGGGTGCGCTTGAAGTGCTGTCGGGCGCGGTTCTGGGCTTTTTGCCGGTGCCGCTGTTGCAGATCGGTATCCCCGGCGTCCTTTCGCTGTACTTTGACTGCTTTACCGCCTGCATGCAGGCATTCATCTTCAGTATGCTGACCATGGCTTATGTAGGTGATGCGCGCAGCAGCGGCTGAGGCATGGAGTACAACAATCAACAAACCGAATCCATTCTCAAATTTTGAACAACAACATTTTCAGGAGGAAAAAAGTATGGATCCCAAAGCATTTGTAGCAGGTATGTCCGCCCTCGGCGCTGGTATGGCGATGATCGCGGGTCTTGGCCCTGGTATCGGTGAAGGTTACACCGCAGGTCAGGCATGTGCGGCGATCGGCCGTCAGCCCGAAGCGCAGGGTGATATCACCCGTACCATGATTCTCGGTATCGCTATGGCCGAGTCCACCGGTATTTACGCGCTGGTTGTTGCGCTGATCCTGCTGTTTGCCAACCCGTTTGTCGGCCAGTTCTAAGCAGTCTGGCGATAATAGGATGAACGGATTTATCTTCCGTTTGGGAAGGAGGTAAAACAGTGCCGGACGTATTTCAGTCCTTTGTTAGCCTTGGCTGGTGGGAAATTCTTGTGACGATGTGCAATACGCTGATTACATTTGCCATCATCAAGAAGTTCCTGTTTAAGCCCGTGCGCAAAATGCTTGCTGCGCGCGAAGAAGAGGTACAGGCTATGTACGGCAACGCGGAAAAGGCACAGACCGAGGCCGAGCAGATGCGCAGCGAATACACGCAGCGTCTGGCCAAGGCCAAGGAGGAAGCCGACGAGATCGTCGGTTCCGCCACCCGCCGCGCGACTGTGCGCAGTGAGGAAATCCTCAAGGAATCTTCGCAGCAGGCTGCTGCCATGATGAAGAAGGCCGAGAACACCATCGAGCAGGAGCGCAAGAAGGCCATGAACGAGCTCAAGGACGAGGTCGCAAGCCTTTCTGTTATGATCGCCTCCAAGGTTGTCGAGCGTGACATCAAGGATGCCGATCATGAGCGCTTCATCGAAGAGTTCATCGACAAGGTGGGGTGAGCGCAGGTGGCTGATATTGTAAGCGAGCGCTATGCGCTGAGCCTGTATGAAGTGGCTGCGGACGAGAAAAAGGAAAAAGCCTATCTCGATGAGCTTGCCGCGGTCTGCGAGGTGTTCAAGCGTGAGCCTGATTTTCTCAAGATGCTCTTGACGCCGTCCATTGCGCTGGAGGACAAGCAGAATGTTCTGCGCAAGGTGTTTGAAGGGCGCGTTGAGGAATTTATGCTCAATTTCCTGATGCTGATCACGGAAAAGGGCCGCGTTGGTCTGATCCAGAGCATGTATCAGGCGTATAAAGAACAGTATTACTTTGAAAACGGCATCGTGGAGGTGCATGCGGTCACGGCAAAGCCGATGAGCGAAGCACTGACCGAAAAGCTGAAAGCAAAGATGAGCGCCGTCACCGGAAAACAGGTGGTGCTCGAAACGTCGGTGGATGAAAGCATCCTCGGCGGTATCGTCGTAAAGCTCGGAAACGAGCAGTTCGACACCAGCCTGCGCACTCGCTTGGGCGAGATTGCCGCACGGCTGACCAATACTATCGCGTAAGGAAGTAGGTGACTTTATGGAATTACGCCCCGAAGAGATTAGCAATATTATCAAAGAGCAGATCACGCACTACCAGAGCCAGATCAAGCTGACCGACGTCGGTACGGTCGTCACCGTCGGTGACGGTATCGCGCATGTTCACGGTCTGGAAAACTGCATGTCCGGTGAGCTGCTCGAATTTCCGGGCGGCGTATACGGCATGGCGCAGAACCTCGAGGAGGATCTGGTCGGCGCCGTAATCCTGGGTTCGGATCAGGATATTCGTGAAGGCGACACGGTAAAACGCACAAACCGCATCGTAGAGGTGCCGGTGGGCGAGGCTATGCTTGGCCGCGTCGTGGACGCGCTGGGTAAGCCGATCGACGGCAAGGGCCCGATCCATACCACCGAGTCGCGCCCGATCGAAAGCCCCGCGCCGGGCATCATCGAGCGTGCGCCGGTTAACGTACCGCTGCAGACCGGTATCAAGGCGATCGACTCCATGATCCCGATCGGCCGCGGCCAGCGTGAGCTGATTATCGGTGACCGTCAGACCGGTAAGACCGCGATCTGTCTGGACACCATTATCAACCAGAAGGGTACGGGCGTTATCTGTATCTATGTAGCCATCGGCCAGAAGCGTTCGACGGTTGCACAGGTGGCCGAGACGCTGGCGCAGAACGGCGCTATGGATTATACCTGCATCGTCGCTGCGACCGCATCTGAGTCTGCGCCGCTGCAGTATATCGCGCCGTATGCGGGCTGCTCGATCGGCGAGTACTTTATGCATAAGGGCAAGGACGTGCTGGTGATCTATGATGATCTGTCCAAGCACGCGGTGGCTTATCGTGCCCTTTCTTTGCTGCTCCATCGTCCGCCAGGACGTGAAGCGTACCCCGGTGACGTATTCTATCTGCATTCCCGTTTGCTGGAACGCGCAGCCAACATCCAGGACGGCGGCTCGCTGACCGCGCTGCCGATCATCGAGACGCAGGCGGGCGACGTTTCGGCATATATCCCGACCAACGTCATTTCGATTACGGACGGCCAGATCTTCCTTGAGACCGAGCTGTTCAACTCCGGTATCCGTCCGGCGGTTAACCCCGGTATTTCGGTATCCCGTGTCGGCGGCAACGCGCAGATCAAGGCGATGAAGAAGGTTGCGGGTACGCTCAAGCTGGCATATTCGCAGTACCGCGAATTGCAGGCGTTCTCGCAGTTCGGCTCCGACCTCGACGCGGACACCAAGAAGCGTCTGAATCAGGGCGAGCGCATCGTGGAAGTGCTCAAGCAGCCGCAGAACAGCCCGATCCCGGTCGAAAAGCAGGTTATCATCATTTTCGCGGTTATTTCCGGTCAGCTGCTCGATATTCCGGCGGATAAGGTCGCCGAGTTCGAGAAAGAGCTGTTTGCGTTTATCGACGGCGTCTACGGCGACATTCCCGAGACCATTCGCGCCACCAAGCAGATGGACGACGACATCAAGGAGAAGCTGACGAAGGCGATCGAGGAATTCAAAGCAAAGTTCCTTTCCGAGCATTAAGGCGGAAGGGGGACTTGAACAATGGCTTCCGGAAACATGAAGGACATTAAGCGCCGCATCAAGTCGGTGCAGTCCACCATGCAGATCACCAAGGCAATGGAGCTGGTGGCCTCTTCCAAAATGCGCCGCGCCAAGGAGCGCGCGCTGGCCGCGCGGCCCTATTTCAACACGATGTATGAAACCATCACTCGGCTGGCCGCGGAGACGCGGGACGGCGACTCGGTTTATACCCGCCGCCGCCCAGTGAAGAACAGCCTGTATATCGTCATCGCGGGCGACCGCGGTCTGGCGGGCGGCTATAATGCCAATCTGTTCAAGCTGGCAGCTGCCGAGATGGCGGGCAAACAGGCGCAGATCGTCACGATCGGCAAAAAGGCGCAGGAGTATTACGCCAAGCGCGATTGGCCGGTTGCGGCGGATTATCCGGGCATTGCCGAAACTATGAAAATCAGCGACACGCATGAGATCGTCGAGCGTATGCTCAGCCTGTTCCGCGGCGGGCAGGTGGACGAGGTATTCCTCTGCTACACCCGCTTTGTCTCGCCTTTGCAGCAGGAGCCCAAGTGCATCCAGCTGCTGCCTGCTAGCTTTGAGCGCAGCGAACAAGGCGAAAAGCCGGCGGGCGCGCGTGTGCTGACCGAATACGATCCCTCTCCCGAGGCAGTGTTTGACGCGATCATTCCCGAATACCTGTACGGCGTGCTGTACGGCGCGGTGGTGGAAAGCTACTGCTCCGAGCAGTCCGCGCGCCGCATGGCGATGGAGGCTGCGTCCGACAATGCCAGCGAGATGATCGAAAATCTGAATCTGTCCTATAACCGTGCGCGTCAGGCCGCCATCACGCAGGAGATCACCGAGATCGTTGCGGGTTCGGGCGAGGTCGGCGCATAGGACGATACGAATTAGGAGTTTTGCCAATGAGTGAGCAGAATATTGGCACCGTTGTCCAGATTATCGGACCGGTGCTGGACATTAAATTTGCTGCCGACGCATTGCCCAAGCTGCTGAGCGCTATCACGATCGACATCAACGGCTGTGTCATCACGGTCGAGGTTGCGCAGCACATCGGTCAGGATACCGTGCGCTGCATCGCGATGGAGTCCACGGACGGTTTGGTGCGCGGCATGAAGGCCGTTGATACCGGCGGACCGATCACGGTTCCGGTCGGCAACAACAATCTGGGCCGTATTTTCAACCTGCTCGGCCAGCCGGTGGACAACAAGCCGCCGGTCGAGGGCGAGGAGTACTGGCCCATCCACCGTCCTGCGCCCTCCTATGAGGAGCAGGAATCCACGACCGAGATCCTCGAAACCGGCATCAAGGTCATCGACCTGATCGCGCCGTTTGCCAAGGGCGGTAAAATCGGCCTGTTTGGCGGCGCGGGCGTCGGCAAGACGGTTATCATCATGGAGCTGATCAACAACATTGCCAAGCAGCACGGCGGTATTTCGGTATTCACCGGCGTTGGCGAGCGTACCCGTGAGGGTAACGACCTGTATAACGAAATGCAGGAATCCGGCGTTATCAACAAGACCACGTTGGTTTACGGTCAGATGAACGAGCCGCCCGGAGCACGTATGCGCGTGGCGCTTTCCGGCCTTACCATGGCGGAATACTTCCGCGATGTCGAGGGACAGGACGTGCTGCTGTTTATCGACAACATCTTCCGCTTCACGCAGGCGGGTTCCGAGGTTTCTGCGCTGCTCGGCCGTATGCCGTCGGCGGTAGGCTATCAGCCCACGCTGGCGACTGAGATGGGCGCGCTGCAGGAGCGTATCACCTCGACCAAGAAGGGCTCGATCACGTCCGTACAGGCGGTTTACGTCCCGGCAGACGACTTGACCGACCCCGCGCCGGCGACCACCTTCTCGCATCTGGATGCGAAGGTCGTTTTGTCGCGTGATATCGCGTCGATGGGTATTTATCCGGCGGTTGACCCGCTGGATTCGTCCTCGCGTATCCTGACTGCGGATGTGGTCGGTATCGACCACTATGAGGTCGCGCGCGCGGTACAGTCCATCTTGCAGAAGTACAAAGACTTGCAGGATATCATCGCCATCCTCGGTATGGACGAGCTGTCTGACGAGGATAAGCTGACGGTTGCCCGTGCCCGTAAGATCCAGAACTTCCTGTCGCAGCCGTTCCACGTTGCGGAGCAGTTCACGGGCTTCCAGGGCAAGTATGTGCCGGTAGCGGAGACCATCCGCGGCTTCCGCGAGATCCTCGACGGCAAGCATGACGATCTGCCCGAGTCGGCGTTCCTGTTTGCCGGCACCATCGACGAGGTCGTGGAGAAGGCGAAGAAGGGGGCATAATATGGCTACCTTTCATCTCAAGGTGATGACGGTCGACCGCAGCTTTTATGACGATGAGGTAGACCGCATTGTCATCCGCACCACGCAGGGCGACGTCGGCATTCTGCCGAACCATGTGCCGTATACGGCGGCGCTCGGTATCGGCGGCCTGACCATCATCAAGGATGGGCAGTCCCGTGTCGCTGCGATTGCCGGCGGCTTTGTGGATGTGTCGCGTGAGCAGACGGTCGTGCTCGCCCGCACCTGTGAATGGGCGGACGAGATCGACATCAACCGCGCCCGCGAGGCCGCGGAGCGTGCCCGTGCGATCCTTCAGAAGAAGGAAAGCGACCACGAGCACGATATTGCGCAGATCAAGCTGAAAAAGGCAATCAACCGTATGCGCATTGCGGGAGACAAGTAAAGGAAAACCGTCCGTTGTTGAAACGGACGGTTTTTTTTGCTATACTGTGGGATGAAAATGAAGGAGATGGAAAAGCAAGATGCAACAGGAAAAGGGGCAGATGTCCGAGTCGCTGCTGCTGGGCGGACTGCTGGCAATGGCAGGCGGATTTTTTGACGCATATACCTATCTCTGCCGCGGCGGCGTGTTTGCCAACGCCCAGACTGGCAATATCGTGCTGTTCGGTTTGAAGCTGGCGGAGGGGGAGTGGCAGCGCGCGCTGACGTATTTGCTGCCGATTCTGGCGTTTGCGTTCGGCGTGGTGGCCGCCGAGCTGGTCAAGCGGCATGGCAAGCGGGAGAATCGACCGGATGCAGGACTGCATTGGCGGCAGGTGATCGTCATTGCGGAGATCGTTTTGCTGGCTGTGGTCGCCTTTTTGCCGCAGCAGATGAATATGGTGGTCAATACTGTGATCTCCTTCGTCTGCGCCATGCAGGTCGAGACCTTCCGCAAGGTGCGCGGCAGTGCGTTTGCCACGACCATGTGCACGGGCAATCTGCGCTCCGGCACCGAACAGCTGATCATTTGGCGGCAGACCGGCAACCGTAAGGCGGCGCACAAGGCGCGGCATTATTACGCGATCATTCTTTGGTTTATCGCGGGCGCAGCGCTCGGCGCGCTGTGCACGGACGCATGGGGAGAGCGGGCGTTGCTGCTGACGTGTGCGCCGCTGCTGGCTGCATTCGGCTTGATGTTCCGTGAGGAAGAGACCCACGCCTCTGTTTAACGAAAAAGCGTGCCTTTGGGCGCGCTTTTTTTGTATCATTTGAACGGCGCAGCGGCATCCGCTTCGGTTGACAATCCCTAACTGCCATTTTATAATAAAATAGCATATGGCCTTTTGGCAATGCATGGGGGCACAGTATGAAAACTCTTAACAATTTAAAGCCGGGACAGAGCGGTGTGGTCGATTCCATCACGGCAGAGGGCGCGCTCAAACGGCACTTTCTTGATATGGGGATCACCAAGGGCGTGGTGGTGACGATGGAACGCATCGCGCCGTTCGGGGACCCGGTCGCAGTCCGTCTGCGTGGATACAGTCTGTCGCTGCGGCGTGCGGAAGCGAAAAAAATAGTGCTGGAGGAACACGCATGAGCAGCAAAAAAACCATTGCCATCATCGGCAATCCGAACAGTGGCAAAACCACGCTGTTCAATCGGCTCACCGGCTCCAACCAGCATGTCGGCAACTGGCCGGGCGTGACGGTCGATCGCAAGACCGGCCATATCTGTCACGACGGCGTGGGCATCGACATTGTCGATCTGCCCGGTATTTACTCGCTGTCACCTTATACGCAGGAGGAGATCATCGCGCGTGAGTTCGTTCTGTCGGACGAGCTGGACGGCATTTTGAATATCGTGGACGCGGCGAATATTGAACGCAATCTGTATCTGACCTTGCAGCTCATCGCGTTGGGCTTGCCGATGGTGGTGGCGCTCGGCTTTATGGATGATGTGCGCGCACAAGGCATTGAAATCGACTGTGATGTGCTGTCCGAGCGGCTCGGCGTGCCGGTCGTGCCAATTTCTGCCAAAAAGGGCGAGAATATGCACAACCTGCTCGATGGATTGGCGCATCATATGCGTGCGCCGGATAAGCAGCCGCCGTATTTGCATGGTGTCGGTGCGGCGATTCGCCGCGCGGCAGAACAATTGCAGCCGCTGCCGTTGCGGCAGTGCAGTCTGCCGTTTTATGCAGCAAAGCTGCTGGAAGGGGATTCCGCCATGTGGGCGCAGATGGACCGGCTGCAGATGCCGGCGCAGATGCGCACGGAGATCAATTCCATTGCAGCGGGTATGCAGAGCCACGCAAACCTGACGGATAAGGAAATGGTGCTGGCAGATGCGCTCTATGACTATATTGAGGAAGTCGTGCGCGCGGCCTACCAGCGGCCAAAGGTACATAAAGAGACGCTGACCGAGCGCATTGATAAAATCGTGCTGCACCGCGTATGGGCGCTGCCGATTTTCGCGTTTTTCATGTTCCTGATGTTCTGGTGCACCTTCGGGCCGATCGGTTCGCTGCTGGGCGATGGGATGGAATATCTGATTCAAAGCATCATTTCGCCCGCGATTCGCAACGGCTTGACGGCGGCGCATACGCAGGACTGGCTCATTGGCCTGATTTGCGACGGTGCGATCGGGGGCGTGGGCGGCGTGCTGAGCTTTTTGCCTCAGATCGTGATTCTGTTCTTTTTCCTGTCGGTGCTGGAGGATACCGGTTATCTGGCGCGCGTGGCATTCATTATGGACACGCTGCTGCGCCGCATCGGTCTGTCGGGCAAGTCGTTTGTGCCGATGCTGATGGGCTTTGGCTGCACCACGCCTGCGGTCATGGCGGCGCGCACCATGGAAAATGACGCCGATCGCCGCATGACCATCATGCTGACGCCATTCATGTCCTGCGGCGCGAAGCTGCCGGTCTATGCGCTGGTGGCGGGCGCGTTGTTTGGGGCGCATCAGGGGCTGGTGGTCATCAGCCTGTATGTGCTGGGCATTCTGATGGGCATTCTGGCAGGATTCCTGCTCAAAAAGGCGATTTTCAAAGAGGTTTCGTCGGGCTTTGTGCTCGAATTGCCGACCTATCGCCTGCCGTCCTTCAAGGGCACGGTGCTCAACATGTGGCAGAAGGCCAAGGATTTCATCACGCGCGCCGGTACGCTCATTTTCCTGATGAGCGTGGTGATCTGGTTGCTGCAAAACTTCACGCCCTCGCTTGACGTGGCGCAGAACGCAGGGGAGAGCATTCTGGGCGTGATCGGTACATTCATTGCGCCGGTTTTCCGGCCGCTGGGCTTCGGACAATGGCAGGAGTCGGTTGCGCTGCTGACTGGATTGGTCGCAAAGGAAGCGGTCGTATCCACGATGAGCGTGCTGTATGGCGCGGGCGGGGACAGTGCGATGCTGTCCGGTCTGCTCGGTACGGTGTTCACGCCTTTGGCGGGGTATTCCTTCCTGGTGTTTACGCTGCTGTATATGCCCTGCATGTCTGCCTTTGCCACCATCAAGCGGGAAATGGGCGGCTGGCGCTGGGCGTTTGGTGCGGCTGCGTTCCAGACCGTGCTGGCGTATCTGGCAGCAATGGTGGTTTATCAAGTTGGCAGCCTTTTCCTGTAAGGAGTAAAAACCGATAGAAAGGATTTCGGGTATTCATGTCGATCAAATTGATTGCCGCCGATATGGACGGCACGCTTCTGGACAGTCAAAAACGGCTGCCGAAGGACTTGTTTTCCCTGATTCATACGCTGCGGGAGCGGGGCGTGCGTTTTGCACCGGCATCCGGGCGGCAATACTACACGCTCTATGAGCAGTTTGGTGAGATTGCGGATGAGTTGGTTTTTATCTGCGAGAATGGTTCGGTGGTTTGCGACGGTTCGCGTATGATCTCGTTTGAGGCAATGCCCACCGATGAAGTATGCCGTTCAATCGAACTGGTGCGTTCTTTGCCGGGCGTTGAGGCAATCGTGTCTGCACGTCACGGCGGTTTTTATGAAACCGCGGACGATCCGGAATTTCTGGCAAACGCAGCGCAGTACAGCGTGCGGCGCACGCAAGTGCCCGACCTGCTGGAATTCTGTCGCCATGAGCCGGTGTGCAAGGTAGCGGTATACTGCAAAGGACGTGCGGAAGAGGTACTCCTGCCCGCGTTTCATGCATTTGCCGAAACCTCGCAGCTGGTGGTTTCGGGCGAAGACTGGATGGATCTGACACGGCCCGGCATGAACAAAGGGCTTGCGATCGGCGCGCTTTGTGACAGTCTGCACATCACGCCGGATGAGTGCATGGCGTTTGGCGATTATATGAACGATCTGGAGATGCTGCAGGCGGTCGGGGAGTCTTATGCGATGGCAAACGGACATGAGGAGCTCAAGAAAGCGGCCAAGCACATTTGCCCCTCCAATGATGAGGACGGCGTGTGCCGCACCATCCGTGCGGTATTTGGTATTGACAAGGCGTAAAACCATGATACAATAGAAAACGGAAAAAGCAGAGTAGACTGTAATGCGTTAAGTGCCGCTGAGACGGGGAGTTGTTCAGCGGACGAAAGGGACGAAAATCCCCTGCGGTATTGCAGTCGCATCCCGCTGCTGCAACTGTTTAGGCATTTCCTAAATCGCTGTGGCAACAGATGAATTGATTTAGGAGGTGTCTTTTTCTATGTCCAAAAAGGAAAATATCTTTTCCCGCTCCCTGAAAGAACTCAAAAGCACGCGTTGTCTGGCGCTGACCGCGCTGCTCATTGCCATCAACATTGCGCTTGACCTGCTCGGTTTGACCGTTAAGCTGCCGCCGAATCTGCGCATCAGCTTCGGCTTTCTGTGCAACGCGGCGATCGGTATGCTGTTCGGCCCGGTGGTCGGCATGATGGCGGGGGTGTGCACGGATGTGCTCGGTTATTTTGCCGGCAATCTGACGATGGGCGCGTATTTCCCGGGTTATACGCTCACTGCAATCACGGCAGGACTGTTCTGGGGCCTGTGGCTGTATCCGCGCAAGGTTTCTGTCTGGCGCGCTGTAGGCGCGAAAGCCTGCATCAATCTGTTTTGTAACATTGGCTTGAATACCCTGTGGCTGACGATCACAGGCGGCAAGGCGATGAGCGCACTGCTGGCGCTGCGTGTGCCGAAAAATCTGATCATGCTGCCGATTGAAGCGGCGCTGCTGTATTTTGCAATGAAGCTGGTATTGCGTCTGTATCGGGCGCTGCCGGGCACGGTTGAGGTCAATCATACCGCCCAAAAGAACAGTTTATAAGGAAGACTTTGCTGTCCGGCATAGCCGGGCAGCTTTTTTTGGGTCAATGTTGTTTAGTTTTTGTAGAGATTTCCGATTTTCCCTATGCAAAGCGGCAAAGTTTTGGTATACTATATACGATAGGGATGAACGGCGTATTCCGTTCGCTGAAAGGAAGTGACTGCTTTATGAAATTGACAAAAGAAAGCATCAAACATAACGCGTCCTGGAAGGGTTACCGCTTGCCGCAGTATGATATCGACGCGGTGCGCGAAGCGACACGCACGGCGCCGACGTGGCTGCATTTTGGCGCAGGCAACCTGTTCCGGGCTTTTCCTGCTGTGCTGGCACAGCGTATGTTGACCGCAGGCCTGTCCGAGACGGGTATCATTTGCTGCGACGGCTATGACGAAGAACTGATCGACCGCTGCTATCGCGCTTGCGACCATCTTTCGCTGGTCGTAACGCTCTATTCCAACGGCACGATCAACAAGGAGGTTGTCGCGTCGGTGACCGAAAGCCTCAAGCTGAGTGAGGATGGAACGCGGCTGAGCGAGGTGTTCCTTGCGCCGTCCCTGCAGATGGTCAGCTTCACCCTGACGGAAAAAGGCTATGTGATTCAGGACGATGAGCACGATTTCCTGCCGGATTATGCGCATGACCGCGATAATGGGCCGGAAGGCTGCCGTTCTTTCTTCGGCAAGCTCGCAGCGCTCAGCCTGTCGCGCTGCCGCGCTGGGCTGCAGCCGCTGGCGCTTGTTTCGCTCGATAACTGTCAGGATAACGGCATCCGTCTGGAGCGTGCGGTGCGCTATATGGTGCAGGCGTGGCAGGAAAAGGGCTATATCACCGAGGATGAGTATTTCTATCTGATCAAGAAGAACACCTATCCGCTGTCTATGATTGACAAGATCACACCGCACCCGGATACCCGCATTGCGGATAAGCTGGCGGAGGACGGCTTGCAGAATGCCCGTCCGTTCGTAACGGCTAAGGGCACCTATGCGGCGATTTATGTCAATTCGGAAAGCCCGCACTATCTGCTCATTGAAGATGCGTTCCCGAACGGACATCCGCCGCTCGAGCAGTGCGGCGTGATCCTGACCCGCCGCGATATCGTGGAGAAGTCCGCGATGATGAAGGTCAGCACCTGCATGAACCCGATGGATACTGCGCTGGGCGTATATGGCTGTATGCTGGGCTATACGCAGATCAGCGCGGAGATGAAGGATAAGGAACTGGTCAATCTGGTTACGCGCATGAGCGAGCAGGAAGCCATGCCGATGGTTGCCGATCCGGGCGTTATTGATCCGGTTTCCTTCCTGCATGAGGTGCTCGGTGAGCGCTATCCCAACCCGTTCCTGCAGGATTCGCCGCAGCGCATTGCGACCGATACCTCGCGTAAGATCGCGCCGCGCTTTGGTGTGACGCTGTATGCGTATTATAATTCGACGCTGCCCGCGCACCGTGCGACCAAGCTGGTGTATATCCCGCTGGTACTGGCGGGCTGGCTGCGCTATCTGGTCGGTGTGGATGACCGCGGCGAGCCGTTCGAACTCAGTCCGGACACCAACCTCGATCACATCCGTTCTCTGATGGGCAATCCGAAATTGGGGGATGAGGTATCCGAGGAGCAACTATATCCGTTGCTGGCCAACCGCTACTACTTTGGCGTCAACCTGTTTGAGATCGGCGTAGGCGAGACGGTCGTGCGCATGTTCAATGAGCTGAACAAGGGGCCGCGCGCCATCCGCGAGACGCTGCGCCGTTACTGCGGCGAGGAAAAGCAGGAAGAGTGGATTCTGTAAACACGTTTGCAACGGCATAGGGAAACAAAAAGCCGGTGCGTGAACTTCATCACGCGCCGGCTTTCCTTATTTTTTTGTTGAAATTTTACCAAATAAGATGTTATGTTCCAGATGATTCAGACGATAGCATAACATATTGTTTCAAAAATGAGGGAAGGGGGATATACTTTTTTTGGAAATAAAGAAGATTGCCCTTGGAAAAGAGGGCAATACAAAGATATGAAGCAGGGATTTTGAAAGATATGAGGTATGGGAATGAAGAATTTAAAGCTGAAATGGAAGCTGATCATTTGCTTTGGCAGCATCTTTCTTTTGATGTTGATTGTAGGGCTGGCTTCCATATCATCGCTTAATCGAATGGCAAAGATCGGGGAGCAATATGCGGAGGATATTGTTCCGACGGTGGAAGAGATCGGTTTGGTCAGACGCAATATGATTTCCGTCCGAAGATATTTGCTCAATGCCATTATTGCAGATAATGAAGAGGATTATCAGCGGGTAGCCGATGCGCTGGAGACCGATCGGGAGGCGCTGTATAATTCTTTGGATGCAATTGAAAAAACCAATGCGGACTATAAGACGGATATTGCCGCCATTCGTGATAAACTCAGTAGTGTTTCTTCGATTAACACACTGATTATGCAGCAGGCGAAACAGTTTGATAACGAGCAGGCTTATTCGCTGGCGTATGATATTTATTTGGAACAGTATGCGCCGACCTTTGACGAGGCGGCGGATATGATCCTGGAATTGAATGATAAAATCAATCAGAGTGTGGATGCGCAGAAACAAAGCCTGCGTGTTACGCGTACAACAGCATTTATAATCATCCTTGCCCTTCTGGTTGTGTGCGTGATCTTTATCGCAGTCTTTATCGCGCGAATGATGGGCTATATTCTGGTCCCTGTACATAGATTGTTGGTTGGAATGGAAGCGCTGAAGGTAGGCGACTTCGAACATGCAGCGGTGCGTTATGATTGCAAGGATGAGTTTGGTCAGTTGTCCGAAGCGGTAAATAGCGCGATTGAGCGTGTTGTATTTATTTCGCAAGATCTGCAGTATGGTTTGAAGGCAGTTGCAGAAGGTAATTTCGATGCAAAAAGCCAGAATGATGCTGCGTATACCGGCGAGTTCGGCTTGCTGCGTGATGCGGTATATCAGCTGATCGCCATCCTGAATGATGTGATGTGCCAAATCAGCACCTCGTCCAGTCAGGTGGCAAGCGGCGCCGAGCAAGTGGCAAACGGTGCGCAGGCGTTGAGCCAAGGGGCGACCGAGCAGGCTTCCAGCATAGAGGAACTGGCGGCTACCTTGCTGAGCGTATCGCAGCAGGTGGATGAAAATGCGCAGGCCATGACCGAAGTGGAATGCAGCGTGGATGAAACTGTTGCGGAAGTGGGCATGAGTACAGAAAAAATGCGTGAGATGCTGCACGCCATGGATGAAATCAGCGACAGTTCTTCCCGGATTGAAAAGATCATCAAGAATATCGAGGATATTGCGTTCCAGACGAATATTCTCGCGCTGAATGCGGCGGTAGAGGCGGCAAGAGCCGGTATGGCAGGCAAGGGATTTGCCGTTGTCGCGGACGAGGTGCGTCGCCTTGCAGCAAATACTGCGGAGGCGTCCCGCAACACAGCGGAACTGATTTCCCAGTCGCTGCGCGCGGTAGAAAATGGAAAGACGGTTGCGCAGGATACAGCGGATTCGCTGGAACGCGTAAACGGCATTATTTCAAAACTGACCGATCAGGCAAAGCGGGTTGTGGTCAATTCCAAACAGCAGGATGAAACGATCAAGCAGACCTCGATCGGCGTGGATCAGATTTCGGCTGTGGTACAGAATAACTCTGCAACTGCGGAGGAAAGCGCGGCAGCGAGCGAGGAGCTGTCCAGCCAGGCAGCAATGATGCGTCAGCTGGTATCACGTTTCAAAATTCAATGCAATCCGGAGCAGGGACAGGCATTGATAAACGAACCAGCAGTGCAGGCGGAAGAACCGATGCGGCCTTGTGGATGTCGCGAGACATATGAGGAAAAATACTAAAGAAAAAAAGAGAGCTGTCTTATGACAGCTCTCTTTTTTATGCTTTGGAAACACGCAGCCAGTGTCCGCTGGCAAAGCGTGCGGTAAACAGGATGCCACGGCACAGCCAGTCGGCAACCATAGCGATCCAGATGCCGATCGCGCCCATCTGGAACATCACAGCCAATACATAGCCGCTGCCAAGCCGCAGCAGCATCATGGATGCAATCGAGCAAACCATGGGATACCGCACGTCGTTGGCTGCGCGCAGCACGTTCGGCATGGTGAACGACAGCGGCCAAATCAGCATTGCACTGAAGTTATGGATCAGGATGAGCGTTTTGCCAAGCGCCAGCGCTTCAGGGGACAGGCTGTATATTTTCAGCACCAGCGGCGTGACAAGAATGGTTGCCAGACAGCAGCTGGCAAGGATCAGATATGTAATTTTGAGCAGCTTTTTCGCCATGCGGCGGGCTTGCTCGATATCGCCTGCGCCGATGCACTGGCCGACGACCGTGATGATGGCAAGGTTCATTGCCTGTCCCGGAATGCAGGCGACCGCGTCAAGGTTGTTGGCGACTGCGTTGGCAGCGATTTGCGTTGTGCCGAACAGAGCAATCATGCTGACAACCAGAATGCGTCCCAGCTGAAACAGGCTGTTTTCCAATCCGTTCGGCACACCGATTTGTAAAATGCGGCGGATGAGCGCACCGTCCGGACGTAAATGGCCGCCGCGCCGCAGACTGACCGTATGCTCAGGCTGAAACAGCAAGACCGTGATGACCACTGCCGCCGTGCCGCGGGAGATGACAGAGGACAAGGCTGCGCCCGCAACGCCCCAGTCGAGTGCGAAAATCAGCAGCGAATTGCCGATCAGGTTGACAATGTTAATGAGTCCTGCAATCAGCATAGATATGCGGGAGTTGCCCTGCGCACGGAAGAGTGCAGCGCCTGCGTTGTAAATCGCCAGCACCGGATAGGAGAACACGCTGACCGTCAGATAGGTGAGCGCGCTGTCCATTACGTCCGGCTCGATGGAGCCGAACAGCAGCCGCAGCAGGGGCGTGCGCAGCAGCATGACGATCACGCTGAGTGCGATGGAGATGCAGATGACAACAAGATACAGCTGCCGTGCCGCACTGCACGCCCGCCGGTTCTGCCGCGCGCCCAGCAGCTGCGCGACGACTACCGCGCCGCCGGTTGCGAGCGCGGCAAAGATATTGATAATCAGTACATTGAGCATGTCGACCAGTGACACACCGGATACTGCCGCTTCGCCCACTGCGGAAACCATGATGGTGTCGGCAAGGCCGACCGTGATGGAAAGCACCTGCTCCAGCACCAGCGGCCAGATCAGTTTTTTCAGCGCGGCATTTGGGAATAGTTCTTTGCTCGTTGGGAATGCGCCCCTCTTTCTATAAGATCACGCGATAAGCCTCAATCAGCCGTTCGAGCGACCAAGCTGCATTGGCCGGGCTGGTGGAGGGAAGCTGCGTGATCGGGATATGCAGTTGCGGTTCGATGAGTTTACGATACAGCTCGGCGGATTTGCCGCCGGTCGCAAAAATGCGGGTGATTTCGCTTTCCCGCACCAGTTTGCCGATATCGTTAGGGACGGCGTTTCGGATGCTGGTATCGGATGCGCCGGCGATATCGCAGCGGGCGATCGTGTCCCACAGCGCAACATGATGCTTTAAGCACATCGCGCGCTTTTCTTCGATCGTTTGCGGCACCTCTTCGCCCAGCACAGCCGCCAGAACACGCCAGAAGCGGTTTTGCGGGTGGCCGTAAAAGAAGCCGACCTCGCGCGATTTGGGGCTCGGAATCGAGCCAAGCAGCAACACCCGCGAATGACTGTCATACAGCGGCGGGATGGTATGGAAAACAGTTTGCAGATTCATGTTTCCTCCTCAATGACAGAAAGAAAGGCGCGGAACGCACTGGGCAGCGCATACTCCGCGCGCAGAGCGGATGGGCTGACAAAGGTCAGTTCTTCCGGCTGGTTTGCCAGCTCGATATAATACCCGTTCATGTGCCATTCCACATGGGTGAATACATGCTTGGCAGGGCGAAGGGACAGCAGGCTGGATACCTGCCAGCCGCGCGCGGCGAGCGCCTGACGTGTTTCGTCCGGGGAGAGGTGGCCTTCCAGTGCAGGCAGCTCCCACAGCCCGGCAAGCAGGCCGGAAGCAGGCCGCCGTGTCAGCCCGACAAGCGGGCCGTGACGCAGCAGAAGAACTGTGCGGTTTTCGATGCGGCGCGCCTTTTTGGCTGCGCGCAGGGGCAGGAGAGCGGCGTTTCCGTGGTGGTAGCCCAGACATAGGTGCTGCACGGGGCAGTCGCCGCACAGCGGCGCACCATTGGGCAGGCAGACCATGGCGCCCAGCTCCATCAAAGACTGGTTCAGGTCGCCCGGCCGGTCGGCAGGCATCAGGTCGGCAAACCGTGCGCGCGTACGCTTTTTGAATGCCGTGTCGGTAATAGGGGTGAAGTCGTTATCCAGCCGCGCCGCAACACGCAGCACATTGCCGTCCACCGCTGGAACAGGAATGCCGCAGGCAATGGATGCAATCGCCCCGGCGGTATAGTCTCCGATGCCGGGAAGCGAGAGCAGCGCATCATAATCGGCGGGGAGCTCGCCGCCGTATTTCTCGCAGACCTCGACCGCAGCGCGGTGCAGGTTGCGCACGCGGCTATAATAGCCCAGCCCCTCCCACAGCTTCAGATAAACGGATTCGTTCGCTTCCGCGAGTGCGCGCACGTCAGGCAGCGCCTCCATCCAGCGGGTGAAATACCCCAGCACGGCTTGTACACGCGTTTGCTGGAGCATAATCTCACTGACCCATACACGGTAGGGTGTGGGATATGCACGCCACGGCAGGTCGCGGTGCCCTTGGTCATACCAATTCAACAGCGGAGCGACAATCGCAGAGGTGACGCCGCTCAATGCTGCATATCCTCAAGGGTCTGGCCGGTGTAGAACATGGTGAAAACCGCGTCCGCAATGTGCCGGTGCTCGTCGTCATGTACTTCCACCATGTAGACGGCGGTTTTCTTGCCGCGTTTGCGTTCGTAGGCAACGGCGGTCAACGTTTTGCCGAGACGGCCGGGACGGTAGTAATGGATATTGCTGTCCAGCGTCACAGCAACCAGTCCGTGAGAGGCGGCGGCGGAACCTGCGGCAATGTCGCACAGCGTAAAAATCGTACCGCCGTGCGCCAAGCCGAGCGGGTTGAGCAGTTCTTCCGTCAGATCCAGCTCAACGGTTGCGCCGCCGTCTTTATCCAGCGTGATGACGCGCATATGCATCAGCTTGTTCAGGCCGCTGGCCTCCTGACGCATTTTCAAAATTTGTTCGATTGTCATGGGAAAGCTCCTTTTGCAGAAACATACATGGTGCAGCAGACTGAGCCGCTGCACCATGCGTTTTTTTCTTTCTACTTTATTATATCGGGCGTCGGCATACGCGTCAAGCGAAAACAAAGTGCATTTCCGGCCGGGAGATATCCGTATTTTTGAGACCGAAAAAATAACTGACCACCATATATAGTTATAAACTTTAAAACAGGCAACCAAATCATGTAATGGTAGAGTAGGGGGGCATTATTTGCAAAAAAACGATGGAAATGCAACTTTTTCGTTCTTTACAAGTGCGATTACACGCTGTATAATAGACATAGTTTTATGATGGGGTAGCAGAGATATGACCAGTGATTTTTCTCGTACACTCGCGCTGTTGCGACGGGAAAAGAAAATAAGCCAACGAACCGCTGCGGGCGACCTTGGGGTGTCACAGGCGCTTTTGAGCCATTATGAAAATGGTTTGCGTGAGCCGGGATTGTCGTTTGTAGTGCGTGCCGCGGACTATTATGGGGTGTCCTGTGATTATTTGCTGGGCAGGTCGATGGCGCGGGATGGCTCCGCTGTACCGGCGGAGCGCATGGATGTGCAGGTACATACCGGCTGGGAGAAAAATCAGGTGGTGCGGGCGGTTTCCCTGCTGATGGATCTGACCGAGCAGATGGGGAGCACACAGCTGCCGCATGAGGTGGAAGCGTATCTGTCGGTCGTGATCTATAAAGTATACCGTTATCTGTATATGGCTGACCCGACCAATGTGGAGGCAGTGTTTCGCACATCACGGGAGCAGTTTGAATATCTTTGCGATGCGCGCATGAAGGAGCATGAGCTTCGCATCCGCACCGCAGCAAAGGGAGAGGGCGGTTTCGGTTTGGAGCAGGAAACGCTGCATGTAGTTCCGATTTCGCCCAATGAGATCAGCAAACGCTATCCGGAATTGTCCGGTGCATTTTTGACGATTTTGCAGCAGGTTTCCGACTCGATTGACGCCTTTGAAAAAAATATAAAAATTCGAAAATAAAAATCGAAAAAAGTATTGACAGGTTGAGAACAGTGTGCTATTATATACAAGTCGCTGAGACAGACAAGACTTGCGAAACGCTGGTGTAGCTCAGTTGGTAGAGCAGCTGATTTGTAATCAGCAGGTCGGGGGTTCAAGTCCGTCCACCAGCTCCACCTGTTCTTTGCAGGATCGACAATTTCATATGGGAGGTTTCCCGAGTGGCCAAAGGGAACAGACTGTAAATCTGTCGTCTATGACTTCGGTGGTTCGAATCCACCACCTCCCACCAGAGTCTAAACCGACCTTTTCTTTTGAAAGGTCGGTTTTTTCAACTTTTCATAGCGCTTGCTGAAAATGACACAGGAAGGGAATGAGGAATTTTTGCCATTTTTCTGTTCTGGCCTTGCCAATGCGTTTCCGAATTATCTGAAAAAACATTGTTTTTACTACTTCACGAGTCAATATATCTGGTGATCGTTTCCATCAAATGTCTCGTTACCCCTGCAGTAGCCCAGCCCAATACGATCATAAAGGCGATTTCGGTGATCCAGCACGAGATGCTCACCATGGCTTCTAATCTTCCAGAGTACTCTATATAATCTTTTACATTTCTTGACATAAGATAGATAATCCTTTATATTTTGATATGCAAAGGTTAAAATATGGTAAAGAAAGAGATCGGGGCAGGCAAAAGATTTTCTGTGTAACCGGACACCGGGATATTTCGGCGTGAGGTTCTGGAAATAGCGATAGCGGACGGATAAACACATTTTATCCTGCTTTTTTCGATGGAGCCAGCTTTCGGTTATTTGTATTGTGCTTTTCATGTAAACAATAAACGTATTGTTTCTGAGGCAACGCCTCTCATTTAAACCGATACGAATTGTTGACACAAAAAAGCGGAACAGTTAATATAGAATACAATGTAGTACCCTTATCATTTCACAGAATAGGGGGAACTATCTGGAAATAGAGAGGGAAACTGCATATGGAAGAAAAGTGGGAATTTTTTGAGCATTTAGATGAGTTTGTTTATGTAACCAACATGGATACAGATGAACTGATTTACATGAATGCTCATTTGAGAAAAGCGCTTGATATTCCTGATGACCAGACATATCAAGGGAAAAAATGTTATGCTGTGCTTCAGCACAACACGACCAAATGCCCATTTTGCAATAACGAAAAGTTAAGACAGGGATATTTTGAATCCTGGATACATCATAATCCTGTGCTGAAAAAGCGATTTCTGATCAAGGACACGATGTTAGAACATCAGGGGCAGCGTTATCGTCTGGAGATTGCCATTGATACCAGCTCTGATGTAATACACCAGACCCCTCACCACTATGCCCGTGTGGAAAATCTGTTAAGCCAATGTCTTCAGTTTATTTTCTCTACGACCCGTTCGGAGGAATCTATTACCCGATTATTGTCCTTTTTCGGTGAAACTTTCTCCTGCGATAGAGCCTACATTTTTGAATTGGATGGCGACTATGTTCACAACACCTATGAGTGGTGTGCCGATGGTATTGTTCCTCAGAAAGAAATTTTGTCAACCCTGCATATATCGGCTGTTGATTGGTGGTTTGAGTTGTTTCAGGATTCTTCTACTATCGTCCTTCCGGATATTGAAGAATTCCGCACAACATATCCAACCACCTATGCCGTCCTTAAGCCGCAAGGCATTACCTCGCTTGCTGTTGGCGTAATTCGGGATGAGTCGGGAGAAATCGGTTTTTTTGGAGTGGATAATCCTGATCCTACAATGGTTCCTGTCATTACATCTCTGATCCGACTGGTTGGCTATTTCATTTCCGTTCTTCTCAAGCGTCGAGATCTATTTAAAAAATTGAATCAGCTCAGCTATCACGATCCTCTGACAGGAGCATTGAACCGTCACGCGCTGGAAGGGTATTATAAGCCCAGTGATCTGTCGAGCTTAGGTATTATCTACTGTGATATTACCGGCTTGAAACAAGTAAACGACAAAAAAGGACATGAAGCTGGCGATCAGATGATTCGCCACTGCTATCAACTGATTGCTGATAATGTGGAAACAGATCAAATTTTCCGAGTTGGTGGCGATGAGTTTGTTGTTCTGTGCTTGGATTGGCCAAATGACCGCTTTATGCGTTCTGCTTTGTGGCTGAAGCAGGCAGTTAAAAAAGATGAATATCATATGGCGGTTGGATATGCATGGTCTGATCAGACTCCTTTTGATCTGGAATCACTCATGCAAATCGCAGACCGTGTAATGTATGAAGATAAGGAAGACTATTATCAGCAGCATCCAACAGCAGAACGTCGCATGTCCCTACCACATCCTTCAATACAAGTTGATAAAACGCTTTCTGACAACCAGCAGGATAGTACGCAATCCATGCTGCGGGAGTTTTTGGATACGGCATACCACGATATGCAGACCGTTGTCAGGGCAATGACAGAGGACAACAGTTCCAGCTACTTCTATATGGGAGATATAAAAAAGGATCTGTTTTATATCTCTGATAATATGAGAGATGATTTTGGGTTTGAGAGCAATCTGGTGCCCGATCTTCTGCATAACTGGGCAAATCGAATCACGGAAAAAGAATACCGGGATTTGTTCCTGAACGATATTGCAGGTATGGTACAGGAAAGACGGCCAATTCACGATACGATTTATCGCATCAAGGATGTTTACGGCAATCATCTTTTGGTTCGCTGCTTTGCCGTTATGAGTTGGGAGGGGGAAAGAAGGAAACCGTCCTTTATTGTGGGTCGAATCACCCATCAGGACACCAATCTGGTGGTCGATCCCATCACTGGTTTTCCACGGGAGCATGGAGCGATCCAACACATACAGGAGATTGCAAATCACAAACAACAAACTCTGATTATAGGGTTTTCCGTGAATGGATTTACGGAGTTAAACAGAACGAGAGGACGGGCGTACAGTGACCACCTGCTCAAACAGTTCGCGAACACTCTGCTGGAGCGGTTTAGCTGGAAAATGTCCTTTTTCCGACTGGATGGTATACAGTTTATGGCTGTGCTCAAACCACACTGTTGCGGTGAGTCACCATCATCGTTGGTGGAACAGATTCGTGATGCTGCGGCGGAGTGTTTTGCGGATATTGGGATTCAAAAGGAGTACCTTTGTTCTTGTGCTACCATAGATTATCCCGTAGATGGACTTCATACAGGTAATCTCATTGTCAGTTTGAGTGATTTGATCCGTGTAGGGAAACAATCTGCGGGACAATCCTATGTTGCATATATGCCGGAACATTTGGAACGCCTTCAGCACACGGCTAACATGACACTGGCGCTTGGGCATGACGTGAATAATAATATGGCCAACTTCCGCATTGTGGTACAGCCCGTTGTATCAGCCAAAGATGGTTCTGTTGTAGGTGGGGAGGTATTGCTTCGATGGAGATATCACAATACGGACATTTCGCCTGCGGTGTTTATTCCTCTATTGGAGCAAAGCAAGCTAATATGCAATGTAGGACGCTGGGTATTTGAGGAAACGGTGCGTACTTGCGTCAGGCTGCGAAGCTTTTGCCCAGATTTGTACCTGAGTTTTAATGTCAGCCTTCAACAACTTGCGGATGTGCAGTTGATTCCTTTTATGGAGCTGATGTTGGAAAAATACCATCTTCCCAGTGATGCGGTGGTGGCTGAGTTAACCGAGAGCTGTCTGGATGAGCAGTCGGACGAATTAAGGTCTTATTTGAAAGAATGTCAGCGACTGGGGATACGAACTGCACTGGATGATTTCGGGAGCGGCTACTCTTCTCTGCGGATGCTGTTACAGTATCCCTTTGGCATCATAAAAATGGATCGTTCCCTCATCGTAGAGGCGACGGAATCACAGGAAAGGAATCGATTGATTGATCATATGGTCTCTGCATTCCGGCAATTTGGAAAGACTATTTGCATAGAAGGTGTCGAGAGCAGTCAGGAAAATGAACTTGCCATTCAGGCCGCTTGTCATACTATTCAAGGATATTATTATCATAAGCCGATGGAATTAAATGATGTGTTTGAGCTATTCAGCCAATCAATGTGATGGCGGGGCACAACCCTAATGGGAACAGCTGCATATATCATCTTTCGAAAAAGGGGTGAGGATAGAAATTGAAGCAATTCATTGACAGAGATGAAAAGATCCAGACGGTCAAGGAATTAACCAGCTTTATGCTTCACAAGTACTATTGCGAAAACGATGTAGAAGCTCTTATCGAATATTTTGATGATAAGATGAGTTGGCTTGGCGCAGGTGAGGGCGAATATGCTGTTGGTACGGAAACTATTTCTGGAATTTTTCGCAAATTTGCGGGTATGGTGCCGAAATGCAACATCTGGGACGAAGAATATGATGTGATTGACATTTCGCCGGATATTTACGTCTGTACTGGCAGAGGGTGGATTGCCACCGATTCCTCCACGGATATTTATCTGTGCGTACATCAACGTATTACGACTGTCTTTCGCTGGATAGATGGAACTCCCCGCTGCTGCCATATTCATATCTCCAATCCATACTCCGAAATGACCCAACAGGATGTGGGATTTCCGACACAAATGAGGCAGTACACATATGAGTATTTGCATAAATCCATTGATGAGCACAAGAGGAAGATTGAAGAACAAACGGAAATCCTGAAAAAATTGAGTTTTGAAGATTTATTGACCGGATTGTTTAACCGAAATAAATTCAACCTCGTCACGCAAAGGTTTGAAATGGAGTCTTTTTCTCAGTTAGGGATAGCATCTATCGACTTAAACGGATTAAAGAAAGTCAATGACCAAATGGGACATAGCGCTGGAGATAGCCTGATCTGCCATACAGCAGACCATATCGCCCGTGTATTTCCAGGAAAATGCTACCGCATAGGCGGTGATGAATTTGTGGTGATTGATACAGAGCTAGAAGAAAGTGCCTTTCGGAAAGCGATCTCTACCATGAAAGAAAATATGAAACAAGAAGGTATCAGTGTTTCTGTGGGCATATCGTGGAGATGCAGCTGCTGCAACATAAAGGAGCAGTTTGACGAAGCAGATCGTCAAATGTACCAGACAAAAGCTACATTTTACAGTTCACATGACAATGATCGGCGGGAACATTGAACGAACAAAAGGAAGATAAAATAATCTGTTGATGATGGCAGAACTTGCAGCGCAGGAGTGGGATGCACCTCTGACTTCGACAGCAGATCTGTGATAATGAAAGAATGATATAAATTAGTAGTGGCTGCGTTTAAGACATCTGCTCTGGAAGCATATGCAATCCATGGAGTGAGCAAACCGCAGCACGTAAGAAAAAAGCTCCGGCATGTCTACATGCCGGAGCTTTTTGCGGTTGTCGTCGCAAAACTATGGAGATGCACCACATAAGTGCAGTGGGACTACAGACCGGATTAAAACAAAATATGGAGATTAGCCGCAGTGGCCGCACACCTCGCAAGCGGAAGGGGTGACGGCGCAGCCGCCCAGCGCGGTTTCACGCAGCTCAATGGGAATACGCCGCCCAACGGCATACATGGTTGCCAGCATTTCATCAAATGGAATCAGCTGTCGCACACCACTGAGCGAAAGCTCGGCAGCGATCAACGCATTGGCAACACCGGCGGCGTTTCTGTTTTGACAGGGGTATTCCACCAGACCGCCAACAGGATCGCATACCAGCCCCAGCATATTCATCAATACGGTAGAGGTTGCGTCTAAGCACTGCTCGGGCGTGCCGCCCATGAGCTCTACCGTTGCAGAGGCTGCCATCGCGGCAGCCACGCCGATTTCAGCTTGACAGCCGCCAACGGCACCGGCAACCGTCGCGTTGCGCATAGCCAGATAGCCGATAGCGCCCGCATTGAAGAGTGCGTCAATCAGACGGCTGTCGGAGATTTTGTAGCAGTCTTGCAGCGCCAGCAATAATCCCGGCACCACACCGGCCGACCCAGCAGTGGGTGCAGCAACGATGAGACCCATGGAAGCGTTGACCTCCAGAACCGCTACGGCATATGTCATTGCTTTGGTCAGAACATCACCGCAGATTGCTTTGCCTTTGGCTGCATGGCTGGATAGCTTTTTTGCTTCTCCGCCGATCAGTCCGCCCATGGATTTGATCGGGTTTTTCAGCGGCTGTGTTGCAGAGTTACGCATGATCTCCAAGGCGCGCGCCATTTTGTGATCTACCATATCACGGGTCGTTTCACCTAAAATGCATTCCCGGCGGCGCATGATCTCCGAGATGGCACATTGCTCCTGCTGGCATAGGATCAGCAGATCTTTGGCAGATTTGAAATCCATATATTATCTCTCCTACGGTTCTACAATCATAACATCGTGCACATTGGGGTTGTTGCGCAGCGGTTCGGCAATTCCTTCCGGAAAGCGGCCGTCGGATTCCACGATGGTGTAGGCGGTATTGCCTTTGGACTCGCGGAACAAGCGCATGAAAGCGATGTTGACGTTGCTGTCACTGAGCACCTTTGTGATATGTGCGACCACACCGGGCTTGTCCTGTTGGACGACGATGACGGTACTGTAATCGCCGGTAAAATCTACAGAAACCCCATTGATACGGGAAATGCGTACCTTGCCGCCGCCAAGCGATTCTCCGCGCACGGTCATCACCTGTCCGCGGGCGTTCTCCATGCGGATATCCACGGTGTTCGGGTGTATATCTGTTTCGGATTCGCATGGCGTAAAGCTGTAGGCAAGGCCACGCTCTGCGGCGATCTGGAAGGAATTGCGGATGCGGATATCATCTGTGTTAAAGCCCATCATACCGCCCAGCAGCGCGCGGTCGGTGCCATGACCGTGATAGGTTTTGGCAAAAGATCCGTAAAGGGTGAAGTCCACCTTTTTCAGCGGGGGAGTGATCATTTTATGCGCCAAAAAGGCGATGACGGCAGCGCCCGCAGTATGGGAGCTGGAGGGGCCGATCATATTCGGCCCCAAAACATCGAAAACACTGACATAGGACATGGATAGTCTCCTTACCTGACTTATAATCAGGATTTAGCCGGATTTTTGTTGATGAATTTCTGATAAATCGTGTCGACAAGCACACCGATTGCATTGTCACCGGATACATTGCAGGCAGTACCGAAAGAATCCTGCGTGATATACAGTGCGACCATGATCGCGCAGATCGGGCCGCTGGGGTCGCCTGCTTCCGCGCCGAAGATCATGTACAGGAAGGGGAGCGCGGTCATGATGGAGCCGCCGGGTGCGCCGGGGGAGGCAATCATGGCGATGCCGAGCGTCATAACGAAGGGGACGACCGTTGCAAGGCTGATCGGGATTTGGTTCATCAGGCATACGGCAGTCGCACAAGCGGTGATGGTAATCATCGAGCCTGCCATATGGATATTGGCGCACAGCGGAACGACAAAGTTGCGGATTTCAGAGGAAACGCCGTCCGCTTCTGCGCATTGCAGATTGACCGGAATGGTTGCGGCAGAGGACTGTGTACCCAGTGCGGTGGCATAGCCGGGAATCTGGTTTTTGATGAGGGTAAGGGGATTTTTGTGGCTGACGATACCTGCAATGGTAAACTGTATCACAATGCAGATCAGGTGCATGAGGATGACGACAAGGAACACCTTCCATAGGATGCCCAGAATGGCAAAGGTTTTACCGGACTTGGTCATATCCGTGAATGTGCCGCAGATGTAAAGCGGCAGCAGAGGGATGATGACCGAATGCAGAACCTTATCAATGATGCCGGAGAAATCGCTGATGCCGTTATACAGAGTATCTCCGATGGTTTTGCCGCGCAGAGAAGATAAACACAGGCCGAGCACAAAGGCCAGCACAACGGCAGAGAGTGTATCCAGCAGGGCGGGCAGACTGAGGGTGAAATAGGTTTCCAGCGAGTTTCCGGCTGTCGCGGCGATCTGTTCCAGCGCGTCAGCGCTCATAAAGCTGGGGAATAGGTTATGTGCCACAAGATAGGAGGCTGAGCCTGCAATCAGCGTGGAGCCATAGGCAAGAATAACGGTGATGAGCAGTAGCTTGCCAGCGCCGTTTTTCAGATTCGCAATGCCCATGGTGACGTAGGCGAGAATCATCAGCGGTATGACAAAGGATAAAAACGTGCTGAAGATGGTAGATGCGGTCACTACGACTCGGCAGAACCATTCGGGCAAAAACTGTCCGAACAGGATACCAACGATAATAGCGATGACGAGCTTGGGAAGTAGGCCGAGTTTGAATTTTTTCTTGTCCATAAGCGAAACAACCTCCTATAAATTTTGCTTAAATTTCCCTTGACCGTTTGCTGGTTTTAGTATATTCTGTTTATAAAAATAAGTCAAATTCATAAATTTAATTTTATTATTTAAAAATTTTAATAATAAAATTATGCATAAAAGAAGAGGCGCATTTTTATGGAGTTACGACAACTCAGCACCTTTATCCGAGTAGCGCAGTTCAAAAGCTTTTCCAAGGCAGCGGAAAGCCTGGGATATTCGCAGTCCGCAGTGACCGTGCAGATCCATCAGCTGGAGGAGGAATTGGGTACCCGTCTGTTCGATCGGATGGGCAAGCGCATTGCACTGACCGATCCGGGCGCCCAGTTTCTGGAGCGGGCGTATGAGGTGCTCAATGAGGTCAACAAAGCGAGACTGGCGCTTTCCGATGCGGGTGAGCTGCGCGGACGCTTACATATCGGCACGATTGAATCGCTGTGTTTTTTCAAGCTTCCGGCTGTGCTCAGGATGTATTGGGAGAAGCATCCGCAGGTGGTCATCCATGTGACAACAGGGGAACCGGAGACCTTGATCGAGCAGATGGAGCGCGGCGAATTGGATATGATCTATATTTTGGATGAGCCGCAGTATAACAACAATTGGCGCAAGCTGATGGAGCAGCGCGAGGAAGTGGTGTTTGTTGCGTCCGTCGCACTGGGCGAAGAACTGCGGACGATTCCGGATTTGAGGGTGGAGCAGCTATTGGACAAGCCGTTCTATCTAACCGAGCGCGATGCAAACTATCGACGTGTATTGGATCGTTTTTTGGCTTCGCACGAGACCATCCTCACGCCGTTTCTGGAATGCAGCGATACTTCGTTCATCATCAAAATGCTGGAAATCAATTGTGGCATTTCGTTTTTGCCCTGGTATGCGGTGGAGGAAAGCGTGCGTCAGGGAAAATTGTCGCTGCTTAATGTTACAAATCTGCATGTGTCGCAGTACCGTCAGATATTTTCCCATAAAGAAAAGTGGCACACCCGTGAAATGAACGAGTTTGTGCGTTTGGTGGAAGAAATCAATCGGTGAACCGGATAAAATGTTGCGATACAATCAGGATGCCCCGACTTGCGCGGTTCGCACAAGTCGGGGCAGTTCTGCGGTAGGGGTATTAAATGGAAATGACGGATTCGCAGCAGCGATAATCGGTGTCAATGCTGTGGGCAATGAACCGTGCTTTGAAGTTGCGCGGGCTGCACATTGCGCCGCCGGATACGCTCAGATCCTCCGGCACGACAAATTTGATGCATTTGACACGCACATCCCGACAAGTGGGAAAATCATGTGCCGGAATGGTCATGGTTTTCATACCGCGCTGATACTCCATGCCATCCTGATCCACTTCGGTGAGAATCGCCGCAAGGGCGATCCGTTTGCCGGGGCAGACATTTTTGATCGTTACGTCCATCTGGATGATTCGCCCTTGGGATTCCAGAGAGACGTCTCCCATATCGACCAGCACGGCGTCGGCGCAGCCCTCCACGGCAAATGTCACCGGGGAGGGACATTCTTCCGGATGCACGACAACATCGCAGTCTACGGAAACCTTCGGTTCCGGGAAGGAAACATTGTTCCCCTCGGTGTCGGTATACGTGATGGATTGGTTGACCAGCTTGGTGCCGGAAGTCTGGCCAACATGGCGGATGAGGAAATCGAGCGATGCGCTTTCGCTTTTGGTTACGCCCAGTTCCGGAATGCTCCATTGCAGGGAACGCGTATCCAGCAAGGTGGCGGTGCCCTTGGTGGGCGACATGATATTGAGGATAGCGAAGTCAGGGCTTACGATCTCGTCAATGGTGATATTGGTTGCACCGGGCTTGGAAATGTTAGCG
This sequence comes from Clostridiales bacterium, assembly GCA_019421385.1. GTDB lineage: Bacteria > Bacillota > Clostridia > Oscillospirales > Butyricicoccaceae > Agathobaculum. The sequence continues at coordinate 32,995 of JAHZFK010000025.1, forward strand.
GCAAGTTCCGCAAACAATTTTTCCAGATCGGCGGCATCCGGTGTCACCGCAACATGAGAAGCATCAGGGTCGGTAGCCCAATTGTTGAGTGCGTTGATGTCCAGTCCATCCGAGCCGATCAGGCCAATACAGTAAATGATGATGCCCTGTGCTCTGGCGCTGGCCGCTACGGGAGCAGGGGGAGCACCGGCGGTGGTGTTGCCGTCGGTGAACATGACGATAACCTTGGCATTGCTGGAAGCAGGATCGAATAGACCCATGGCCTTGGTAAAGGCATCGGCATGATTGGTGCTTCCGTTTGCGGTGAGATTATCTACAGCATTTTTCAGTACATCAACCGAGGTAATCAGCTGCGTGTCTGCCACTGCGGTACTCGAAAAGCTGACGATCCCGATGCGGCTGCCGAATCCGATCTGGCCGTCCTGCGCGCTGTCTGTGGCTTCATCAATGATGTCGATAAAAGACTTGGCGCCCAGCTTCATATCGGACAGCGGTGCACCGGCCATACTGCCGGAACGATCCAGCACCAGCACAATATCGGTAGGATTGGATATAATATCCGGCGCTGCGGTCAGCGCCAATGTCACACGCAAAGTCCCGTCACAGGAAATGCGGTTCGTATCAATAACTTTATTGGAATTTGTAACACCCATGCGTGTTACCTCCTTCTGGGGAGTGCCCCCAGTTCATCATATGGATGAAATGACTGGAATGTCTTTTCCTTTTCTATATCTGCTCCATAGATGCAGGGGACAAGGCACGCATTTGTGTTTGGTACATAATATGACAATGGCACTTGCCAGAAAGGAGACCCTCGAATGGTTGTCAATACGAATTCCGATACTGTCAATGAAGCACAGACCTGTCCCGCCGTCGGCTATCAATCCGCCTCGATTTGTGTTCCGGTCACGGTGACGCCGTTTGCGCAGGCGGGCATCACAGTCACCAAGTGCTGCGGCTCTCCGGTTGTCATCCCGGGCCGTGAGGTATGCGGCGGCGTCAAAAACGGCTCCTGCTTCTTTACCATTTCGCAGGATATCTGTGTTGCGGTTCCGGTTGAGTTCGGCGCGGTAGCGACGGTAGGCGATAGCTTTGTCAGCTGCAACGGCGCTTCGGAGGAGGACATTTGCACCACTTGCGAAAAAATGCCGCCGCTGACAGAGCCGGTAACGCCGGTAGAATAATCGCATGGATGGCTGATCGGAAATCAGCTAATTTGAAATAGCATGGAAAAAGACGCACTCCAAGCGGGTTTCCTCCGCATTGGAGTGCGTCATTGCTTATGGAGCTATCAGAGGGCGGTAGTTCTGAAAATCAGGGACAAAAGTACCGGTAAGCGAGATCAATAATTCTCACAGTTGATCTCAAAGTAGCTCTTGGAATACAGGCAGGTGGGGCAAACCTCCGGCGCAGCGGTGCCTACCACAATGTGGCCGCAGTTGCGGCACTCCCACACTTTGACTTCGCTCTTTTCAAAAACCTGAGCGGTCTCTACGTTGCGCAGCAGAGCGCGGTAACGCTCTTCGTGGCGCTTCTCAATGGCAGCCACCAGACGGAATTTCGCTGCCAGTTCCGGGAAGCCTTCTTCCTCCGCGGTCTTGGCAAAGCCGTCATACATGTCCGTCCACTCGTAGTTCTCGCCCTCGGCAGCGTGGAGGAGGTTTTCGGTTGTGTTGCCCAAGCCGCCCAGCTCTTCAAACCACATTCTCGCGTGCGCCTTTTCGTTTTCAGCGGTTTTCAGGAAGAGCGCTGCAATCTGCTCATATCCTTCGTTCTGCGCTACAGAGGAGTAATAGGTATACTTATTGCGGGCCTGCGACTCTCCGGCAAAAGCGGCTTCGAGATTTTTCTCGGTTTGCGTTCCAGCGTATTTATTGCCGCTTTTGGCGGGCGCTTCTTCGAGCTTTTCAAAAGCAGAGGCGGGCTGCTTGCAGCGCGGACAGGTGAAGTCCTCCGGCAAGGTTTCGCCTTCATAGATATAGCCACAAATTTTGCATTTCCATTTGCTCATTTTCTTTTCGTCCTTTCGTTGTATGATGCTGCTTCTGTCCTGATAAGAGGTGTGCAGCATTTTTTCTGCCATCTCGCTGAGCGGCTGGCCATAAAATGCTTCATAGACTTGCTTAATCTCCGGGTTTTCGTGACTGGTGCGTAGCGTCATGGAACCATCCCGCTGATACAGTGCCGCGATACGGCTTTTGCGGGTCTCGTCCGCATTTTTCGCCAAATCCTTGGGTTGTCCGCCGCCACCGATACAGCCGCCCGGACAAGCCATCACTTCTACAAAATGGTACTGTTTCCCGTTTTCTTTCATGCGCTCCAGAAAACCACGGGCGTTGGCAGTGCCGTAAATGACTGCTACCTGCAATGTGAGATCTCCGATGGTCACCTGCGCTTCCCGCACGCCGTCATATCCTCTGACCGGTTCCAGGTGGAGCAGAGCATCCGGCGCTTCCTGATCGGTCAGATAGGCATAAGCAGTACGAAGGGCAGCCTCCATCACGCCGCCGGTATTGCCGAAAATGACGCCTGCGCCTGAGGCCTTGCCCATCAGGGAGTCATAGGCCGAATCGTTCAGGGCGTTCCAGTCGATGTTTTCCTCCTTAGCCCATCGAGCGAGTTCTCGGGTGGTGATGACCTGATCGGTGTCTCGCATCCCTTCTACACCGTGGTAGTCGGCAGCGGCGTGCATCTCTTCACGCCGGATCTCGAATTTCTTGGCCGTGCATGGGGTGAGGGCAACATGGACGATTTGACGGGGGTCTAAACCCATCTGCTTTGCAAAGTAGGTTTTGACCGTAGGGCCTTGCATACCGATAGGACTTTTTGCTGTGGAAAGGTGGGGCAGTAGTTCGGGCGCGTAAATCTCCGCAAAGTGCACCCAGCCGGGGCAGCAGCTGGTAAACTGGGGGAGCGGGCGATCTTTCTGTGTGATACGACGGATCAGTTCGCTGGCCTCTTCCACAATGGTCAGGTCTGCCGCGAAGTTGGTATCCAGCACATAGTCCGCGCCCAGTGCCCGGAGCAGCGCGACCATCTTTCCTTCTACAAAAGCGCCGGGCTCCATGCCGAATTCCTCGCCAAGAGCGGCACGAACCGAGGGGGACGTGCTCACCACCACGATCTTATCGGGGTCAGCCACCGCCTGTCGAACCTGAGGGACTTCATCCCGTTCGGTGATGCTGTCCACTGGGCAGACATTGGCACACTGTCCGCAGTAGATGCAGACGGCTTTCCCTCCGGTCTGTTCCAAAGTATAACTACCATGTACCCCCATCAGATTGGTGCACGCATCTTTACACATGCCGCACCGGATACATTTTTCCTCCCAGCGCACAATGCTGGGGTTGTCCGCCTCAATGGGAACACGGACGGATAAAGGCAGATGTTTCAGTTTCCTCACTATCCTTTCTATTGCACTTTCTTTCGGCATTCCTCGCACAGATACAGTAGCTTCAGATCATAAGACAGGATGGGAATTCCCACTTTCTGTTCCAGCTGCGCAGTCAGGTCTCCCAAATCGATATCCAGCAGCTTGCCACACTTTTGGCATACCGGTCAGGCACCCCATCCACAGATACCTTGCGAATCCGGTTCTCCTCCCATAAGCGATTGAGGTTGTTGTACACAGTGGCCAACACTACCGTGGGGTAGGTTTTCCGCAGATGTTCAAAGACTTGCTCTGCTGTCATGTGACTGTAGGAAGACTCCACAATTTCTAAAATTTTCTTTGCATACTTTGTCACAACGATCAACACCGATTTTAGAATAATTCTAATTATATGGATTTTTGCAGCAAGGTCAAGCGACAAATAAAACAAAATAGTGTGATATACTTTGGATATCTTCACCTATCCTGCTAAAAGTAAGAGAAAAGACAATTATGATACATACAGAAAAAGGCATCCCTGGAACAAAAGGGATGCCTTTTTCAAAAATTTGTCTTTATGTTGTCAATTCTCCCGCCAGTTCAAAGCCCTTTTTCGCGGCAATGACAGCGATAATTTCGTTGATGACAGCTGCTGCTGCAATTGTGCCCTGTACAATTTGTGCACACGCTGGGGCGGGGGCATTGAGTACGGAAACCGCGATCCCCGTGAAGACGAGGGAAACACCGGAATGGGGGAGCAGCGTGAGCCCGAGGAATTTCTGCACCGTTTTGGGTGATTTTGTGATGCTTGCGCCGAAATAGGCACCAAAGTATTTGCCGGCGGCACGAGACAGAATATAAATGGCAGTAAACAGTCCGGCGCCTAAAATGAGATGGTAGTCGAGCGGAGCGCCGAGATTGAGGATCACGATAATCATGCCGACGCCAAGAATCGGATTAAACCCGTCCATGACTTGCGCCAATCGTGATTTGGAAACCATGTTGGCAAATGTGGCTGAAAATGCCATGCCGATCAGCATGAAATTCAAAATAGAGCGATGGAAGAAGAAAAAGTTGCACGCAAACCCGATGGCGGACGTGAGTAAAATCATCAGGATCAAGAGAAGAAGCGTTGCAGGTGTGCTGCGCTCCTTTTTCAGCAGGATACCGGCCAGAAGGCCTGTGGCGATTCCGATGAGCAGCGGAAGGACAACAACCAGTATCAGCATATATAGGGGAAGCTGTCCGGCGGATAGATGTCCGGCTACCGCTGCAATCGTGAGGAAAAAGACAACACAGCCGACGATATCGTCCAGCGCAGCCATCGGGATCAGGGTTGAGGTGACAGGCCCGGCAGTCTTAAATTCACGGACAATGGACAAGGCCGGTGCAGGGGCGGTCGCAAGGGCGATGCCGCCGAAAATGAATGCCAGATACACAGGAATATCGGAAAAAGAAAACACAATGCCGAATACCAGTGAAACCACTAGAAAAGTCCCCAGTGATTGTGTGAGGGTGGTAATGATGATGGCCTTTCCGGATTGCCGGAGCTTGTACCATACCAGTTCTGTGCCGATCATCAGGCCGACGGAACACTCCAGAATGTGCACGATGGTTTGATACCACTGTGCATCCAGTATTTGCTGATTGATGAGACAAAGTGCATGCGGGCCGAAAAGCATGCCGGTAATCAACCATCCGAGTATGGCGGGCAATTTGATTTTTGCTATGAGCTGTCCCAGCAAAAAAGCAATTCCGACGGCAAGACAAAGCCGCAAAAACAATAATAGTGTCATAATTCATCCATCCTTGACTGCTGAAATGAAGCGAGTGTTTTACTTTACGGCTTGTTTCGATCAGTTGGGCTTTGTTTGGCGATGCCGTAAAGCATAATATCTAGGATCGTGGATAACTTCCCTTCGTGTTCGCTGATCAAAGCGTGATAATCGCGGCCTTGCTCCACTTTGCGCTGAAAAATTTCATTGAATAATTCCTGGAAAATCGAAAAATATTCGAGTGCGGTTTCTTCTGTAATACCGTCCCGAAGAGGAAGGTGTTCCACCATATTACGGTAGCATTGGGTATTGAACGCATCAAATTCACGCCGTATCTCACGCAGCGCGGGAAGAAGGTGTTTGGGTGGCTGCAATACGGAATTGAAAAAAATATTGGCATAATGGGGATGCTTTGCAAAAAAATCTTGCCGCAAAGCAAGCATTTTTTCCAAACTGCTTGGAATGTCCTGCATATCGAAAGACTGTGCAGAAAGAAAGGCTGTCATTTGGTCAAAGCAGATTTTGACACATTGCAAGTGCAATGCGTCTTTATTCTTGAAGTTGTGGTAAAGCAGACCTTTGGGGATTTGACTTTCGTTGCAAATCGCGTTGACAGATGCAGATTCATAGCTTTTTGTGCCAAATTCTTCAATGGCTGCTGCAAGAATACGCTCTTTTGTTTTTTTTGTCCGCTCTTGCTGTTTCATAGCAACCTCCATTTATAGACTATATAGTCTATTATATGAAAAATAGACTATATAGTCAATAAGTTTTGCAATGATTTTTGAATGGCAGCAGGACAATTTGCGTTTTCCAATGTTGACAACATAGTATTACTGCGGTATGGTAAGCATACAGAGGGAAGAATGTGCGAAAATATGATATCAGCACATTATTTTGCAGAAATCACCATGTAAATCTTTCCTTTTGCCCGCAGTCTCCTGCATAAAAAGCGTTGCCATCCTGCCTTTTGGAAATCGCCGCAGTAAAGCTGCGGCGATTTTCCGTTTGAGCACGGATACCTGAAAACATCAACTCAAAATGAATGAAACAAGGAGGAAAACAATGCCTCGCAATCAACCAACCCTAACAGCCAAGCGAATCGCCCGTTATGCCCGTTATCTTTGTGAGCAGGAACGCACAGCCCAAACCGTTCAAAAGTACACGCGTGCACTTTATGCTCTGATGCAATGGCTTGGCAGCAGGCCGCTTACCAAGAGGGCGCTGCTGGAATGGAAAGAAGAATTGACATGCACACATGCAGCGACATCTGTGAATGCCACCGTCGCAGCCATTAACGGATATTTGAATTTTTGGAAATGGGGCAGTATGCGCTTGCGGCCGCTCCGGCTGCAAAGGGCCTTGTTTTACAGTGAAGACAAGGAATTGACAAAAAACGAATATGCAAGGTTGGTGAATGCCGCTAAATGGCAAGGCAATCAGCGCCTTTCTCTGGTGATACAGACCATCTGTGCCACAGGGATTCGTGTCAGTGAACTGAAATTTATAACCGTAGAAACTGTCAAGCAGGGGAGGATAGATATATTTAACAAGGGGAAGCAGCGCACGATATTTTTGCCGCATAAGCTGCAATGTCTGCTCAGAAAATATCTCAAAAAACAAAAAATCACCGCAGGAGCGGTGTTTGTATCACGCAACGGAAAACCGTTGGACAGGTCGAATATATGGCGGGATATGAAAGCGCTGTGCAAAGTTGCGGGGGTAGCTTCCGCAAAAGTGTTTCCGCACAATTTGCGGCATCTGTTTGCTCGCACCTATTATACAATGGAGAAGGATTTATCTCGATTGGCAGATATTCTGTTTTTTAATGATACGGCGACCACCGAGATCTACACGGCAGAAAGCGGACACATTCACGCCAGAAAGATAGAGCGGTTAGGCTTGATTGTCACATAATTTTCATTCTGTTGTTATACCGGTTTGCTATACTTCTTTATTAT
>JAHZFK010000026.1 GCA_019421385.1 Clostridiales bacterium
CCTCGGCAGTTCAGAACCTGGTTCTCGGCCTGGTTATCATCGGCGCCGTTCTGCTTGACGTTACCCGCGAGCGCATGGAAGCTAAGGCTCGCCGTCTGGCTACCAAGTAATCACTCATTCTCAATACACCGAAAAGGCTACCGCTTTGCGGTAGCCTTTTTTCTGCCCTTCTGCTGACCTAATACCTGCCACTATCTCCACCTTTTGGTACGAATTGCGTACTTTTCTCTTGAATGATTGCCATAACTATGCGAAAATAGAATCATAGCACACGGCTTCGGTTTAAATTTTTCTGTGTCCGAAGATACAGCCACATAAGCCGCTTGTTTTCAACCTGCAACAAAGGAGAGATGCAATATGTTGAATATTGGTGTCATCGGCTGCGGCGCCATTGGCCGCGATCATATCCGCCGCCTGCACGATCTGGTTCCCGGCTGTCAGGTCGTTGCCTGTGCCGATTATCTGGAAGAGGCTGCTCGTAAAACCGCAGCACAATACGAAGACCTGCGCGCTTATGCAACGGGAGAAGAACTGATTGCCGCGCCCGAAGTACATGCTGTCCTGATCGCTTCCTCTGATCCGAGTCACGCTGGATATGTTCTGGAATGTCTCAAGCATGGCAAATATGTATTCTGTGAAAAACCGCTTGCACAAAACGCAGCTGACTGCGAAAAAATCATCCAAGCCGAGCTGGCACATGGCAAACGGCTGGTGCAGGTCGGTTTTATGCGCCGCTACGACCGCGGCTATGCCGAAATGAAACGGATCATTGCCTCCGGTGAGCTTGGCGCACCGCTGATGATCCATGCGTGCCACCGCAACGTGTCCCAGCCGGACGGCTTCCAGACCGAAATGGGCGTATCGAATGTTGCGATTCATGAACTGGATATCTGCCGCTGGCTGCTCTCCGATGAGTATGTAAACGGCCAAGTGCTCAAAGTACGGCAGTCCTCTTGCTCAACCAAGGGATATGACAACCCGCAGATCGTTTTGTTGGAGACCCAGTCCGGCGCCCGCATCGACGTGGAGGTACAGGTTGCTGATGCTTACGGCTATGATATTCAGTGTCAGGTGGTCTGCGAAAAGGGTACTGTTAATCTCCCTGACCCATATGCCGTTGTCAAGCGTGCCAACGCGACCCGCTCCTTCCCCATCCTGACTGACTGGAAAGACCGTTTTATCGAAGCCTATGACATTGAGTTGACCGAATGGATCAAGGCGCTGGCGGCGGGCGGCCCGACCGGCCCGTCTGCTTGGGACGGCTACGCCGCTTGTGTTGCAGCCGACGCACTCAACCGTTCGCGCGGTACCGGTCAATTCCTCCCCATTGAAATGATGGATAAGCCCGACCTATACAAATAATAAAGAGCAGCCCCGCGCCTAAGCGCGGGGCTGCTGTGTGCTTAAAAAAGCAAACCAAAAATATTGCATCCTCCTATCTGCTTTCCTGCATTGGCACTCTCCCTTGTCATGTGACAAAAACAAGTGCATCATTTAACAAAATATTCATAAACGGCACTTGACTTTGCTGCCGCAGGGTGGTAAATTAAGTTTAGCACTCAGGAAGGATGAGTGCTAAACCTGAAAAGAAAGGAGTCAGGTTCGGTGGAATTGTCCGAGCGAAAAAAGCAAATCCTAAAGGCAATCATCGGTGACTATATCCGCACTGCCGAGCCGGTTGGCTCCAAGGCATTGACCGAAGGGCATTCCCTCCCCTTTTCTTCCGCCACCATTCGCAACGAAATGAGCGAGCTGGAGGAAATGGGGTATCTGGAAAAACCGCATACCTCTGCCGGACGTATTCCGTCGCCGCAAGGCTATCGTCTGTATGTAGATGAGCTGATGGAACTGCCGACGGACACCGGCGAGGACGAAGCGCCATTGCAAACCATGATGCAGACCAAGGTGCGGGAGCTTGACCGCCTCATCCAAGAGGCCGGCAAACTGATCTCCAGCCTGACCAATTACGCATCTGTAGCCATCACTCCGGCGCTGACCCAAATTTCCATCCGGCAATTTGAGATCATCCCCGTGGACAAAATGAATTTTGTCATCGTAGTGGTTACGGATTCCGGCACGGTCAAAAATAAAATGGTGCGCACAATGGCCGATGTTTCCAAGGATGAAACCGAGCTGCTCACCTATGTGCTCAACCAAACATTGACCGGTCTGCCGCTCAGCCATATCACTTCGGAGCGCTTCGACATTGTACGCCGTGCCGCTGGTCTTTCCGCCCTGCTGGCACCGGTTGCCGAATACATTGCAGAGCTGATTGAAGAGCTGAGCGACCAAAAAGTTTTTCTGGAGGGCACCAACAAACTACTGCGTTTTCCTGAGTATCGCGACCTGCACAAAGCGCAAGCTCTGCTCGATTACATGGAGGACGATCGGAAGCATTTGCTGCCGGCAACCCGCAAGATCGACGGTATCCAGTTCTTTATCGGACCGGAAAACGGGGCAAATCCCTTGCGTGAAACCTCTGCGATCTACGCAAAATATGATATTGGCCATATCGGGCAAGGTGCGATCGGCATTGTTGGACCGACCCGCATGGATTACGCCAAGTTGTCCGCACAGCTCAGCCGCTTTGCCAAGGGACTGAATAGGCTGATTGCGGAAACCTTTTTGGATGAAAAAGACGGGAATTCCTGAGTTCCCTGCAAATGGAGGCATCAAAACAATATGAGCAAAAAGAAACAGCCCGAAGCTGCCGAAGCCGAACAGACGGCGGCTGCGGAACAGGCAGCAGAAGCCGCTGCCGAAAACAACGCCAGCGAGGAACCGGCTGCACAGCCCGCTGAGGACTGGAAAGCAAAATTCGACGATCTCAACGACCGCTTTCTGCGCATGGCTGCGGAATATGACAATTTCCGCAAGCGCAGCCAGCGTGAACGCGAGCAATCGTACAACGACGCCGTCAGCCACGCGGTAAAGGCGTTGCTGCCGACCTACGATAACCTTGAGCGAGCGATCAAGGCAGAAACTGCGGATGCAGAATACAAGAAGGGCGTGGAACTGACCATGACCCAGTTGGTCGAAAGCCTCAAGAGCATCAATGTCACGATTATTGAATCCTCCGCAGGCACGACTTTCGACCCGAACTTCCACAACGCAGTGATGCATGTGGAGGACGAAGCGTTTGGCGAAAACCAGATTGCCGAAGTGTTCCAGCAGGGATTCCAAATCGGCGACAAGGTTATCCGCCATGCGATGGTCAAGGTGGCCAACTAATCACATTGCAAAACACACAGTTATCATAAAGGAGTGCTATCAATTATGGGCAAAATCATCGGTATCGACTTAGGTACTACCAATTCCTGCGTATCCGTAATGGAGGGCGGCGAGGCCGTCGTTATCCCTAACGCGGAAGGCGCACGCACGACCCCGTCTGTTGTTGCGTTCTCCAAGGACGGCGAGCGTATGGTCGGTCAAGTTGCAAAGCGTCAGGCTGTTACCAATGCGGATCGCACGATTATTTCCATCAAGCGTCACATGGGCTCGGATTACCGCGTCAACATTGACGGCAAGCCCTATTCCCCGCAGGAAATTTCTGCAATGATCCTGCAGAAGCTGAAGGCGGATGCGGAAGCCTACCTCGGCCAGCCGGTAACGCAGGCGGTCATCACGGTTCCGGCTTACTTCTCCGACTCCCAGCGTCAGGCAACCAAGGATGCCGGCAAGATCGCGGGTCTGGAAGTGCTGCGTATCATCAACGAGCCGACCGCAGCTGCGCTGGCTTACGGCGTCGATAAGGAATCCGAGCAGAAGATCATGGTATACGACCTCGGCGGCGGCACGTTCGACGTTTCCATCCTCGACATCGGCGAGGGCGTTCTGGAGGTACTGTCCACCGCAGGTGACACCCACCTCGGCGGCGACGACTTCGACCAGCGCATCATCGACTGGATGGTCGCAGAGTTCAAGAAGTCCAATGGCATCGACCTGTCGAACGATAAGATGGCGATGCAGCGCCTGAAGGAAGCTGCTGAGAAGGCGAAGATCGAACTGTCCGGTATGTCCCAGACCTCGATCAACCAGCCGTATATCACCGCAGATGCGACCGGCCCGAAGCATCTTGAGCTGACGCTGACCCGCGCAAAGTTCAATGAGCTGACCGCTGATCTGGTTGAGCGCACCATGGGTCCGGTTCGTCAGGCAATGAGCGACGCTGGCCTGTCCGCTTCCGACCTGTCCAAGGTTCTGCTGGTTGGTGGCTCGACCCGTATCCCGGCCGTTCAGGAAGCCGTTAAGGGCATTACTGGCAAGGAAGGCTTTAAGGGCATCAACCCGGATGAGTGCGTTGCAATCGGCGCATCCATTCAGGGCGGCGTACTTGGCGGCGAAGTCAAGGACGTACTGCTGCTCGACGTTACCCCGCTGTCCCTCGGCATTGAGACCCTCGGCGGCGTATGCACCAAGCTGATCGAGCGCAACACCACCATCCCGACCAAGAAGAGCCAGATCTTCTCCACCGCAGCTGACAACCAGCCGTCTGTTGAGATTCATGTGCTGCAGGGCGAGCGTGAAATGGCAGCCGGCAACAAGACGCTTGGCCGCTTTACGCTCGACGGCATCGCTCCGGCTCCGCGCGGCGTACCGCAGATCGAGGTTACCTTTGATATCGACGCGAACGGCATCGTAAACGTATCGGCCAAGGATCTGGGCACCGGCAAGGAGCAGAAGATCACCATTACCGCATCGACCAACCTGTCTCAGGAGGAAATCGACAAGGCAATGCACGAGGCTGAGCAGTATGCCGAGCAGGATAAGAAGAACAAGGAAGCGGTTGAGATCCGCAACAACGCTGAGCAGCTGGTATTCCAGTCCGAAAAGGCACTGACCGATCTGGGCGATAAGCTGTCCGCAGATGAAAAGAGCGGCGTACAGGCTGAGATCGACAAGGTCAAGGAAGCGCTCAAGGGCACGGATACCGAGATGATCAAGATGGCGACCGACAGCCTCTCCAAGAAGTTCAGCGATCTGGCCGGCAAGATCTATCAGCAGCAGGCACCGCAGGGCGACCCGAACATGGGCGGTCAGGCAGGCGCACAGAGCGGCCCGCAGGGCGATTTTGTCGACGCAGACTTCACCGAAGTCAAGGACGACGATCAGAACAAGTAATTATCCATGCCGCGTGGGGCGGAACGGTTTCCGTTCCGCCCTGCGCCATGCTATTTTCCATTATTTGAGGGATCACAATGGCTGATAAAAGAGACTATTATGAGGTGCTTGGCGTACAGAAAAGCGCAAGCGAGGATGAGCTGAAAAAGGCTTATCGCCGCCTTGCCCGCAAATATCACCCCGATCTGAATAAAGACAATCCGGAGGCTGCCGATAAATTCAAGGAAGTCAACGAGGCGTACGAAGTGCTGTCCGATGCAGATAAGCGCGCGAAATATGACCAGTTTGGCTTTGCTGGTGTCGACCCGAGCTATGGCGGCGGCGCAGGTGCGGGCGGCTTCGGCGGCTTTGATATGGGCGATCTGGGCGACCTGTTCGGCTCCTTCTTCGGCGGCGGCTTTGGCGGTGGACGCAGTTCGCGCCGCAACGCCCCCCAGCGCGGCGAATCCATCCGGCAGAACATCATCCTCTCGTTTGAGGAAGCTGCATTTGGCTGCGAAAAGGAAATTTCCGTTAACCGTATCGAGTCGTGTGACGAATGCGGCGGCACGGGTGCAGCCAAGGGCACGAGCGCTGAGACCTGTCCGAATTGCCGCGGTACCGGCACGGTAACGCAGACCCAGCGCACACCGCTGGGCATGTTCCAGACACAGGGCGCCTGCCCGAACTGCCGTGGTACCGGCAAGATCATCAAAAAGCCGTGCAGCAAGTGTAATGGCGCAGGCCGTGTGCGCAAGACGCGCAAGTTCAAGGTCAATATCCCGGCTGGTATTGATGAAGGACAATCCATCCAGCAGCGTGGTCAGGGCAATGCTGGCGTCAACGGCGGCCCGGCTGGCGATCTGTTTGTGACGATCTCCATTCGTCCCCATCCGATCTTCACGCGCGAGGGACAGGACGTTTATGTTGATATCCCGATCTCGTTTACGCAGGCAGCGCTTGGCGACACTTTGCAAGTGCCGACCATCGACGGTCGTGTGGAGTACAAAGTACCGGAAGGCACACAGACCGGCACGGTATTCCGCATGAAGGGCAAGGGCATCCAGAATGTGAGCGGCCGTGGTCGTGGTGACCAGTACGTCCGCGTAAGCATTGAAGTGCCGAAAAATCTGTCCGAAAAGCAGAAAAAGTTACTACGTGAGTTTGAGGAATCGTCTACCGATGATAACCAGAGCAAGCGCAAAGGCTTTTGGGATAAGGTAAAAGACGCACTCGATATCGACTGAGCACCCCAAGATAAGACAAAGGCTCGGAACCATTCGGTTCCGAGCCTTTGATTGTTTTCCTGTGTTTTTTACTCGTTATTGCCCCGATAATAGCGGATGAGCGCCTGTGTGCCCAGATCGCCCAATCCCTCAGCTTCCAGATCACCATACATCGTGCAGACGCGCTCCAGCACGGGCAGAGAGCCAAAGCCCTGTCCCTGCGCGATCTTCATATCCTTGATGAAGTGCTTGAGGAAGAATCCCGGTGCATAGTCCTCCCGCATCATCTTGGGCATCAGGTTTTCCATCTGCCACGAACCAGCTGCACCCTTGGAAATGCTGTCCAGCATCTTCTGGGTATCCAGCCCTGCCCGCTCGGCATAAGCCAGTGCCTCGCTGACGCCCGCAATCGTGCCCGCAATCGCAATCTGATTGGCCATCTTGGTATGCTGTCCCGCACCCGCAGGGCCTTCGTAAACGATCTGCTTGCCCATCGCCTCAAACAGCGGCAGACAGGCCTTAAAATCCTCCTCCTGCCCGCCGACCATGATAGACAGGGTGCCGTTTTTCGCGCCCGTATCGCCGCCTGAAACCGGCGCATCCAGCGTATGCAGACCGCTCGCTGTGCCTTCTTCGTAAATCCGAACGGACAGCTTGGGGTCGGTCGTTGTCATGTCGATCAAGTATGTACCTGGCTGTGCAGCCGCAATAATGCCCTCCTGTCCGAAATAAACCTGCTCCACATCCTTCGGGTATCCTACCATCGTGATGACGGCATCTCTGCCCGATGCACACTGCGCCGCAGAATCGCACCATGTGACGTTGTTCTCTTTCAGAAAATCCTCCAGCTTGGATTTGGTGCGCGAGTAAATCGCCACCTCATAGCCCGCCTTGAGCAGATTTTTCACCATCGAGCGCCCCATCACGCCAACACCGATAAATCCGATTGATTTCATTTTTCTTCCTCCCATTTATAGTTTTCTTATTAACGATCTTTTAGCGACACATAGCCGGTTGCCGGCTGCACGCAGCGATAGGCCGGACGGATGATCTTGTCCGTATTGACCAGTTCCTCCAGCCGGTGTGCGCTCCAGCCTACAATACGGGCAATTGCGAACACCGGCGTATACAATTCAGGCGGCAAACCAAGCATGGAATACACAAAACCCGAATAGAAATCGACATTCGCCGAAACGCCCTTGTAAATATGACGCTCATGCGCAATCACCTCGGGAGCCAGCCGCGCAACCAGCGAATACAGCGCAAAATCCTCGTCCCTGCCCTTTTCATGCGCCAGCTGCCCAACGAAGGACTTGAACACCTCAGCACGGGGATCGGAGATCGAATAAACCGCGTGACCCAAGCCATAAATCAATCCCTTGCGGTCGAACGCTTCCCGGCGCAGGAGACGGCTCAGATAATCCGCAACCGCTTCTTCGTCAGTCGTATCCGTGACGTTTTTCTTCAGATCCTCAAACATCTGCACAACCTTGTAGTTTGCGCCGCCGTGCTTCGGGCCTTTGAGCGAGCCCAGCGCCGCAGAAATGGCAGAATAGGTATCCGTTCCCGAGGAAGTGACCACATGCGTCGTGAACGAAGAGTTATTGCCGCCGCCATGCTCCATGTGCAGCACAAGCGCCAAATCTAAAACGCTTGCCTCCAGCGGAGTATACTGCATATCCGGCCGCAGCATACGCAGGAAATTGGATGCCGTAGATAGACTATCCGACGGATAGTGGATATACATGCTTTCGCCGCGCTCATAATAATTATACGCATGATAGGAATAGACGGCAAGCATCGGGAACACCGAAATCAGCATCAGGCACTGCCGCAGCACATTAGGCAGCGTGATCTCATCTGCATTATTGTCATAGGATGCCAGCGTCAGCACACTGCGGGAAAGGCTGTTCATCATATCATGCGTCGGCGCTTTCATAATGACGTCGCGCGTGAAATTCGTCGGCAAGGTGCGTCCCTGCGCAAGCAGGTTTTTAAAATCACTCAGCCGCTTTGCGTCCGGCAGTTCACCGAAGAGCAGCAGATATGTGACCTCCTCGTAGCCTTTGCGTCCATCCCGTATGAAGCCTTGCACCAGATCGTTGATCTTGATACCACGGTAATACAGTTCACCATCACAGGGAATCAATTCCCCATTCTCCTCTTTTTTGGAGATGATATCCGATATGTTGGTCAGCCCTGCAAGCACACCTTCGCCGTTCAGGTCGCGCAAACCGCGCTTGACATCATACTCTTTATACAGCGAAGCATCTATCCGATCATGCCTTGCGCAAAGCGCAGCCAACCCTTCGATCCGCGGCGTGACCTGCAGAATATCGTGTTCAACCGTCATATAGTATCCATCCCTTTCCAGTATATACTATCCCATGTATATATTGTATCGGGAAATACGCAAGGCTTCAACGTCAATTCGGTTACATACTGTGAATAATCTGTGAATTTTATTTGGTTGCTTATGCAAAAAGGGAAGGCGCTTTGCCTTCCCTTTTCTGTCATCGGATGTAGTTGAACATGGTGCGATGATGGGTTTCGGGCGGCTCGATCCCCGCCTTGTCGATCACTTTGAGCATCCAAGCGATATTGCGGCCGAGCTTTTCGATCACTTCCACGCCTTCAATATCCTGCTTGCACTCACCAATGTCCGCGCCATGTACGGCATTCCAGTAATCCGAGGTGACCAGCACCATCTCCATTGCGTCCATCAGACCGAGCAACTGCTGATAGGTCTCCATACCGCCCGAACGGCGCAGCGTGCACAGTGCTGCACCTACCTTATGGTGGAACTGATTCTCCCCGCAGCAAGCCGCCAGCATAATGCGGTCCATCACGCACTTCATGCTGCCCGCAATGCCGCCGTGATACACGGGCGAAGCCAGTACGATCGCATCCGCTGCGATACATTTTTCGATGATCTCATTGACGCCGTCATCTGCCTGCACGCAGCGTAGCGTGTTATTATCCAGGCAATGATAACATGCCATGCACGGATGTACCTTTGCGCCGGGCTGGCACACCTCAAACTCGATGCCCTCCTGCGCCAGCACACCGCCGAGCACCTCGAGCATTTGCGCGCAGTTGCCGCCCTTGCGCGGCGATCCATTGATTGCTACTACTTTCATCTTTCTTGTCCTCCTTTGTTTTTATCCGCAAACCGTCAAAAGCGGTTTAATCAATATGCTTCTGGTTTTCCAACCGATACAGGCGCATGACCACCAACGTGTGGTTGAGCTGCGGCCCCATCAACAGAATCATACTGACGATATACAACCACAGCATCAGCACAATGATGGCACCCAGAGAGCCATACAGCACGGAATAGCTTGCCATATTGTCCACATAGAACGAAAATCCCCAGGAAACCAGCAGCCATGCCACCAGCGAAAACAACGCCCCCGGCCATACCTCCCGGAACTTAAGGTGCAAGTTAGGAACTATGCGATTGAACAGCATCAGAAACACAAAAATAAACGGAATCATCACCCAAAAGCTCGCATCATGCGTCATGTTGAGCACGGGCTGCGGAATCGGCACTACGCGCGGCAACAGACGGATGAGGGCTTTGCCCGCAACCACCAGAACGAAGCTGCACACCACCGACACGAGAAAACCCGCCGTGATACCGAACGAAATCAGCACATCCCAAACCATGCCGCGCGCTACCTCAACATGGTAAATATCGTTGACCGTGCGCATCATAGAACGCACCGCGCGCGACAGGAAATACAGCGTCAATCCAATGCCGATCAGCATCGGGCTGACCGGCGGCGTTGCCGCCAACTGGTCGAGATAGGAAACAATCAACTGCTGCAAACTTTTCGGAAGCATATCCAGCACCGGCTCGATCCCTTCCAGCGACAGATTGAGCCGTGCCAGAACTGCATTGAGAAAAATGAGCAGCGGAAACAAGGAAAACAGCAGGAAATAGGACAATTCTGCAGCCGCCTGCGGAATGCCATCCGAAAAGTACCGGTAAACCATGCGCTTGACCAAATAGAAAAAGCGGTTTTGTCCGTTCATGGCATCCTCCTCTTTCCAGCACAGTTTTTATTATTGTACCAGCTTTTTGGGGTATTTACAACTTGCGTTTTCTCGCCTTGTGGTGTATACTGTTTGCAGTAGAACATTTGTTCTGATTGGAGGGATGGAAATGCAGACCGGCCGTGACACAACCTGCTGTTTTTCCGGCTATCGCGTCGAGAAAATGCCTTTTGCTGCGAACGATCCTCGCGTCGACGTGTTGATCGCCGCGCTTGACCGCGCCATTGCAGATGCCGCAGCACAAGGCTATACCGGTTTCTTTTCCGGTATGTCCACCGGCTTTGACCTATGGGCCGCAGAAGCCGTGCTGCGCGCACGGGAAACCCTGCCGGTGCAACTATTCTGCGCCATCCCATTCGATCGACAGGCCGACCGCTATCCGTCCGAATGGAAACGCCGTTTCAACCATTGTCTGCTTGCCGCCGACCGCGTATTCGCGCTTTCCCGCGATTATTATGCCGGATGCTATGCCGCACGCAACCGCTTCATGGTGGATGCCTCTTCCCTGCTCATCTGCTACTTTGACGGCAAGCCGGGCGGTACGGCTCAAACCGTCCGTATGGCAAAGCAAAGCGGTTTGCATGTTGTCAATCTGGCAGACGAGCAATTACGACTCTTTTAACCAAAACAAAAAAACTCCCTTCGACACATTCCGCGACGAAGGGAGTTTGCTTTTCTGGAAAATGTTTTATCAGTCTACCTTGACCGTCCAGCCCAGCTCATCGGGCAGCGTGCCCCACTGGATGCCGGTCAGCGTGTTATACAGCTTGTGCGTGATCTCGCCGATCTCACCGTTGTTGATGTAGGCCACATCGCCCTCATAGCGCAATTCGCCTACCGGGGAGATAACCGCCGCAGTACCCGTGCCGAACACCTCTTCGAGCTTACCTTCCTTGGATGCCTGCATGACATTCACGATCGGCAGACGCTCTTCCGATACCGGAATGCCCCAGTGCTTGAGCAGGTCAATGCAGCTCATACGGGTCACGCCCGGCAGAACCGTACCCACGCAGGGCGCGGTATAAACCGTGCCGTCGATCTTGAAGAAGCAGTTCATCGAGCCGACTTCCTCGACATACTTATGCTCTACACCATCCAGCCACAGCGTCTGCTCATAGCCGAGGTCGTGCGCCTTGACCTGAGAGATCAGGCTGGCCGCGTAGTTGCCGCCACACTTGGTAAAGCCGGTGCCGCCCGGGCAAGCGCGGGTATACTCATCCTCAACAAAAATCTTGACCGGGTTAATGCCGGTAGAATAGTATGCGCCGACCGGCGAGCAGATGATAATGAACTGATGGGTCTTGGACGGACGCACGCCCAGATGCGGCTCAGTCGCAATGACAAACGGACGGATATACAGGCTGGTGCCCGGCTGATGCGGCACCCAGTCCTTCTCAACCGATACGATCGCCTTGACCGCCTGCACAAAATCCTCAACCGGCAGGCTGGGCAGGCACATACGGCGGTTGGTGTTGATCATACGCTCCGCATTCTTATCCGGGCGGAACAGCTGGATCGAGCCATCCGGCGTGCGGTATGCCTTCATGCCCTCAAAGGACTCCATCGCATAGTGCAGCACCATTGCCGCAGGATCGAGCGACAGCGGCGCATAGGGCACAATACGGGCATCGTGCCAGCCCTGCTCCTCATCATGGTCGATCACCAGCATGTGATCGGTATAATAGATGCCGAAACCCAGATTGTTTTCATCCGGCTTGGGCTTTTTGTGGTCTGTAAGCTGTGTTCTGATCTGCAGCATGGTGGATTCACTCTTTCTGTTATAGGTTTTGTACTCTTTCATTATAGCACTTTGCCAAGATAAAGCAAGGCGTTTTTTTACAGGAAGGATGACAAACCGTCTGCTTTTTGATATAATGTGTTCGTATAGTTTGCTGAAAGGAGTGACCGCGTATCCCACGCAAGCTGAAAAAGCTGCTCAGTCTTGTGCTTTGTGCAGCGCTTATCCTTGTCATACTTCCCGAACCTGCCCGCGCATTGACATTAACCGCGGTCAACGACACACTGCTCCCCTTGTCCGACAGCACCATGCCGACGCGGCTGGGCGGCGAGCTTTATGTCCCTTATAGCGTGTTTTCCTCTCTTGGTGTATCGACTTCCAGCGAGGACAATGTGCTCAATCTGTCCTATGGCGGGGAAACACTCAGTTTCTCCACTGCGGAAGGATATGTATATGACCAGAACCTGAACAGTTACTCCCCTCCCGCTTACGACATGAATGGCACGGTGTATGTGCCCGTCAAACTCTGCTGCGGCAAGTTTGGACTGAGTTATTCCACGCTTTCTGTCTATGGTGAAACGGTGCTTCGTATCACAGATGGTTCAGCCTCCAGCGATTCCTCTTTTGCTTCCAACCAAGGCAGCGCCATCGAAAGCGCAATCAACGCCTATAACGGCGTTACACCTTCCGAACCTACGAATCCCGTAGAGCCTCCAACGAAGCCAGTGGAGCCACCCATTCCCGAGGTGGAAGAAAAGCCCACCCAAAAGCCTTCTCGTGTGTACTTAACCTTCTATGGCGCACCAACGACCGCCACAACACCGGCGACCTTGGATGCGTTGCAAAGCGCTGGACGGCTGGCAACCTTTTTCCTGCCCACTGATACGTCCACTTGGCCGGACGATGTGATCCGCCGCATGGCAGCCGAAGGACATACGATCGCACTGCTGCTGGATGCAACCGAGCAAACCTCCGCTGAGGACATGCTGGCTGCCCTATCTGCTGCCAACGATCGGCTGAACTTTTTGACTGGCCTATCCACCCGCATTGTCTCCAACGAGAACAGTATCGGCAAACTGACACAGGCGCAGCGCGATGCATTGATCGGAGCAGGCTACCGGTTATGGGATGCCACCCTCTATTGCGGAGACGATACACAGTCCGCAGCCCGCGCCTATGCCACCACGGCGCAACAGTTTACGCAGACCACGGCAACCGTGATCGTGAAGCTGCACCACAGCCGCAATACGGCTCAAACCGTGCAGCTGCTGGCCGGCTATATGTCCCGTCAGGGCATTCCCTCCTCGCGTATCACCTACGGCACCACGCCCATCAATGGTGCTTCCGATACCCGATAAACACAGATATACAAAAGCAGGCTGTATACAGCCTGCTTTTTCTTGTGCTCATATGCGCTTTCGGATATGCTCCAGCGCCCCTTTTTCCAGTCTGGACACCTGTGCTTGCGAGATTTGGATTTCATCAGCCACCTCCATTTGGGTGCGCCCCTCAAAAAAGCGCAGCCGAATGATGCGCTTTTCCCGCTCGTTCAGGCTGTCGATGGCCTCCCGCAAGGCAATGCTGGCAAGCCATTGATCATCCGTATTTTTATTATCCCCCACCTGATCCATCACACAGACCGTATCCGTGCCATCATGGAACACCGGCTCAAACAGCGATACCGGATCAAGGATGGCGTCGAGCGCCAGCACCACTTCTTCTTTCGGCATATCCATCAGCTTTGCCAGCTCCACAATATCCGGTTCGCGCTGGTGTTCGCGCACAAACGCTTCCTTGGCCTGCAACGCTTTATAAGCCGTATCCCGGAGACTGCGCGATACCCGCAGCGCGCTGTTATCGCGCAGATACCGTCGGATTTCCCCAATGATCATCGGCATGAACATACAAAGTCGAAAAAAGCTATCCTACAGAAGATTGGCACATCTCAGCGCCTTCTATCACATAGAATATCTCAATTTTGTCGTTTTGCAGCACGATTTTTTGCACGCAGGCGCGCACCAGTGTCTGCTTTTCCGCGTCACTTAACTTATCCCAGCAAGAGCCGATCGTTTGCAGCGCCTGCTGCGCGGCATCGTGTTCCTCCTGCCGTTCTGCCTGCTGGGCACAGGCCAGTGCCTGCTCCGCGCGGCTGCATTCTCGTCTGGCGCGTGCAATCGCATCCCGCAGGGTATCATCCTCCCCCTCCGCAAACAACTCATACAGCCGCCGCAGCTTGCGCTGTGCACGGTCGAGGGTACGGCGGCATTCCGCCGGCTTCTTTTTGCTGCGATGCGGCGAAACCGGCTCAGCAGCCAACCGGGACAGATCACGAATGACAACTTGCTCCACCTGCCGAGCCATCACCCCGCGGTTAGGGCAGTCTGCATCGTGTACCAAATGTGTCTTGGATTTGTCCCTCGAATAGCACACCAGCTTATCGCCTGCACCGCCCCATTTCTGATACCGCATTTTAGCTCCGCAATGGCCGCACACCAGAAGCCCAGTCAACAGTTTGTTGGAAGCCGCAGCGCGCGGCTTGTCCGTCCGCTGTAAACGGCGCTGGACGCGCGCAAACGTCGTTTTGTCAATGAGCGGTTCATGCCGTCCGGGATAGGTCTCGCCACGGTATACGATGACCCCCGTGTTGCTTTCCCGCAATAGGATTTGCCGCACCAGATGCTCATATTTCAGCCCCAAGTCGCGCGCAATTCGTCCAGTCGACTGTCCTTCCAGATAACGTGCATAGATTTCTCGCACAGTCTCCGCGTCACTGTTCGGCACTAGAATCCCCTTATCCGCGTCATAGTCATACCCAAACGGGATTTTACCTCCGCCCGGCCAATAGCCCTGCTTGACGCGCTCTACCATGCCCATGCGGGTACGCAAAAAAATGTTTTCGCGTTCCAGCTGCGCAAAAGCGGACAGAATACCGATCATTGCGCGTCCGTACGGGCTTCCGGTGTCGATATTTTCATTGATGGACACAAAGTCCACGCCATGCGGCATAAAGACATCCTCAATGAGATAAAGCGTATCTTTCTGGCTGCGGCTGAGCCGATCCAGCTTGTAAACGACCACGCGCTCCACATTGCCGCTGCGAATGGCCTCTACCAGCTCCGTGATTGCCGGGCGAGTCAAATTCGATCCGGAAAAGCCGCCGTCTACATAACGCTGAAACTGCGCAATGCCTTTCATGCGGCAATAGGCCTCCAGCTTTTCCGCCTGCGCTGCCAGCGAATAGCCCTCATCCGCCTGCGCCTCGGTCGAAACGCGCAAATAAAGCGCCGTATGCTTCATAATTCATCCCTTCCGAGACTGCATCCCTCCGCTTCCAGTATAGCAGAGGGGGCGGTATCGGGCAATGGAAGCTGCTGCCTGCTGCGCGCCGTACTGAGCAGCGCCCCGATTCCTTCCTGATCCAGCAGCAGCGGCGGCATCACGCCATGCAGGCGCCTGCCGTTGAGATACCGTATCACCTGCATCTTATCACACCCTTTCCGCTTCTAGTTTGCCCAGATTTTTCGCAAAGCAACCCCTCCAAAGAATGATACAGGAATTACTCAAAATCTACTCAAAATAATACTTGAGAAGTAATAGCAACAGGGTGTATAATGTGGGTACAATAGTTTGTCCGCGGCCACCTTCTGCGCCGGACAAACCCATAAAAATGGAGGAGAATGCACCATGTTTGAAAATCTGATTGCCACGCTGAAGGCTGACAAGCGCAAGATCGTATTCACCGAAGGCCCCGATCCCCGTATCCTTGAGGCTGCTTCCCGTCTGAAGAAGGACGGTCTGCTGGATTCCATTCTGGTTGGCAATGTGGACGAAGTGAAGGCGGCTGCACAGGCCGGCGGCTTCGATATTGAGGGAATGGAAATCATCGATCCCGCAACCTATCCGGAAATGGATGCAATGGTCGCCAAAATGGTGGAACTGCGCAAGGGCAAGATGACCGAGGAGCAGTGCCGCGCAGCGCTCGCAAAGGGCAATTATTTCGGCACGATGCTGGTCAAGATGGGCAAAGCTGACGCCCTGCTCGGCGGCGCGACTTACTCCACAGCCGACACCGTTCGTCCGGCGCTGCAGATCATCAAGACCAAGCCGGGCAACAAGATCGTAAGCTCCTGCTTCATTCTGCGCCGTGACGCGAAGGACGGTGGCGACGAGATGTACGCAATGGGCGACTGCGCCATCAACATCAATCCGGGCGAGGACGATCTGGTTGAAATCGCTATCGAGACTGCAAAGACCGCCAAGGCATTCGGCATCGACCCCAAGGTTGCCATGCTGTCCTACTCGACCAAGGGCTCCGGCAAGGGCGACACGGTTGATATGATGCGCAATGCAACCGAAAAGACCAAGGCTGCTGCACCGGAACTCGCTGTCGACGGCGAACTGCAGTTTGACGCTGCGTTCTCTCCGGTCGTTGCGGCTACCAAGTGCAAGGGTTCCCCGGTTGCTGGTCAGGCCAACACCTTCATCTTCCCGGACATCAACGCCGGCAACATCGGCTATAAGATCGCACAGCGTCTGGGCGGCTTCGAGGCTTACGGCCCGATCCTTCAGGGTCTGAACGCGCCGATCAACGACCTGTCCCGTGGCTGCAACGCGGACGAGGTTTACCAGATGGCAATCATCACCGCGGGCCTGAAGTAATTTCTCCCCGACGTATTTCCAAAGAACAGAATTTGCAAGGGCCGAAACCATTTGTTTCGGCCCTTGTGTGCTCTATGGGGGTATCAACGGATAAAGGAGTGTGCTTTCCATGAAACGAAAACCGATTATCGTTTTGTTATGTGTCATTGCGCTGTGTGGCGCACTGACTTTTGTGATAATGCCTTATTCCGTCGCACCGCAAGCGGAGCAGATAGAAATCTGGCATGTGCAGCGCATGATTGGAAATGCAGAATTTGAAGATATGACCGATCAGATCGACTTGCATCAGCTAACCGAATTGCTTGCAGACTGCGAAGCATCCCGACTGCCGTTTTATCAGCAAAGTTATTCACTCGATACCGTGCAATACGAAATCGACGCATATTACAAGGGAGAACCACTGCATTGGGTTCTGGGCAAGAACAGCTTCGTCTATGAAAGTACTCCATGGGTTCACCGTCTGCACGACGCGCAGGCACTGATTAACGCGCTGGACGCTATGCTGCCAACATAAGAAAAAGGACTGACTCCTGTCAGTCCTTTTTCTGTTCTTCCTGTTGTTTTTGCGCGCGCGCCTTCTCCGCTGCACGGCGGCGCTCCTTTGCCGAAACCGGGGGACGCTCCTCCTGCATCACGACAAATTCACCGCTTACCGGATCTAAGCGGCGCGGGCCGCGATAGTCATTGGTATCCACAGACAAGCCGCGTTTTTTCAGCAGGCTGCAAATCACCTCGGTCACCGCACTGTACAGCACCGCGAACAGCGGCACACCGACTGCCATACCGACAAACCCAAACACACCGCCAAACAGCAAAATGGCAAACATGACCCAAAAGCTGGATAGTCCGGTGGAATTGCCCAGAATCTTCGGACCAAGGATGTTGCCGTCAAACTGCTGCAGCGCCAAAACAAACAGCACAAAATATACCGCCTGAATCGGGCTGATGACCATAATCAAAATTGTGCTGGGGATAGCGCCGATGAACGGTCCAAAAAACGGAATGATATTGGTCACGCCAATGATAACCGAAATTAGCAGTGCAAATGACTGATCCATCGTCATCAGTCCGAAACCAATCAGCATTCGCAAACCAATAAAGCACAGCACACCGATAATCAGCGAGTCAATCAGCTTACCTGTGATGAAACCGCCAAAGACACGGTGCACATAAGCAACACGCCCCATAATCCGGTTGGCCCGGTCAATGGAAAACATGCTGTATGTCATCTTTTTGGCTTGCGCGCAAAACGTGTCCTTGCTGTTGAGGATATACAGCGCAATGATAATGCCGATAAAAATATCGAACAATACGGAAACCGTCGTTACGACGCCGGTCATGAGCTCAACGAGCTGCGGCAACGCGATGTTCTGCACCCAGTTGACGATCTGTTGCGAAAACTCCTCATAAAGCTGGAGGAAATTGCGCTCGATCACCGGATTATCCTTGAGCAGCGCCGCCACCCAGCCGGATATCTCATTGAGATAGGTATCCATGGACTCCAGCAGCGAGAACACACTCACCACCAACTGCGGAAGCACCATCCAAAGCAGAATGCCCACCACAGCAATGCCGATGAGCAGTGTCAGAATGCTGCACAACCCCTTGGCAATGCGCGTCCCGTTTTTTAATCTGCGGGACAATGGCGGCTGAATTCGCTTATACAACCCATTGAAAACGGGCATCAGCAAATATGCCATCACAAAGCCGTAAATAAACGGACTGAGAATGCCAAGCAGCTTTTGGATCATGATCCAGCTGCCCGGGCGCCATTGCAATAAGAACACAACAACCGAGCTGGAAACAATGACACAAAATGCGGTCAAGCCCCACTGAAAATAGTGTGGATGCGTAGAAAACTTTGATTTATTTTGCTTTGTCGGCTCCTCCACAGACATACTCCTCTCCTACCGGGTTTTTGCTCTATGCCATCAAGCAGCCAATTTATTCATCGTCGCAGTTGAAGAAAATGCGCCAGAACAGGTACAACCAGCTAGCCGTGAACGCAATGAACAGAACACCACGGAATTTCTTGAAAAAGCGCGAAAAGCAGGTGCCCAGCCACAGTCCCAGCGACAGCAGACATACCTTGAAAATCGCAAAATCGAAAACAGAAAAGCCCTGTGCCTTGGATACGGCATAATCTGTCCAGCGGCCTGCCTGATTGCGCGCATCATCTGCATAACGCAGCATCTGCTCGGCACGTGCGCGAAGGGCTTCCCGATCAATGTTTTCCAGATAATTTTTCATAGCTTCTCTCTCCTTTATAGATGGCTTTGAGTGGAACGGACGGCTTTCCCGCCCTGAAATTCTTTCGCTATGCTGCAAGGCACGGTTCCCATGCAGGATATCCGTCCCAGACGCATTCCAATTTTTTCAGCCAGCTCGTCTGCATCCGCGCTCGCGGTCTCTCGCAGGGCGGCCTGCAAGATCAATCCGGCCGCACGGGCATCCGAACCTGCCTCGTGATGGTTCAGCGCAATGCCCAGCGCCTGTGAAACCGTATCCAGCTTATGATTTTGCAGCTGCGGCCATACCCGCTGCGCCACCTTCACCGTACATACATAACGGCATTCCGGCACAGGCAGATGATAATGCGCAAGACATGCGCACAGCACCGCTGTATCAAACATAGCATTATGGCAAACCAGCACGCTGCCCTCTGCCAATTCCGCTATGGCGCCCTGCCAGACTGCATCAAAGGTCGGGGCATCGGCCACCATGGATTCTTTGATATGATTGACGCGAACATTGCCCCAATGGAACTTTCCCACCTGTGCAGGCGGTTTAATCAGGGTCGTTTGTTCGGCAACCAATGTAGTATCCTCAAAAATGCTCACGCCCAGCGCGCAAGCGCTCAGCCGCGACGCATTGCCGGTTTCAAAATCCAACGCCACATACCTCATTGGACCGCCTCCCGCCGCGCTGCCTCTGCGCGCTCTTTTGCTGCCAACAGAAAACGGTAAAACGGTGCCAAACGCTTCATGGTTTCCACCATCGGTTGAACAAACGAACCATCCAGCAAGGGCGCAAAGTCCGCTGCTTCGCGGAAATCCACGCCGATCTCCTTGCGATTCAGCCAATCCTGATACTCCGGCTTCGCATCCGGGAACTTCGGCCGTTTGTACATTTCTCCATCCAGATGCATCTGCGGGCAAGCCTGTACCGCGTCATAGGCTTCAAGGAACAGCTTATCCTCACGCAGAATCATCTCACGTAGGGACTCCATCTCGCCCCTGCCCCATGCGCCCCAGCAGCCAAAGCCCCAGAACTCGGGATGGATCTCAAAATAGTAACACGGCACCGACTCGCGCTCCTGCCGCTTGCGGCGGAAAAACATCCACATGTTGGAACGGTACAGCGTTTTATCCTTGGTATAACGGGTATCTCGGCGCACACGAGACACCATACGCGATGGCGTGACAACAAACTGCGCGTCGATCTCCAGCATTGCGGGCGTCATCTGCTCAATCAACTCACGAAACGGCTGAATGACCTGCCGCTTGATTTCTTCTTTATGTTCTTCGTAAAATTCCTTGCTGTTTTGCAGGCGGTTCAGCTGCAGCAAATCGATCCCCGCAGCATTAAAGCCTGTGAATGCCATGAAAACGGGCACCACCTTTCTGTTTATCATTGTACCGCGTTTTTTCGGTTTGCGCAACAGGATTTTGCTGTTTCCCGCCGCAAAAACGCAAAATATTGTGGCGTTTGCCCGCACCCGTCTGGTGGCACCAACCATCAGCCTATAAAAAACCGCCCGCGGAACATTCCGCGGGCGGTTCTTCATTTTTCAGTAAATCACTTTGTAAGCAATCAGCCGATCTTACGCTTCGGGAGCGTACAGAGCCTGCAGGCGCTGCAGATGTGCATAGCGCTTGGTGGACTCTGCCTCGGATTCGGTGAACAGCTTCTCCGCACGATCCGGGAAGGAACGAGTCAGAGCAGAGTAACGCGCTTCGTTCATCATGAACTTGCGGTAATCCTCCGTCTTGGGCTCCTTGGACTCGAGGATGAACGGATTCTTGCCTTCCTCAGCCAGCTGCGGATTGAAGCGGAACAGGTTCCAGTAACCGCAATCGACAGCCTTCTTCATCTCGGCCTGGCAGTTGGTCATGCCGCCCTTGATGGAGTGCATTTCGCACGGAGCGTAGCCGATGATGAGGGACGGGCCCGGATAAGCTTCCGCTTCCGCGATCGCCTTGAGGGTCTGGTTCATGTTTGCGCCCATTGCGATCTGAGCAACGTAAACATAGCCGTAGCTCATTGCGATCTCAGCAAGGCTCTTCTTCTTGGTGGTCTTACCGGAAGCTGCGAACTGAGCAACCGCACCGATGTTGGTAGCCTTGGATGCCTGACCGCCGGTGTTGGAGTAAACCTCGGTATCGAATACCATAACGTTTACATCCTGACCGGAAGCGAGGACGTGATCCAGACCGCCGAAGCCGATGTCATAAGCCCAGCCGTCACCGCCGAAGATCCAGACGGACTTCTTAGCGAGGTATTCCTTATGCGCAAGAACTTCCTTGCAAGCGTCGCAGCCAGCAGCCGCACCCTTTTCGAGCTCGGCAACCAGAGCCTTAGCCGGCTCAGCGTTCGCAGCGCCGTTGTCCTTGGTCTCCATGAACTTCGCGATCGCATCCTTGGTCTCAGCCGGGGTAGCGTCCGCAGCAGCCATCTCTTCGAGCTTGGAGATCAGGCGCTCACGGATTGCCAGCTGGCCATAGTACATGCCGAGGCCGTGCTCTGCGTTGTCCTCGAACAGGCTGTTTGCCCAAGCCGGGCCGTGGCCGTCCTTGTCAACGGTGTACGGGCTGGTAGCAGCCGGGCCGCCCCAGATGGACGAACAGCCGGTCGCGTTGGAGATATACATACGGTCGCCGCAAACCTGCGTGATCAGGCGAGCGTAAGAGGTCTCAGCGCAGCCTGCGCAAGAACCGGAGAACTCAAGCAGCGGCTTCTTGAACTGGCTGTCCTTGACGGAAGCAGTCGAGATCATGTCGGCCTTCTCGGAAACCTTCGCTACGCAGTAATCGAATGCATCCTGCTGAGCAGCTTCCTGATCCTGCGGAACCATAGTGAGGGACTTGGTCGGGCACACGCCAACGCATACGCCGCAGCCCATGCAATCCAGCGGAGAAACGACCATCGTGTACTTGTAGACGCCCTTGCCCTTGCCGGCCTTGATGTCGACGATCTTGGTCGATGCCGGAGCAGCAGCAGCCTCTTCCTCGGTCAGCGCGAACGGACGGATGGTCGCGTGCGGGCAGACATAAGCACACTGGTTACACTGTACACAGGTATCCTGATTCCAAGACGGAACGGTAACCGCTACGCCACGCTTCTCGTAAGCGGCAGCGCCGTGCTCGAAGGAACCGTCAACATGCTCGCCTGCGAAAGCGGATACCGGCAGGGAGTCGCCGTCCATGCGGCCGATCGGCTCCATAACATCCTTGACCATCTTGACGACTTCCGGACGGCCCTGCAGATCGCGGGTATCTTCCGGATCAACAGCGTCAGCCCAAGCAGCCGGAACGTCGATCTTGACGAACGCAGTAGCGCCGGCGTCGATCGCCTTGTGGTTCATATCAACGATATCCTGGCCCTTCTTCAGGTAGGACTTGGTCGCAGCATCCTTCATGTAGCCGATTGCTTCTTCCTGCGGCATAACCTTAGCCAGCGTGAAGAAAGCGGACTGGAGGATGGTGTTGGTGCGCTTGCCCATACCAATCTCAATCGCGAGGTCGATCGCGTTGATGGTGTAGATCTGGATGTTGTTCTTCGCAATGTAGCGCTTCTCAGAAGCCGCCAGATGATGCTCGAGCTCTTCGGGCGTCCACTGGCAGTTGATCAGGAACACGCCGCCCGGCTTAACGTCACGCACGATCGGGAAGTGCTTGGTGATGTAGGACGGGTTGTGGCAGGCAACGAAGTCAGCCTTATTGATGTAGTACGGGCTCTTGATCGGCTTGTCGCCAAAACGCAGGTGCGAAACGGTAACGCCGCCGGTCTTCTTGGAGTCGTACTGGAAGTACGCCTGAACGAACTTATCGGTGTGGTCGCCGATGATCTTGATGGAGTTCTTGTTTGCGCCAACGGTGCCGTCGCCGCCGAGACCCCAGAACTTGCACTCGGTGGTGCCTTCCGCCGCAGTGTTCGGCGCCGGCTTCTCCTCGAGGGACAGGTAGGTCACGTCGTCGTTGATGCCGATGGTGAACTGACGCTTCGGCTCAGCCTGATTCAGCTCTTCGTATACCGCAAAGACAGAGGACGGCGGGGTATCCTTGGAACCCAGACCGTAACGGCCGCCGATGACGGTCTTATCGGTGATGCCAGCGTTAGCCAGCGCGGTAACAACGTCCAGATAAAGCGGCTCGCCCTGTGCGCCCGGCTCCTTGGTGCGGTCGAGAACCGCAATCTTCTTGGCAGTCTCCGGGATAGCAGCCAGCAGCTTGTCCGCACGCCACGGACGGTACAGGCGAACCTTGACAAGGCCAACCTTCTCGCCGTGTGCGTTGAGGTAATCGATAACTTCCTCTGCTACGTCGCAGATCGAGCCCATCGCGATGATCACGCGGTCAGCATCGGCAGCGCCGTAGTAGTTGAACAGCTGGTAGTTGGTGCCGAGCTTAGCGTTAACCT
Source organism: Clostridiales bacterium (assembly GCA_019421385.1). Taxonomy (GTDB): domain Bacteria; phylum Bacillota; class Clostridia; order Oscillospirales; family Butyricicoccaceae; genus Agathobaculum. The sequence goes on from JAHZFK010000026.1 coordinate 23,422, forward strand.
TGCCCATGTACTCCTCTACCACTTCCGGAACCGCGTCATAGAACTTGTTGCAAGCCTCGCGGTGCTGGAAGAATACGTCGCCGTTCTCGTGCGAGCCGCGCATCATTGCATGCTCCGGATTCAGAGCGCGCTTGCGGAACGCTTCAACAGCGTCCATGTCGCACATGTCCTTCAGGTCCTCATAATCCCAAACCTCGATCTTCTGGATCTCGTGGGAGGTACGGAAGCCATCGAAGAAGTTGATGAACGGAACGCGGGACTTAATGGTTGCCAGATGCGCAACAGCACCCAGATCCATTACTTCCTGCGGGTTGGTCTCAGCCAGCATAGCGAAACCGGTCTGACGGCAAGCCATAACGTCAGAATGGTCACCGAAGATGTTCAGCGCATGGGATGCAACCGTACGCGCGGAAACATGGAACACGCAGGGGAGCAATTCGCCCGCGATCTTGTACATATTCGGGATCATCAGCAGCAGACCCTGAGATGCGGTGTAGGTCGTGGTCAGCGCACCGGCTGCCAGAGAGCCGTGAACCGTACCTGCGGCGCCCGCCTCGGACTGCATTTCGATCACCTTAACGGTAGTACCGAAAATGTTCTTCTGACCTGCGGCTGCCCACTGGTCTACGCTGTCTGCCATGGGGCTGGACGGGGTGATCGGATAGATACCCGCGACCTCGGTAAACGCATACGACACATGTGCCGCAGCGGTGTTACCGTCCATGGACTTCATCTTTCTTGCCATGTTTATATCCTCCTATTCAGTTATAACATGCTGAAGGGGTGAAAAGCCTTTTCGCCCGCTTTTTGACACGGGAAAAAGCCGTCTCCACCGGCCGTTTTTATTCTATCACTCCTTACCAAAAATGTAAACACCAAATATGACAAATTCGTAACAATTTCCCGATTATTGATAGAAATTTCGCATTGTGAAACAACAATCTCATGGTGTTCCAAAATGTTACAATTCCTTTGCAGTTGTCGTTTTGCATTGCGGAATCGACAAAATTGTAGTATATTGATACAGTAAGTCTTTCAGCGACATGGGAGGGAGTTCGATGGTTGCACGCGTTTTTTCCGCCGGTCTGAGCGGAATCGACGGCTATATTGTCACCGTCGAATGCCTGCCCTCGAACGGTCTGCCCCGTCTGGATGTCGTCGGCCTGCCGACTGGTGCGGTCGCAGAAGCCGGGGAACGGGTACGCGCTGCTGTGAAAGCCTGCTCGTTTGATTGGCCGGTTTCCCGCGTCACCGTCAACCTCGCTCCGGCAGACACCCGCAAAGCGGGGACGGCTTATGACCTTCCTATATTATTAGCCATTCTCGCGGCAACCGGTCAGATCGACCCGCTGCCACAGGACGCGGTATTTCTGGGCGAGCTTTCCCTGTCCGGCCTGCTGCGCCCGGTCTGCGGTGCACTTTCCATGGCACTTGCTGCACGGGATGCCGGTTTCCGCACGGTTTATGTGCCAGTGCAAAATGCGCAGGAGGCTTCCTATGCCACAGGCATCACGGTTCTTCCGGTCGAAAGCCTACCCGCACTGATTGCGCACCTGTCTGGTCGCGCGCTACTGGCACCATGTCCACCGCCCGAGCCGCCTCCTCCACCAGACGATACGCTGGATTTTGCCCATGTGATGGGACAACATGCCGTCAAACGTGCGCTGGAGATCGCTGCAGCCGGCGGACATAATATCCTGCTTTCCGGACCGCCCGGTTCGGGTAAAAGTATGATGGCCAAGCGATTTGCCACCATTCTGCCACCGTTGTCTGACAATGCACGTCTGGAAGTCATCCGAGGCTGGTCGGCTGTCGGCCGCGGGCAGGAAGCCGTCGGTCGCGCTGCCCGCCCTTTCCGCGCACCGCACCATACGACTTCCGCCGCCGCTTTGGCGGGCGGCGCGGGCGTGAGCAACCGCTTGCCCACACCGGGCGAGATTTCGCTGGCGCATCGCGGCGTTCTGTTTCTGGACGAACTGCCGGAGTTTCACCGCGACGTACTCGAAGCACTGCGCCAGCCGCTTGAGGATGGCACGGTCACGATTTCCCGAGTCGCGGGACAGGTCACCTATCCCGCACGCTTTCAGCTCATCGCAGCCATGAACCCTTGCCGCTGCGGCTGGTACGGCACCGACCGCTGCACCTGCTCCAAAGCATCCGTGCAGCAATATCTGCGCCGTCTGTCCGGCCCGTTGCTTGACCGGATCGACCTGCAAATTGCGGTTCAGCCCGTCGAATACACAGCGCTTGCCGCCCGCGGACAAGCTGCCGAAGAACCTTCGGAAGCAATCCGTGCCCGCGTCATGGCGGCGCGCGAAATCCAATACCAACGGCAAGGCTTGGATATTTGCAACGCGAACCTTCCCCCTGCCCGCTTATCGGACTGCTGTCCGCTGACTGAAGAAGCGTCCAGCATGTTTCGCGCCGCCTTTGAGCGGCTGGGACTGACCGCACGCGCGCATGACCGCGTGCTGCGCATGGCACGCACCATTGCCGATCTGGCAGGCAGTGCCACCATCTGCCCGGAGCACCTCGCCGAAGCGCTGCAATATCGCACGCTTGATCGGGTGATCGGCGGTTAGCTATCCACATCTTCTGTGGAAAAGCTTGTGGATATTGTGAATAAGTTTCTTTTTTACTTATTTTTTACAAAATGCAATCCCGCCATTCTGATTAAAATACGTTATATCTATATTCATTCCCCAAGGAGGCCCCATTTGTTATGACACACTCGTTTATTCGCCGCGCCGGCACACTCGCATTGCTCGGCGTGCTGCTCACTCCGCAAGCCGGCGCCTTGTCCGGCGTTTCCGCTTGGGCGCAGGAAGGCGTTGCCGCTGCACAGGAAGCCGGACTGATCCCCAGCACATTGGAAACGCGCAGCGCAACCGGCGCCATCACCCGTGCCGAATTTTGCGGCATTGCGGTCAACGCTTATAAGGCTGTCAGCGGCAAGGCGGTTTTTGCTTCCGGCAAAAAGCCCTTCCGCGATTGCGATGATCCAAATGTAGTCGCGGCTTATGAGCTTGGCTTGGTCAACGGACGCGGCGACGGCATCTTCGATCCGGATGCCGAGATCGAACGGCAAGATCTTTGCGTGATGCTGTACAATATTCTGGAGGCCTCCGGCATTGACGCCCCTGTAATTGCAGGCGACGCTTGCATCGAAGATTATCCAGATGTGCCCGAAATCAAATCCTATGCTGTCGATGCCATGATTACCATGGTGGACAACACCGTGGTCAACGGCATTTCCGCTGCTGGGGAAACCACCATACTTGCCCCCAGCGGCACCGCGACCCGCGAGCAGGCGCTCATCATGGCAACCCGCTTCTGCTCTGCCTTTGAAGATGCGTCGACAGAACCATCCGTTACGCCCGAAGATCCGTGGGATGATCCGGATGTAACACTGCCGCAAACCGACGAGGAAAAGATGGAACTGGTCTATGGTGTAGGCGGCGAGAAATACCAAACCGCCGAGGAAGCCGAAGCCAACATGGTCGAAATCTCGGTTCCGGTCTGGCGCTTGCAGGCAGACGGCACCAAGACCTCGGGCACGGCTTATTTGCAGGTAAACCGCAATCTTGCCCCGATCTACGAAGCAGTTTTCGAAGAGATTTATAACGGCGATGAGCAATTCCCGATCAAGGATGTCGGCTGCTACTCTTGGCGTACGGGCGAGCATTCGCAGGGCACCGCAGTGGACATCAACTGGAATGAGAATATGGAGGCAACCATCAACGAGGACGGTTCCCTGACCCCGACCACCGGTTCCTACTGGCTGCCGGGTGAAGACCCCTATTCCATCCCCGAAGGCGGCGATGTGTATAACGCGTTCATCAACCACGGTTTCCTGTGGGGCGGCAACGCATGGCGCAGCAAGCGCGACTACATGCATTTCAGCTATTTCGGCACCTGAAAACCAAAAGGTCCTGCCAGTTTGGCAGGACCTTTTTATGTTTCCATATGCAGCAGCCGCGCTTTGTTTTTCCAATAATACGCTGCACCAACCAAATCAGCCAGCGCCCAGCCGATCGGCACAGCAACCCAAATTCCGGTCACCCCGATGGACGGCACGGCGGACAGCACATAAGCGAGCAGCACGCGCGTGCCCAGTGAAATCACCGTCAGCACCACCGACATGCCCGGCCGCTTGACCGCGCGGTAGAAACCGTACAGCAAAAACAGCAAACCAATGCCGAAATAGCAAGACGCTTCGATACGCAGATAACCAACACCAACCGCCATGATTGCCGTCTCTTCCGGCTGAACAAACAACCCCATCAGCGGACGCGCCAGCACACATACTGCCATGCTGATGACCACACAGAACACAAACGCCGTTCCCACTGCGCTTTTGATGCCGCGACGGATGCGTTCCTCATCCCTTGCCCCGTAATTCTGCGCAATAAACGTGGAAAATGCATTGCCGAAATCCTGCACCGGCATGTAAGCAAAGGAATCGATTTTGACCGCTGCGGCAAACGCCGCCATGACGGTTTTGCCGAAACTGTTGACCAAGCCCTGCACCATCAGGATACCGAAATTCATGACTGACTGCTGCACACAGGTCAGCACGGACAAACCGGCGATTTCACGGATGATCTGACGATCCCAGCGCATGTGCCGCCGCTCCACCCGCAGTTCCGGAAACCGCAGCAGGCAGTATGCAGCAATACCGATGCCGGAAACAAACTGCGCAATCACCGTCGCAACCGCTGCACCCGTCACCCCCCAACGAAACACCAACACAAATAATAGATCGAGCGCAATGTTGAGCACCGCAGAGACCGCAAGGAACACCAGCGGCACAACCGAATTGCCGACCGCACGCAGCAGATTTGCGAAAAAGTTATAGAGAAACGTCGCCAATATGCCAAAAAAGATGTAGAACAGGTATTGACGCATGAGCGGCGCCACCGTATCGGGCGCCTGTAGTACCTTCACGATCCAGTCCAGTCCGACAAACACCAGCGCATTCATGATGAGCGCAACAACGCCAATCAACAGAAACGACAGGAATAAACTATTTTTCAGCCGCTCCATATCCCGTTTGCCAAACTGCATGGCAAAAAATGCGCTGCTGCCCATGCACAACCCCAACAGGATCGAAGTCAAAAACACCATCAGCGTATAAGCGGAGCCAACCGCTGCCAACGCATCCGCTCCCAAAAACCGACCCACGATCAATGTATCTGCTACATTATATAGCTGCTGCAGCAGATTACCGATCATCAGTGGCAGCGCAAACAACAACAGCCGCCGAGTAATGCTTCCTTTGGTCAAATCCAGCGACACAGTACCATTCCCCTTCCCACTTCGATTATCCTAACAGAATCAAACCGAAGCGTCAACCGCACCAGTGCTCTGTCCTACTCTCCTTACATTGCAATACGTGTGTATAAAAAATGCCCGAAACGGTTTTCCGTTTCGGGCATCACCCTTCTGCGAGACATTTTTTCATATTTAGAATGGATCTCCCTTTTTTATTTCCCTGGGAATAAATATAAAAAAACCACGCGGCCGCATCCCCTTCCAGCATGCGCTCCCTGCGTGGACATATCCGTAAGCGTTTTACTTATCGCTATGCGTCTCATGCTCATCACCGAAAATCAGATCGTCGATATCCGGGCGGTCGGGCTGCTGGGGGATTCTAAGATGTCTCATGCTTTCTGCACCTCCTTTATATACTCTCTTTGTATCATTATATCATCTTACGCAAGAAATGCAAATAAAATTCCTGTAAAGTTACACAAATGTAACAAATTATTTACCAGCCGCTTAGGCGGGCACCGGGATCAACCAATTTTTGGGTATAATAATACCCCGCCCTGCCGATGCAGCCCAATTAGTAACCTGCACGACTCATGCAGGTGGGTTTTCTGTTTGGCATGTCTGCGCTTCCAACGTCCGTGTATACCCGGGAGGCCTGCTGCTCGATGCCAAAACTTTCCGAAATCCCGTACTAAAAATGTGGGTTAAAAAAGGGCTGCTGTCGCACAGGGCAGGGATTTGACTGATCCGTGCCGTCTGTGGTGGTGATCTTATTCTTCCTCTTCCGCCTCGGCGCGTTCCATTACAATATTAAATACTGCATCCGCGATCTCGTCATCCTCAACCGCTTCCAGCATTTCCTCGCCGTCTTCCTCTACGATCTGCATGATAACAACCTCTGCATCTTCCTCAACGGAAAGCTCCGCCGGGATAAAGGCCAGATAGGTTGTTCCCTGATATTCCACGGTGTCGATGTGCTCAAACTCAACTTCGTTGCCGTCCTCATCAATCAGCGTGACAAAATCGTTGCCGTATTCCTCGCTCACGATCCGGCACCTCCTTATGGTTCAAATTCAGGCTGTGCGGAGAATCCTTCTCCTGCTTTAAGCATAACAAATCGAGTCCTTTTTGTAAAGCCCCATTCTGGAGCACCGTACTGTCATAGTATGCTGCCTGTGCGAAATATCATACCAGTTAAAATAACCGAAATAAAGCCTTGACTTTACCTTTCATTTCTGATATAGTATTTCAGGTAACAAGGAAGAAGGCAATGTCCTCACCCGCAGCGTTTTCAGCAAACGGGTCAATAAAGCAAAAAATCCGTTGGGTACGGGTTTGCGTTTTATGCATGGAGGACGGTCGCTTTCGATCGGTCCTTTTTCTTTTTTGTCTTAACCCATTTATCGTTTGGAGGTGCTTACCAATCAGCAGCATGGAACATCAAATCAATGAAGAGATCCGCGACAAGGAAGTCCGTCTGATCGGCGACGACGGTCAGCAGCTCGGCATTGTTCCCATCCAGCAGGCACAGGATGCCGCCGTGGAAAAGGGTATGGATCTGGTGAAAATTGCCCCGCAGGCGAAGCCGCCGGTCTGCAAGATCATGGACTACGGCAAATTCCGTTTTGAACAAGCCAAGCGTGAAAAGGAAGCGCGCAAGAACCAGCGCGTCGTGGAGATCAAAGAGATTCGCCTGACCCCCAACATTGACGTTGGCGACCTGAACACCAAGGTGAAAAACGCCTGCCGTTTCCTTAAGGACGGCGACAAGGTCAAGGTTTCGGTTCGTTTCCGCGGCCGCGAGGTCACACATGCGTCGCTCGGTCAGGATCTGCTCCATCGCTTCGCGGAGCTGTGCGCGGAATGCAGCACGGTAGAAAAGCAGCCCAAGCTCGAAGGCCGTCAGATGCTGATGTTTCTGGCGCCCGCTAAGGACAAGTAAACTAAAACGCGCCTAGCGCGCAAATTCAGAGAGGAGCAAACCTTATGCCTAAGATCAAAACGCACAGCGGTGCAAAGAAGAGATTCTCCGTAACCAAGAACGGCAAGTTCAAGCGCGGCCATGTTGGCAAGCGTCACCTGCTCAACGGCCATGGTAAGACGACCAAGCTCAAGCGTCACCTCCGCAAGGAAGGCTTCGCGGATTCCACGAACGTAGCGCAGCTCAAGCGTCTGCTGCCGTATAAGTAAGTAACAACATCTTTCATATAGGAGGCAATTACAATGGCAAGAGTTAAGGGCGCAATGATGACGCGCAAAAGAAGAAAGAAGATCCTCAAGCGTGCAAAGGGCTACTGGGGTGCCAAGTCTACCCACTACCGTGTAGCCAACCAGGCGGTTATGAAGAGCCTGAAGTACGCGTATATTGGCCGTAAGCACAAGAAGCGCGACTTCCGCCGTCTGTGGATCACCCGTATTTCGGCTGCTGCTAAGTCCTGCGACATGAACTACAGCCGCTTCATGAACGGTCTGAAGAAGGCTGGCATCGACCTGAACCGCAAGATGCTCGCGGATCTGGCTGTCAACGACAAGGCTGCTTTCGCAGCGCTCGCTGAGAAGGCTAAGGCTGCGCTTTAATCTTTCGATCTTACACCCTGCTGCATTTTGCAGCAGGGTCTTTTTATTGCCGTCTTCCACAAACCCGACTTCGCTTTTTCTTGCCCTGCTGATAAAATTGCGCTATAATAAGCTTGTGATTTTACAACGGACAAAGAAAGGTGGTTTTTTATGCAGCAGCCGATCCGTATCATTTCCCGTTCCAACAAGCGTCTGTATGCAGATGCGATCCCGGGTCATTTCGCAACCAACCATTCCCATATCAATTACTATGTCGACATGTCCGAAATCAAGCACAATATGGCCATGGCACTCGAAGCTGCGCGCAGCATCGCGTTCCACTTTTCCTCCATCAGCGTGGACACCTTACTCTGCCTCGAGGGCACAGAGTACATCGGCGCGTATATCGCCAAGGAACTTGCCAACTCCGGTATCGGCAGCCTGAACACCAACAAAACCATTTATCTGGTCGAGCCGGACAGCAATGTCAACGGTCAGTTTATGTTTGCGGACAACCTGCGTCCCATGATCGAACACAGAAACGTGCTGGTGCTGGTCAATACCGCTTCCACTGGTCAGACCCTTTCGCAAACACGCGAGTGCATTGAATATTACGGCGGCCGTGTCGCCGGATATTCGGCGCTGTTCTCCAACATTTCCGAACTGGACGGCAAGCCGGTTTTCAGCCTGTTCTCTGGTGCGGATTTCCCGCATTATCACAACTTCGTGCGCGGCAAAAATTGTCCTGCCTGCGCGGCCGGCGTACCGCTGGACGCCATCGTCACTCCGCGTGGGTATACCAAACTGTAATAAAAAACCGGAAGGCTTCAGCCTTCCGGTTTTTGTTTTGCACAGCTATGATGTCCGCAGCAGCCATGCCGCATACAGTGCGCGCGTTTTTCGCACACCTCAACATCACCGCCTTCGATACGCAGCAGCTTACCGTTTACCACACAGTCCGCCAGCTTACGCCGCGCTGTATTGTAAATCGACTGCACCGTTGTGCGTGCGACCCCCATCCGGACGGCCGCCTGCTCCTGCTGCAATCCCTCCAGATCAATCAGACGGATGACCTCATATTCATCCAGCCCCATCGTGATCGGTTCACCGGCACACCTCATGCCGTGCGGGCCAAATTCCCGACAAGCTGGCAAGCCGCACACACGGCGGCATTTTTTCGGTCTGGGCATCGCTTAACCGTGGCAATGTCCGCCACAGTGGTGGTCGCCATGCGAGGAGCAGTCGTGCCCTTCCCCGTGATGCTCATGATGGCTGCACTTGACATCCGGGTTATACTGCAGCGAACCGGACAGGAACGCCTCCACCGCTGCGTCTGCATCTCCCTGCACGCCGCCGAGCAGACGGATATTCGCTTCTGCCAGCGCCATCTGTGCACCGCCGCCGATACCGCCGCAGATCAGCGTATCCACGCCCTGCGCCGCAAGGAAGCCTGCCAACGCGCCATGGCCGCTGCCATTGGTATCTACGACCTGAGAAGAGAGGATTTTCCCATCCTGCGCTTCATATACTTTGAACTGAGCAGTGTGTCCAAAATGCTGGAAGATCTGGCTATTCTCATAAGTGACTGCGATTTTCATGGAATTGCGCCTCCGAAATTTGTTTCCGACATATGCCGGTTATAATTCTATGATAGCATATTTCTGGCATATGTCAAGAATAAAAAAGCAGCCCACAGGCTGCTTCTCTTGTTTTCACTTGCGCAGGAATTCCGGTAGACGACGTCTCGCCTCCAGACGATAGATGCGAGCACCCTCGGACGAGAACTTCTCTTCGTATTCGGTCATTACATTGCCCTCAAAATCCGAGTTGTGCAGATCGAGCGAAATATTCTGGATCAACCAGCCAAATTGGCAAATCTCGGCCAGCGTCCACTCAAAGAACCGCTGGTTATCGGTTTTGAAACAGATATCGCCCTGCTGCTTGAGGATCTCGTCATATACCTCGAGATACGCACGCCATGTCAAACGGCGCTTGCGCTGTCGATTGGGCGGCCACGGGTCGGAAAAGTTCAGATAGATGCGGTCAACCTCGCCGGGCGCGAACACATCACGCAGCTCCGCTGCATCAAACGACACAAACCGCAGGTTGGGCAGTGGATGCTGTTGGCAGCGTTCCGCCGCCATGATGAGCGCACCTTCCTCCCGCTCAACCGCAATAAAGTTGATATCCGGATGCTGCTCTGCCATCCCGATAGCGAAACGCCCCTTGCCGCAGCCAATTTCCACATGCAGCGGATGGTCGTTTCCGAACAACGCACGCCATTTGCCGCGCTTTTCCTTCGGCTCAAATGCCATCACATCCGCGCAAGCTGCGAAGCGAATATCAAGATTTTTCTTTTTGCGCATTCTCATGCGTCAAATTCCCCTTTTTCCTGTATATTTTTCAGCCTTTTCATTATATCCTGCGTCTGCACGCTTGGCAAGTAAAATTGACAAATTTCCATAAAACACGCTATAATACCACTATACTCTATTGGGGGATGTATTGTATGTTTCACCGTTCCAGCGGCGTGCTGGCGCACGTCACTTCCCTGCCCTCGCCGCACGGCGTCGGCACCATGGGCAAAACCGCCTATGAATTTGTTGATTTCCTCGCAGCCGCACACCAGACCTACTGGCAGGTGCTGCCGCTTGGGCATACCGGCTTCGGCGATTCGCCTTACCAGTGCTTTTCCGCCGCAGCTGGCAACCCGTATTTGATCGATCTTGATTTGCTGGTCGAGGACGGACTTCTCACCGAAGCCGAAGTCAAGGCAGGCGACTTCGAGGCTTCACCAGACACAGCAGACTTTGAACAGCTGGCCGATACCCGCTGGCCGCTGTTCCGCAAGGCTTACTCCCGCGTGGACGACGTCATGCGCAAAAAGATTGCGGCATTTACCGAAGAAAACGCAGAATGGCTGCCGGATTACGCGCTGTTTATGTCTCTGAAAGAAGAGAAATACCATGATATGCCGGTCTATATGTGGCCGGAAAAAGCGGTGCGCGACCGCAAGCCCGATGCGCTGAAAAAGGTAACCGAAGAACTGCGGGACGAAATCGACTTCCGCATTTTCCTGCAATATATTTTCTTTACCCAGTGGACCGCGCTTCGCGAGTACGCCAACGAGCACGGTATCCAAATCATTGGTGATATTCCGATCTATGTCTCCGCCGACTCGGTGGACGTATGGACGCATCCGAAGCTGTTCAAGCTGAAAACCGACCTCAGCCCCAAGCTGGTCGCCGGTGTTCCGCCTGACTACTATTCGGCTACAGGTCAGCTGTGGGGCAATCCGGTTTATGACTGGGACGCGCATCGTGCAGAGGGCTTTGCATGGTGGATCTGGCGCATGAAGAGCAACATGGCGCTGTTCGATGTGGTGCGTCTCGACCACTTCCGCGGCTTTGCCGCTTACTGGGAAGTACGCGCAACCGAGGAAACCGCAATCAAGGGACATTGGCGCAAAGGTCCGGGCATGGAGCTGTTCCATGCGATGGAGAAGGCGCTCGGCACGCTGCCGCTGATTGCTGAGGATCTGGGCGAAATGACCGACGAGGTGCGCGAGCTGTTGGCAGAAAGCGGTTTCCCCGGCATGAAGGTGCTGATTTTCGGCTTTACGCCCGATTGTGATAACGAGCACCTGCCGCACAACTTTGTACCAAACAGCATCGTTTACACCTCTACGCACGATTCGCAGACCGTATGCGAGCAGATCATGGATATCTGCACCGAGCCGGAAAAGCAATTTGCCTACCGGTATCTGCGCACCTCGCACAGCGAAGCGATGGGCTGGAGCGCGATCAAGAGCGTATGGGCCTCCCCCGCGCGCATCACCATGACCACCTTGCAGGATCTGCTTTCGCTGGGCGCGGATTCCCGCATGAACACCCCTGCCACCATTGGCGGCAAAAACTGGCGTTGGCGCGTGCGCAAGGAAGCGCTCAACCCGACGGTTTCGGCTATGCTCGGTGAGATCACAAAGACCTATATGCGCGGCTGAGCCCGCCCGGCAACAAGAAAAAGGATAGCGATAGCATGAAAATTACCACCGCAATTTTTGATTTGGACGGCACCCTGCTCAATACGCTGGGTGATCTGACCGACAGCGTCAACTGCGCCATTGTGCGCCGTGGCTTTGCTGCCGTGACCGAAGAGGAAACCCGTGTGCGCGTCGGCAACGGCGTGCGCAAGCTGATCGAGCGCTGCATCCCGGAAAACAAACGCACCGAGGCAATGATCGACACTTGTCTGGATGAATTCCGCACAGCTTACAACCAGCGCATGATGAACCGCACCCAACCGTATGACGGCATCCTGCCGCTGCTGCGGCAGCTGAAAAAGGCCGGGGTTTCGGTCGGTGTGCTGTCCAACAAATATGACTTGGCCGCCAAAAGCCTGATCCGGTACTTTTTTGGCGATCTGGTGCAGATCACCTATGGCGAACGCCCGGATACGCCGCGCAAACCCGATCCCACCAGCACATTACATCTGCTGCGCGAACTGGGCGGCGATCCTATGACCACTCTGTATATCGGTGACAGCGCGACCGACATGCAGACCGCAAAAAACGCCGGTCTGTCCGCTGTCGGCGTAACATGGGGATTCCGCTCCGCCGATGAATTGACCGCAGCAGGCGCGGACGCGCTTGTTCACAGCCCCGCTGAACTGCTGCCGCTGTTTGAGCGTGGTCTGCTGGCTGTAGATGCCATCTGCAAGGCATTTACGCAGCGTGGCTTTGGCTTTACTTACTTCCCGACTGCGGCCGACGCACTCACCTACCTGACTGACACCTGCGCCGGTAAATCCGTATCGCTGGGCGGTTCGATGACGCTTCAGCAGCTTGGTTTCCCCAAGGCGTTTTCCAATAGCACCGCCGTTCACTGGCACTGGGTCAAGTCGGGCGAGTTTTTCCAGACGCCGGATATCTATCTCAGCTCGGCTAACGCGCTGAGCGAAAGCGGTGAAGTCGTCAACATTGACGGCGCATGCAACCGGGTTTCCGGCACGCTGTTTGGCCCCAAGCGCTGCATCTTTGTCTGCGGCATCAACAAACTGTGTCCCGATCTGACAAGTGCAATCGACCGGGCGCGCAATGTTGCCGCTCCCCTGAATGCCAAACGGCTGGAAAAGAACACCCCTTGCGCGGTCGATGGCAAATGCCACGACTGCCGCAGCCCGGAACGCATCTGCCGCGCGATGGTCATTCACATGGGGCCGCCGCAGCGTATGGAGCGCTGCGAGATCGTGCTGATCGGCGAGCCGCTCGGCTATTGATCTCAGCCTGTTTCACCTGTCACAAAACAGCGCGTTTGCTGCAAAAAACGCGCTGTTTTTTCATATGCAACCGTCGGTTGCGCAATTTCCAGCCAAACACGGTGGTATGCAACCGGGTTTTTCGATAAAATGACCTCACCAACCAAGGAGGTAACCAAACATGACACTGGGAGAAAAAATCACCGATCTGCGTAAAAAACGCGGGTTGTCGCAGGAAGAGTTAGCCATCACACTGGACGTATCGCGGCAGGCAGTCAGCAAGTGGGAGCTTGGCGACACAATGCCTGACACCGATAAAATCATCGCGCTGGCGGACTATTTCGATGTAACGACCGACTGGCTGCTGCGGGATATCGAGCCTTCTGCCCCAGAATGCAAAACCAATTCCATTCCATCTGTTGCAGAGATGCTCCGCGGTGCGCCCATGCTGTTTAACCTGACCATTGGCGGCAATGTCTTTGGCGCGGCCCTGATGATCTACGACCTGTGGCAGCAAACGTATTATCAAATCCCAACGATTCTCGGCCTGTTCGTACAAATCGGCATGTGCGCCCTTTTTCTTGGGCTGTGCAGTTCCATCCAAACGCAGGATGCCAGTACCGGACGACAGTGGCGCCAAAAATACTGGCGGTGCAATATTTATGCGCTTGCACTCATGCCCAGCTTCTGGGCGACCAGCACTGCACTCGATATGCTGGCGCAGCGCTTTCCCATGTCCTCCCTTTTGCTTCTGCCAGTGACCGCAATTGTCTATTTTCTTGTATGCCTGCGGGTTCATTTCGCCACCCGTAAGGCTCGATGAAATTTTTTATCTTTTTTCATTTTTCTGCTTGACAAAACACTATGTCTTTGCTATAATAGATATCGCGCTGATGAGTTCGGCGCGATACAAAATGCGGCTGTAGCTCATCTGGTAGAGCGCCACCTTGCCAAGGTGGAGGTAGCGAG
>JAHZFK010000027.1:0-9935 GCA_019421385.1 Clostridiales bacterium
ACCGGGTTATCGAATCGTTTTTTGATGTCCCGGATCGTAAAAACGGTAGGAGCCTTGAGCACTTTTTCTTTCGAAGCCCGGTTCAGCCTCCCAAGAGCAGCGGCCCGCTTCATCAGCTCCTCCTGTACATTCTGGAAGACTGTCTCGTCGATGATGACCGGGTAGAAATCGTCACCGATGTAATGCTGCGTTTTAAGCAGACGCTTGGCAGTTCCGTGGTAGGTGTCGATACCGGCCTCAGCCGCTGCGTCCTTCAGGCTCAGGCCGGTGAGGTAGTTTTCATAGAGCTTTCGGAGCTTTCCGGCAGCTTCTTCATCAATCACCGCGATACCATTCTCAATTCGGTATCCGTATGGTGTGTGTCCCATGTGTTCACATCCTTTCCTTGAGTGTAAGCCCGCATTTTAGTTCAAAGGCAATCTCCTCACGGGAAAGTACCTTAATGCGGGTTACGGTATTTTCAAATAGCGCCTCATCGAAGTCCGTCAGCATGGCGGCCTTTTCCACATACCGCAGAAGGTCCTGCGTTGCGTTGACGTGTGCGCCGCCACCGCCGATGACTTTGCTGAGCGTATCCATTTCTTGCCGGTAGCGGTCCGCCTGCGAAAGAAGCGTGTTGTTTTCTTCGTTGTAAAGAATCTGGTCGATGTAGCCCTGCGCCATCAGCTTGGTCAGGGTTTCTCGCTGTGCTGCATTTTCCAAGAGCAGGGTTTGGATTTCTTGAATCCGGCGCATAGGTGCATCATTGCATCCGCTCCGTATTGCTTCCAAATAGGGCTTCAGGATAATGCTGTGGGCGAAAATCAGTTTGTTGATCATTGTCACAAAAGCTGCCTTGACCGCGTCGTCCCTGATGTATTTCATGGAGCAGCGGTCCTTGTCCTCAATGTGGGTGTTGCAGCACCACGCAACATATTTGTGTGTCGTGGTGGAATGTATCCGGCGCTTGAAGGTATCGCCGCACTCGCCGCAGACGATCTTGCCGGAAAAGCAGTATCGGCTTTGGTATTTTTCACTACCTTTGACAATGCCTTTTTCCTTGCCGCGCTGCTCAACCAGAGCGTTTGCCGCCTCAAAGATCTCACGGCTGATGATGGCTTCGTGGTGATCTGCCATTGCGTACTGGTCTTTCTGGCCGTAATTGACATGGCGATTGAACTGCGAATCGGTGTAGGTCTTCTGGAAAATCACATCGCCGGTGTATTTCTCGTTGCTGATCATGCCGCGTACCGTTGTTGGCGTCCAGCGTCCTCCCTTTTTGGTAGGTACGCCATTTGCATTCAGTTCCTCTGAAATGGCGTGTGTGCCTTTGCCGGAAAGCACCTGCTCAAAAATCCAGCGGACCGTCTTGGCCTGCTCCGGATTGATGACCATCTGGTCACCGTTCCAATCGTAACCGTAGGGCGGATAGCTGAGTTTGAAGGTGCCGTTCTTGAAACGTTTCTGGATGGACCATTTGCTGTTCTCGGAAATGGATGTAGACTCTCCCTCAGCCATGCTGCTTAAGATGGCGAGAAAGAGCTCACTTTCCATCGAGCTGGTATTCAGGTTTTCCTTCTCAAAATAGATCGGAATGTCCAGTTCGAGGAGCTTTCGGACCATCTCCAGACAGTCCGTGGTATTCCTTGCAAAGCGGCTGATGGACTTAGTGATTACGAAGTCGATCTTCCCGGCCTTACAGTCTGCGATCATCTGAAGCAGCGCCGGTCGCTTTTCCTTTTTTGTGCCGGAAATGCCTTCGTCAAAATACAGCCCTGCAAACTCCCAATCCTCACGCCCGTTGATGTAATTCTCATAGTGGGTTTTCTGCGCTTCGAGGCTTTCAAGCTGCGCGTCGCTGTCTGTGGAAACGCGGCAGTAGGCTGCCACCCGGAGGACCTTAGTGGTGGATTTTTTCTTGACGTCTCCACCTAATCTCGTGACCTTTTTCACGGTTTCACCTCCCTTCGGTAGTGTCTATCTATCACTCTAAAAGCAATATTTATCAAGTCATTTTCGGCATAATATCGGCCAGAAACGGAGAGAAAGATTTCCGGTTCAGGGCGGTCAATTTGTCGAATTGCGACAAGGAAATAAGTCCGGCATCCAGCATGGTTTTTACGATGCTCTGGGCTCTGTAATAATCGACATCCCGCTGAAATTGCTCCTTGGTAAAGAAGTGGTCCGTGGTCACTCCATCAAGAGCAGCGGCGAGGTCGGCATCGGGTAATGTAATCTGTGTCATAGGTATATCCTCCAGTCCGAGAGGGTTTCTCTCACTTTCCACTGGAGGCGGTGGACCTGTTTTGACGAAGGAAAGCACAAAAAAATAGGCCCACCAAGGAAAAATCCCTGATGGGCCGTGAGAATATTACAGTATTTAGAGCCTATCCGTAAATAGCTAAAGATGAACATGTAAGAATTTTCTCCAGACAATAACAGAACAGGCAAATTGAACGAGAGCCAAATAATTAGCAGCTTTCTTTTCAAAGCGAACCAGCAATTTACGAAAACGATTGAGAAAAGAGTGCGTGACCTCAACGACCCAACGGCGGGCATGGAAGTCTGGGTTGCGCTCCAGTTCCTTCTTCTCCTCGCCACGGGGCCGAATATGGGGCGTGTAACCACGCAATCGTATCTTTTCACCACTGCCAGTATAGCCGGCATCCAAACACAGATTTTGTGGGTGTTCCTCATCCGGTTTCGGTCGTAGCACTACAATATGATCCAAGGTATCTTCCAACAGTTTGACATCATGTGTATTGGCCCCGGAAAGAACAACTGCCAGGGGGAGTCCGTTTTCATCCGTCAGTATACTGCGTTTTGTCCCCATTTTTTCCTCGATCTGTTGGATTCTTCCCAACAGCTTCCAGGGCCAGTGGTGCTTTCACCATGCAGCCATCCAGACTTTGCCATTCCCAGCCGATCCCTTCCAACTCATCGTATCGTTCCAGTCCTTTTGTCCACAGCTTTTCAAAAAATCCTTCTGCTGCCCATTCCTGAAAATATTTATGGATGCTGCTCCCAGCACCGTATTCTTTGGGCACTGCTTTCCATTGACAGCCTGTTCGTAAAACATAGAATATTCCCTCTAATACCCGTCGCTTAGACAATGGTTTTCTCCCTCCGCCGGGTTTTCGCTTATATGTTTTGCCTTCTATTCGCTGTCGTTGCGGTATCTCCTCTTTTATTGCTTCCCAGAATGCATCCGATATTGTCCACGACTTATAGCTCTTTTTCTCCATCTTTCCCACCGCCTTTGGTGGCTATTTTACCATATGTTTTTATTTGCGGATAGGCTCTTAGTTCGGGAGCTTTAGCTTCTGACCACTGTAAATGGTGGTGGAGGTCAGGCCGTTCAAAGTCATGATCTCCGGGTAACGGCTGCCTTTGCTGAGAAAACGCTGTGCAATTCCCCAGAGGGAGTCGCCCTTAACTACGGTGTATTCCAGATAGGTTTCAGCGTTCTTCTCCGGATAAATGCAGGTACCGTCATTCGCAAAAACATAGTAGCCGGGATTCTCGTCAGCCTGTTTCTTGGCGTTGGCAAGCACACGGTATGCGCCGAGCTGCGATTTGGTATCAGACCAGCTTTTCCTTACGCGGTAATATCCGCTCGTGAGCTTCTCCGGATAGTCAGCGGCAGCATACTTGTCGTAATAGGTCTGTCCGTATCCTGCACGCTTGGCCTGAACGGAAGCACCCTGATCTGCGGGACGTTCATACTGCGTCAGCACCGCCGTGGAAGCATCTGTGACGGAAGTTGCCGTCTGAAGCGTTTTCAGAAGGGCCTTATATCCTCCCGAGAGCTCCTTCCAGATAAAGCCGAGCTGCATGTCAAGATCACCGATAGATTTACCGGCTGCCTTGGCGTATTCCAAAAGGGCCTGCTTGCGGGACCAGTAAGTCCACTGCGCAAGACCGTATCCGGCAGAATCCTTGACGAAATTGGTGTATGAGCCGTCATCGACAGCAGCGGTGTACTGCGCATCTGTAAGGCCCAGCGACTTTTCATAAGTGTTCTGCAGATTGTTCGGCCTGAGCGCCGATTCCGCATAAAGGTTGCCCATCAAACCGGCCACACCGTAGGCGTTGCCGATCTTGCCGTAAAGGTAATCCCAGATAGCTTTCTCGTTGTTGGTCGCAGCGGCAGGCTCCGTTGTTGTGGTGGTGCCGTCGAGAGCCGCAGTAACCTTGCTAGCCAGATCACCCAGACGGGAATAGAGCCACTCGCCGGGACAAGACTTATTGGCAAACCAGCGATGGACGGTAATAATCATCTCATCAGAAGCCGGTGTATAGGCCAGCGTCTTATCCTTATCGCTCAGCCACAGGAGTTTCTTTTTCCCATAGCGCTGACAAATATCCACGCAGAGCTTGATCAGCGTCTGATAAACCACATCGTACATTGTGTACGGTTCTTTGGTATCGCTGGCGCATTCGATGGTGATGGCACGCTGGTCATTGACATTCGAGGAAGTACACCACGAGCGGTTTTTCTCCTCTACATACATACCGACGCGCCCATCCTTATCGATTCCGTAGTTGCTGGATGCCTGCGTGGAGCTTCGCGCAAACCAGTCACCGAGTCCCTCTGCCGTACACTGGCCGACGACGCAGTGTGGGGAGATGCGGTCGATATTCATTGTTCGCTGCCCGGAGTGATTCGGGCTGAGTTTGGTGTAGACCACCATAGAGCTGTTTGTATAAGCCATTACTTTTCACCGTCCTTTCCATCGGTGTCTCGGTCATGGAGCTGCTCCAGCACCGCTTTCAGTTTCTCCGGCACCGGCAGGCCCAGATTCGCAGCGTTCTCTGTCAGGCTCACACCTTCATTGGAGAGATAGAAAAAGATCACAGCGGTACGCAGCACCGATCCGGTCTGGATCACCTGTACATCGATAATGTTGGCGATGCCCACCAGAAGGAAAATTAGGACCTTTCGGCAGATGCCCTTAAAGCCCACCTCGCTGGAGAGCTTCTTATCCGCGATGGCGCACATGACACCGGTGATGTAATCTACAGCCACGAAGATGAGCAGCGCGATGAGAAGCCCGTCACACCCACCGAGGAAGTAGCCAAGCCACCCTCCGATGGCGGTGAATATGAGCTGAATCGTGTTCCAGAATTCTTTCATAATGCATGTCCTCCTTTGCATTTTGGTGTTAAAAAAGCGACTGCCCATCTGAGCAATCGCCTGTTTACAAGGTTTATATTTGTTTCGGGAGCCATTCCCATAGTCGCAGGTCCTCTTGTCCGAGAGACCACATGCACATGCCGCGCAGTTTCCAGCGGTAGGCGGCCTGATTCGCCCAATAGACAAGGCTGTCTACATCCTGATAGTAGAGGATGGAAAAGCCGTCCGCGTCACCGAGGAACAGACGTGATATCCAGATGTTGATGTCCACCGGGATAACTTTTGCCGTGTAATCGTTGCCGCAGGAAAGGCTCGTCATCACGTCGGAGTGGAAGAAATCATAGTCCATTGAGATGTCCTCACTTCGGGTAGAGGACTCTTCCACATCGGCTGTCAGGGTAAAGACCTGAAATTCACTATCCCATGTGCAGTTGCTGCGGGATATTCTTCCGTAGCTTTTGGTGCTGCCGTCCGGCATGATTACATCAAACCGTTCATAGGGCTCATAGGTCCAAGCATCACCAAGGCGCAGGAGCTCACAAACGGAATGGCTGTCTGACCGGTATCCCGCATAGCCTCCGGAGAAGCCGCTCACCGTTGCCGTAAACCGCAGCGTGTAAGAGGCTCCGGAATAAACGCGCACCTTGTTTCCGCGAATACGCATCTCCACGGTATACATGCTGGGATTGTCTCGCAGGTCTGTATCTGATGTTTTGACAAGGTCAGTGCTGTAGCTTCCAAGGAGCGTGGAACCGTTATAAAGCTCGACGGCTTGATTGTCATAGTTCAGACAGCAGAACAGATCACCGCAGAAAACACCGGCGCGGCCACCTCCGTCAGAGCAGAAAGCCAGCCTCGCCCGCAGGTGAATATCAGAAAAGCCGTCATATTTCCACGCGAGTTTGCCGCTTCCCTCAAGCTGAGAATAGACTCGCTCTGTCGAGTATTCTTCAGAGCGCCAGACCTCCCATTCTCCGGAGAGGGTGGTCCAGTAGTTTGTGGCAAGCACGCCGTAATCCCGGAAGTCCTCATACCATACAAGCGCGGAGTCCGGTTTTCTGCGCAGCATTTCCAGCGTTAGCTTGAAGCCGGTAGCAGGACCGACCATATCGCCGTTTACGTCTTTGAATTGACGCGGTGCCAGCGTATATGTGGCGTCCCCTGCAGAAGGCTCCTCCGAGAAGGAGTCACATATACGGAAACCATAAAACTGCACGCCTTTCACATCTACGGATATCCGGATGGTGTGACTGCCTGCGGAAAGAGCAATGCCACGTGCAAGCGTGGTCCAGAAGGTTGTCCTCCAGTAGGGCCACCAGAGCCTGCTTTCCGTATAGTGCGTCGTTGATCCATCAATCGAAACGTAGATGCCGTTCTTATCCCAGAAGGGATAGCAAAGCCGGACAGCAATATCATAGGTGCCAGCAGTCGAGACCGTAAAATTGTAAGTCGCCGCTCCGTTATCTCCGAGAGTGACCACACCGTTTTCCACAGAAACAATACCGGAATAACTGTCCGGAGTGCCGTCACGGTCGATGAGAATATTGTCGAAAGTTGTCGATTGCTCCTTGCTGTATGCCGTCAGATAATGCCTGCCGTTATATGTTCCGGAGAGCTGTGGATAGGTGCGTTCAGTGGCATCCCGGCCCTCCATATAGTCGTATACATGCGGCAGCGCCCAAGGTCCTTTATTGTTATCGTCCCAATATCCGACGAAAGGGATAAAGGGCTGTGGGGGCTGATCGTCCGTAAAGTTATACACGCCCTTCAGCCAGTTCTGCGCTGCATAGTAGGTCTGTGATGTGCCGCGATAGGTTTTGCCGATATTAGCGGGCAAATCATAGATCTGCCAGTTCCAGCCGTAAGCGGGCATGCCGAGAAAAACCTTTTCTGTGTCCATGACCTGCGAAGCATAATCGTATATGCCCTCCAGCCATGAGCGCGGAGAGACCGGACCGGGAGCAGAGCCTGCCCATGCCATGCCGTAGCTCATAATGGATGCGGTATCGCAGTAAGCGTTCAGGTCAGCATATACGCACCAGTTCTCGCCGCCGACCGAGCCGTTGACCGAAGTCATACCCGGAAGGCAGATGTTCATGAGCTTTGAAGAATCGTATCCTTTGACCGTGTTATAGATGTTGGCAAACATGGCCGTAGACGCTGCATGGGTGGAATAGCCATCGCCTTTTTCGAGGTCGATGTCGATGCCGTCACACCACGGATATTTTTGCATGATACGGACGATCTCCGTGAGGAATGTATCCTGCGCTCCGTTCGTATTATCGCGCAGGGCTCGAAAGATACTGTTGTAACCGTCATTGCTGATTGTAAGAAGCCACTTGATATGCGGCCACATATTGATGTAGGTGAGCATATCGGATATGGCTACGCCGCTTTCGTAAATTTCGCCGGTCGCCTGGACTTTGAAGGAGAACAGCCCGATCTGGCTGATGCGGTCGCCGTAGTTACGAAGCGCCGTATACATGCGTGCATTGCCCATGAAGGTCCACACCATGATTTTCTTTCCTTTGAGCGTATCCATCAGAGCATTTCACCTCCATCGTCCATTTCCTGCATAGCAAAAAGTAACCGGGCCGTTTTCCCTTGTGGAAGCGTTACCCGGTGCTTGGAATCCCATGCCGCGCTGTATTGATAAAATCCTTCTTTCACAGCAGGGTTCCCATTATGTGTGCATTCCTGCGTGGAAGCCAGAATTGCTACATCATCGTCAGCGGCTACGGCAAACGGGAAAGAGGCCCGCTGGCCGCCGACACCTTGTGCCAGCTGCATTTCATCGGCAGCAAGAGCCTGCTTGGGATACAAATGAATATCCAGTCCGGCAGAAGTCCCGCCGAGGTTCAAGAGGATCACCGTTTCTTCGGAACGAACGATGCCGTTGAACCACACGGGATCGTTCTCGGATTCTGCGAGGCACTTCTCCGTGTGCGGGGTGTAGCCGGTCAGCGCAGGACCTTCCTGCAACATGAGGTCCGTAAACCAGATGGTGCCAGAGCAGTCGGTGATGGTAGGAGTCACCGTAATGCTGGCCACGCGCTTCGTTTCTTTTTTATTGATAATCTCCGCCAAGCGGGTGAAGATCAGATCAGCCATCGAGCGTCCACTTAATCTCACAGGGATGTCCTACCCATCCCGTAGCGACGGCACCGACTTGCAGCATCAGGTCTGTGATATAAACGGTGCCGGTGCAGTTGGTAATGCAAACGCGGACCGTGATTGACTTGACACGAGATCCGTAATGTTCCGGCGCGACCTTAGCCGAGGTTTTTGAAAAATATGCCATACGCGACTCCTTTAATACAGATCGATGAAGCGGGTTTCTGTGGTTCCGTCTTCATATTCAATAACTACTTCAATACCAACCTGAGAGCTATCGGAGAGCTTCTTTAAGTTCTCGGAAGCAATCTGCGCGGAGAGTGTGTAGCTGTCACGATTGGCAGGATATACCGTCTGCGACAGACTCTTTGTCATACCGGAGACACCTTCGGCCTTAAAGGATGCCGTACCGGAAGCGCCGTTATCGCCGTCAGCCTCAAAGCCGGAGCTCGTCCAATAAGCCAGCTCATCATCGGCGCGGGAGTTGCGCAGAAGGTTGAAGGGCACCAGTTCACGGATATCATTGTTGGATACCATGCTGGTGCCGCCGAGTGTATCTGCTGCGTTGTCCCATTGGCTTGCAGAGCTCCCCAGATTTTTTAGTGTGGTTGATAGCTCCAGCACCGTATTCCACGGTTCTTGCAGATTGTATTCTCTGCGGACCACGCGGGTGGTGACAGAAAGACCGAGCTCTGCATCCTCCACACGCACGTAATCGCCAAGCTCCCATGCTTCATGTTCATATCCGGTCAGGACAGAAAGGTCCATCGCATTCAGTACGTAAGAGATGGTAGGCTTACAATACTGTGCCAGCCGCATGGCTGTATACTCCCGCATCTGATAAGGGTTGGTGAAAGAGGAACAGTCCAGTGTAGAGATGCGCACATCTGTTGTATAGGTAAAATCCTCCAGATATGGCTTGCCGTTGTTGATGCTGGCGAATGTCATACCTTCCGCACCTACGGCATATAGCCTTGTAACGAGGCTGCGGGTATCCACCACGCGCTCGATGGATTTCATGTTTTTCCGATAAGCGAACAGAGCGCCGCTATCCTTGCCACTTAACACCAACAGATGCACGAGCCGGTTGGCGCAGTCAAAGACCAGATCACCGCCGTGAAGGTCAGCTACGTTACGCAAGATGGAGAGTGCGTTTTTCTCCGAGCTGGTCCATGTGCGCTTTGTGCGTACCGTCACAGTTCCGACTGACCATTCGGTTCCCGCAAGCGCATAAGCCATAGCGACCTCCGGATATTCTGCCTCGAAGGTCTTTTCTTCCTTCAGGACGGAGAAGGTCAGATCGTAAAACTCCGCCTCAGCATAGACCTCTGTGATGGAGTTGCCGTCCATATCCTTGGAATCCGTGACCGTCCGCACCTTATAGATGTCGTCTACGATCTGGATTTTCTTCTCGCTGTCGATATGAGTACGCTTGGCATCCTTGTATGGGATTTTAAAGGTCAGCGTATCCTCGCCGTTGATCTCGCCGGTAACGATGATGTCATAAGCGTTTTCGAGAACCGCTTCCCATGCGCCGTTCTCGTCCAGCACAACAGGTCGGGAGTATCCAATCTTCTCATAGGGAGAGCGAGGAATATCATAGAGCCTGATATCCACGACCTTTGGTGTCAGGCTGGTATCGCTTGTAGTGAGCGTTGCCCGGAACCGAATATAGGCCCGGTTTGGAGAGGCCAGTTTCCCGTCA
>JAHZFK010000027.1:9945-34389 GCA_019421385.1 Clostridiales bacterium
GAGGGCACAGCTACCCAATCACTCCAGTTCTCCAGATCATCACTGGTAGAGGTTTCCACGAGGGAAACAGCCGTGGTGCCGGATACATATTCGCTGGTTACGGACACGCGACCGCTGCCGGAAAGGTTACACTCCTCAGCCGCTGTGGTCAGAACACCCTCAGAAGGATAAACACCACCGGAAGCCCGGAGGATGACAGCATTTTCTTCGGTCAGGCCGTCCACGTCAGAAGTGGTATCACCAGCATTTGCACAGACAGCTGACAAGAAATAATTTGCAAGGTCCACTGTGGTAAGCTCTGAATCGCAGTCCAAGAACCAGTCGTCAAAGCCGCCAGCGTACCAATAGGAGCTATTTAACATCCCCCAGATAAGGTCAGCGGTGCAAGAGCGGTTCAGCGTGCCACTTATCGTCAGCGCAGAAGAAGTCCAAACTTCTCCTGTGGATTTGTTTCCGACCACATACCAAGCCTTGTTATTGTTAGGTTCGATGACCGCTGCAATAAAATACCACTTAGCGTTTTCCAAGGTAAAAGAAGGAGTAACAGTGGTGTCCAGAATCAAAGAACCGGATGAGTTATATAGCATCAGCCTTGGTCTGCCGCGATAAAGCGACAAATAGAAGATCGGGTTACCAGTACCGGCACGTGTGGAAAGAAGCGGTGTATAGGTATTTCCAACAGAGTATGTTGTCGGACGCATCCAGCCGCCGACTATGATCCTCTCTCCAATGTTGGAGAAAATCGTACCATCGTTTGTCACCCGCAGATATGTCTGCTCGGAGGACGGGTTATTGATGTTCATCCGGAAATAGGTGCCGAAGATGCCATCTGTCAGAGAGGCTGTCGTGCCGCTCCATTTGTTGATATATGCTTTTCTGTCTTTTCCGGAGGAATCGGCAAGGCAGGTATCGGAATCCGGTGCATCCTCATTGAAGCGCCAGAGACCGTCCTTGGCATATTCCGCTGGAAATTCACCGGTGAAGGCGACCTGCGTATTCAATATTGTTTTTAATGACATAAGCCGTCACCTCCATCTGCTTTTTGCCTCTATCTCAAGGCTGGTAAAGGTAGCATTATTGGCGGCTACTACCACCGTGTTATTACCGACATTCAGAGTCGGAAAGTTCAGTTCTTTCAGATATGGCAGGCCATTTCGGAGGGTATCCCCATTGGAGTCCTCTACATAGGCAGTCATCATATCTGTATCCACCACCAGCGTCTCACCGGATGCCAAGGAAGCATTCACGATTTTCAGCTCAGAGCCGTTCGTCGTGATGGTGATAAAGTTGCTGGAAGAAGACGTGATCACACCCTGAGTCCGATAGATAGGATTCGAGGCGATATTTCCTTTTGTGCGTCTGACCGTATGAGTGCCTCTGGTAGAGATGGTGTATTCTTCATCCTCCACAGCATAAGCAAATGGGTCCGGGCAGAAGAATTTCAGGTCAAAGCTGCCAGCCGAGCGGACCAGCAGCCTTTCACAGTCAATCTTCTCCCGGAGCCTTGCCATAAAGTATCTGTCCGGGACATCATCAAACACCAGCTGTTTCAATCCGTCAGCGGGATCGAGCCAGAGTGAAATATCATCCAGCACCGAGACGAGGGCGGCAAAGGACCTCTTAGGCGGGATGTTGCAGGAAACATTGATCTCCCGGTAATCAAAATCCGCGCCAAAGTCCGCTACACCGCTTCTGCCAGGGATGGCAGAGGTGTAATTACGAAGGCTGCCACAGACCTGCCAAGAGGTGAGCCTTGCGCGAATACCCATATCAGCTGAAGCTGTATCGTTATATGAAAAGCCCATCGACTCACCTCCTTATGCAGTAGAAAACCGGCCTTGCGCACGAGAACCGGTTTGAATCAAGTTATAAAGTTCTTGCGATATCTTGCGGATATCGTCTTCGCTCCGGACGATCATCTGCTGGACCGTCACGAGAGAACCAGACAGTCCGGAAGAGGCAGCGGCATTTGTGATAGCCGAGCCCACGCTGCTGTCCACAGAAAAGCTGGTCGGAAGGGCCGAGCCCATATCCGCAGCAAGATCGGACATAACGCCGTTGATATCATCCGCCATAGATTCGGCAGCCGCGACCGCCTCATCACCGTTGGAATCAATGGAGCCAGCGAGACCTTGTACCAGCATTTCACCGATCCATGCCATTTCCTTGGACGGTGAGCTGATGCCGAAGAAGTTCTTGATGCCGTTCCAGATACCGGAGATCCAGCCGCTGACCTTATCCCACAGCCAAGATGCAAGCTGCTGGATACCTTGCCAGAGGCCCTTGACGATATTGCCACCGATTTCGACAATCTTGCCCATGCTGTTGGTAAAAGCAGAGACGATACCGGAGATGATCTGAGGCACCGCCTTTACAATCTCCACGATGATCGTTGGGAGGTTCTGGATCAGGGCCACGAAAAGCTGTACACCGGCCATAATGATCTTGTCGATGTTTCCGATCAGCGCATTCACGATACTCGAAATAATCTGCGGGATCGCGTTTACAATCGTGGTAATGATCGTCGGCAGATTCTGAATAAGCGCCACAAGCAGGTCCACGCCTGCCTGAATGAGCTGAGGGATGCTGCCAAGGATCGCGTTCAAAAGTCCGTCAATGATCTGTGGTATAGCAGCCACAATCGCTGTGATGATTTCCGGCAGCGCCGATACCAGCGAAGTGAGAAGCTGAATACCCGCATCGATGATCTGCGGAATTGCGCCGATCAGGAAGTCCACAATGCCGGTGATGATCGCAGGCAGGGCTTCGATCAAAACAGGAATCGCGTCCAGAATGCCCTGAGCCAGTCCCATGATCAGCTGCAGAGCTGCATCCAAAATCAGCGGCAGGTTATCAATCAGAGTCTGTACGATCTGGGTGACCACCGCAACGATCTGCGGAATGAGCGTAGGGATGGCCTCCGCGATACCGGTTATCAGAGAAACGATAATCTGAATACCGGCTTCTACGATCTGTGGCAACAGATCCACCAGCGCACCGATAATTTCTGTAATGACCTGCAGTACCACTGGCATGAGCGTAGGAATTGCAGCAATAATGCCCGTAGCAAGCGCAGATATGATGGAAGGTGCGCTTTCCAAGACAGCAGCGGCAATAGTGGAAATCAGCTGAACCACCTGCGGAATCATACTGCTGATGGTTTCTATGACACTGGTTACGCCAGCTTGAATCTCCTGACCGGCTTCCTCATTTCCGGCAACGAGGTCGGATAGCCCATCCATAATCTGGGTAATACCCGGAAGCAGTTCACCGACCATACGGTTTTTAAGGCCAGACATAGTGCCTGTGAGCTTTGTGAGACTATCCTCGAAAGCAGCGCTGGCGGCCACGGCTTCATTGCTCATGACCATGCCATAGTCGTTTGCTTCCTGTTTCAGGGCTTCCGTTTCCTCAGCGGTCATATTAAGGACCGCTGCCATATCCGTGGCAGAGCGTCCAAGAAGATCCGTCGCAGCAGAGGTTCTCTCTGCACCGGCTTCCATATCCTGCAAGGCCGCTATAACGATGGAGAGTTGTTCATCCTGACTTTTGCCGTTTAGATCATCAATGGAAAGTCCGACAGCAGCCAGCTTCTCCGCAGCGGAGGATGAGCCGTTACCGGCATCTGCGATGACGCCGGACAGGGTTTTCATACCAGCCTGCAGGTTATTAACATCGGTGCCGCAGCGCTCGAAAACATATCCCCATTCCTGATAGGACTCAGCGCTGATACCGATTTTCTGCGACATCTTATCGATTTCATCGCCGGTCACCGCTACATCATTTGCCATGCTCCAGAGGGCTTTACCCGCAGCAACGGCAGCAGCACCGATAGCCGCCACAGCCGCAGCGGTTGCCTTGGCCACGGTGCCGATGACATTTTTGAAGGACTCGAATTTGCTCTTGGCATCATCAGCGGTATCGCCGCTATCCTCGATGGCCTTGGAGAAATCTTTAGTGTCGCCTTCGGTGTCATCCATTTCATCGCCCATCTCATCGATGGCTTTTTCGTTCTGCTCAACCTCGCGCTCCATCGCATTGAGGACAGCTTCCGCATTGTTCAGCTGCACCTGCCAGTTCTGGGTACGCTTATCGTTTTCACCGAAGGACTCCGCTGAATTCTGCAAAGCGGAGCGTAGGGTTTCAATTTTCTGCTTCTGTGCCTCGATCTGCTTATTGAGCACCTCGTTTTTAGCAGAAAGGGCCTCCACGGATTTTTCGTTCTTATCGAAAGCGGAGGTGGCGAGGTTCATTTCCGACTTTAATACTTTGAATTGTTGATTTCTGTCAGCGCCGACTTGAATTCTTTCTCGCCTTCGACGCCGATTTTCAAACCGAAATCTGAAGCCATATTAGCCGCCTCCTTTCGTCAGATTCCATCCGGGATAATGTCATCAATAAAGTGTTCACGCTTCGGAACCGCGAATCCGTTATATTGTTTGTGACATTCCCACAGGTCCAGTAATAAGCCAAACGGCATCAGCCACACCTCATCCTGTGACAGATGGAGATGGGCGATGCCGTAATAAAGAAGTCGAGTAAATAACTCTTCGTCACTTACTCGACTTGCACGTTTTTTGATTCAGGCTCGCTTTCTACATTGCGCTTGGTGCCTTTGTAAAGGGCATCGGTGATGGCGGTCTTGTAGTCGGCCAGATCAAGAGGGGTGGTAAGAAGCTCCACCTCTTCCTCGGAGAGCAGGTCTCTCGGCGCATCCTTATGCTTCAGGTTATAGACCAGAATGCTCTGGTTAGCCATCAGCGTAATGAGCCAGACAATCTCTCCGAGCGCCATCTCGAAATTTTCCGATTTCATGAGCTTGTCGCCCAGATTCTCAAGGCCGCCGTAGCGGGCAGCGATTTCCTTTGTCGCCTTGGTAGTAAGGAGCAGGGTGTGCTCCTCGTCACCGATTCTGATAATTGTGCTGCGTTCTGTATCCATAGGGCACCTCCTTATTCAGCGAACGTCGGCTCATAGACTGCGCCGTACAAACTGGAGATCGTCTCAGCAGATACGCCGGTCTCGCCATCGGTCAAGTTTGCTGTCCAAGGGTGCTTGTTTGCACCGTCCACCTTGTTTCTCCTGTATACCGTTCCTTCAATGGTCGGAGTGGAGAAGGTGATGGAATCTCCCTTGGTGGCAAGATTGGTGGCCGGGATACCGAATTTCACACGATACAGCCAGTAATACCTGTAGTTGCCGTTCGATTTCTTTGCCCTGAAACCGATAGCGACAGGATCGCCGCCGTCCTCGCTGGCAGAGATAATGACGTTGTTGCTGTCCACCCTTACGCCGGTGAGCGCGGCAGCAGCAGAAGCGCCGATATCGTCCACACCGAGAGAAAGGGTGCCGCTTTTGAATTCCTTGATAACCTCCGAAGCGCCATCATCCGCATAGAGCGTGGCCTCCGCAAGTTCAATGGAAAGGTCTGCCGAGATCGCTTTGGCAAGCTGGACAGGCGTGCCGTAGGTCTCGTTACCACTTGCGCTCTCTGTAATGGGCGCATAGTAAAGTTTGTCAAGTCCGATTGTAGCCATGACTTATTCCTCCATTTCGTAATATTGGGCCACGTCCACGTTGTAGTGGTGGTAGCCGGTTTCTGTTTCATAACCGATATACTGTCGGTTTGTGATCGTATAGCCTGCAGCAAGCAGTGTTTTCACCAGAGCATTTTTCACGCCGGTATAGCTTCCCTGTGAGTACAACGAAAGCCGCGCCTCCTGAATATCGATGCCGGGAGCGTTGTCCGCATGCAGATCAAAGCTGTCAGAAAGCGGAACGATCACGATATACTGCGCCGGAGCCGCGTCCGTGAACACACCGGTTTCTACCGGAACGGACAGGGCAGAGAGCGTTTCTTGTAAATCTGACAACAGGCTCATAGCTTTCCGACCTCCTCTTCAAAGGTTCTCTGCATTGCTTCAATGCAGGTGTTCTTGGAGGACGATTTTGCCGGTTTCAAAAAGGGCTTTGCAGGCTGGCCATGTCTTCCATATTCGATGATGTTGGCGAGCTTGGCATTGCTGCCGCCACCTGCGCGGGGCTCCGCAAAACCTACCTTCACATTGTGATTGCCGTTTCGGTCCATTTTCACAGAGGACAGGCCCAGCGATCCTTCCAACGTTCCGGTGGAGCGGGATGGATATTTCGTATCCCTGCCGATGACAGAGGACAGATTGCTTTTTACCTTGGCAAGGACCACCTCGCCGCCAGCGTTCAGCACCTTTTCGGTAATATCATCCGTTTTATCACCGAGCTTGGAGAGGCGTTTCAAAAACTCCTCCGGCATTGTTATTTCAGCTTTTGCCAATGCTGCTCACCACCTTTTTTGCTAAGATTTCCGTATACATCCCGCGACCTTTGACATTCTCCACGGAGGTAATATCAAAGCGGTCACCGTCACAGTCGATAAAATGCTCCGTTGTAATAGTGACGCCCGGAATGGTCCGGAAGCGAAACAGGTCAGTCGCTTCAGAAAATGCAGCGAGGTTTGCCCAGCGCTCACTTCCGTGACGACCTTCCCGGTATACACGAACAGAAGCGAGGACCGTTTCCGTCGTGGAAGCAAAGCCTTCGCTGTCCTTCGTTTTTGTGATCTGCACGATGTCGGCAAATCCATTCATTTTTCCAAAGCTCATACTCACACCTTCCAATCCCGGTCCAGCCTGAGAAGCAGATTGACCGTATTCCATACCTGCTGGCTTGCCTGCACGTTATCGGCAAAGAAGCCGCCAGTGGAGCCATCCCTTGATTCATAGAGATGGCTCACGAGCATAATTACGGCCTGCTCGGTGGTGGCGGGCATATCGTGTTCTGAGTAGTAGCCTTCGTCAATGTGCTGATAGCTTTCCGCATAGGCTTTGGCGGCAGTGATGTACATCTCCAGCAGCGCATCATCCTCGGAATGCTCCAGTATCAGATTTGCTTTGACCTTTTCAAGCAGAGTGTCCATTACTGCCGCCTCCCTTCATCAGGATGCCTTCATCTTCAGAAGCTGGATGCCTTCTGCAAGGATCACCTTACCGTCGACGCGCTCGGTAGCTACGTAGCCGACCTGACCGTTGGTAGCATAGAGCTCATTGAGTCTCTGCACCGTTCTGCCAGCGCGGTCTGCGATCCAGTAGTTCTGGAAATCACCGAAGGCGATGGCGAGGGAACCGGCTGCAATAGTCGGTACATACGGAGAGGTATAGATCTCATAGCCGAGGAGTCTGTCCGGCTGACCGGCCTGCACAGAAGGCTGCCACATATAGGCACCGTTGAGGTCCTTGAGCTTTCTGATGGCAGCGACCGTCGAGTCGTTCATAAGGAACTTGGCATTTCTGCGGTACGGAGACTTCAGCGCATAGACAAGGCTGATAAGCTCATCTGCAGTAATTGCCGTAGTCGCAGCAGCGGTAACGCCGACCGTACCACCATTGGCGGTGAAAATACCGGTAGGCTGGTTGGTGCCGGTGCCGACGCAGAATGCCTGCTCCTCGGCAATACCGAAGGCACGTGCAAACTCGTCCGCGATGTAGCTCTCCAGATCGAAAGCAGAATCCTGCAGGAGCTCCTGACTCACACGGATGAGGTCCGTGAGCTTATAGGCATCGATCTGCTTCTGGCCGAAGGTCGGGTTGCTCTCAGTATATGCGCCGTTTTCCAGCGTCCACTGTGCAGTGGAGTGAGAGGCTGCCACAGGAATCTTGCGCTCACTATTCGTGGTGATGACCTTGGCGAGGGAACGGATCACGTTAGCCTCATCAAGAGTTGTCACGATCTGGCGCTCAAATTCCTCCGGAACGAGATAACCGCCATCAGCATCCGTACCCTCGGAGAGCACGTTATGCAGAAGCGTCTTGCCGCGAAGGTGCCTGCCGAAGTCCTCTCTGTAGGCATTAGAGGCGCGACCGACCTTTTCATCTTCGGGCTTTTCCGGCTTGCCGATAAGTGGGCTGCCAACAGGCTTATTAAGCTCAGCCTCGATAGCGTCCCTGCGCTCCATGCGCTTGATCTCGGTGGTCAGAGCGTCGAGCTCCTTTTCCATGTTGTTGTAGGTGGCGTCATCCTCAGCGGAAAGCACGCCCTTGTCCGTTCTGTGGGTATCGAGGAAGCCCTCCATCGTATTCCACAGGGTTGCACGCTTGGTGCGAAGTTCATTAACAGTCATGATTGAAATCCTCCATTTCACATGTATTTTTTGATGGTTTCAAGATGTGCCTTAAGCTCATCAACCGAGCGTCCGGCAGGGGTTTCGGGTTCAGGCTCCGGCTTAGATTCAGGCTTTGCCTTTGCCACGAGCTTGTTCATAAGCGCAGCAGCAACAGCCTTGCTGGAAAACGCGTAGCTTTCCATCGGCGCTGCGGATTTCTTTTCATCCTCCAGCACGCCGTCAGAGAAGCCGAGCTCCATAGCCTTGTGCGCGTTCATCCATGTTTCCGCATCCATGAGATGCGAGAGCTTGGCGCGGGAGAGGCCGGTTTTGATTTCATAGGCGTTGATAATGCTCTCCTTGACTTCACTGAGCATCTCGATGGCCTTCTGCATATCTTCATGGTCTCCAAACGCCGCTGTTGCAGGATTGTGGATCATCATCAGCGCCGTGGGTGCCATGAGCACCTTGGTACCGGCCATTGCGATGACGGAAGCAGCAGATGCTGCAATGCCATCGATTTTGACGGTAACGTCGCCTCTGTAATCCATGAGCATGGAATAAATCTGGCTGGCCGCGATGCAATCGCCACCCGGAGAGTTGATCCAGATAGTGATCGGCCCGGAGCCTGCAAAAAGCTCATCCTTGAACATTGCCGGTGTGATATCATCGTCAAACCAGCTTTCCTCGGCAATCGTGCCGTTAAGCTCAAGGACTCGTTCTGCGTCCGGGCTTTCGTCCGCCGCGTTCTTCCACACCCAGAACTTCTTGTTCTTCATCGGTGTTGTCCTCCTTTCCGTCATCGTTACTTGTATTTGCAAAAGCACCCGCGTCACCCAGCGGGAGCATATTGCCGTTAATGAGATACAGATCGCCGCCTTCCTCAGCAGGGATACGGTCGAGATTTTCGAGTTCCCGGATGTCATTTGCGCTCATCCAGCCGTTCTGCCTTGCTGTGGCATATCCGTTCATACGGCTCTGGTAATCGCCGCGAAGCAGGCCCTCCAGATTGAATTTAACGAAGTAGCGTTTCTTCTCATCCGGCGAGAGGAGCGTCCGATGTATGGACTGCTCCCAGCGCACTACCCACGGGTCCAGCGTGTATTTCACAAATTCCAGCGACTGCTGCTCAATATTAGAAAAGCTCGATTTCTCAAGGTCACCGACCATGTGTGGCGGGACTCTGAAAATTCGAGCGATTTCATTGATCTGAAACTTTCTGGTCTCAAGGAACTGCGCCTGCTCCGGTGAAATGGAAATAGGCGTGTATTTCATGCCTTCTTCCAAAACGGCCACCTTGCCGGAATTGGAGCTGCTTCCGAATTGGCTCATCCATGCGTCTCTGACCTTCGCCGGGTCCTTGATTGTGCCGGGATGTTCCAGAACACCGGAAGGAGCAGCGCCGTTGGCAAAGAACTTAGAGCCGTATTCCTCAGTGGCAATTGCAAGGCCGATAGCGTTCTTGGCCATCGCAATCGGTGAGTAGCCGACCAGTCCGTCAAAGCCAAGGCCCGGAATATGCAGCACATCCGATGGCTGCAGTATCACGGTATTCCCTTTAGCGGTGGGAGCCTCGTCATTGGAGTGGCTGTACTGGTAATACAGATGACCGTTGTTATCGCGGTTGACCTGCATCTTGTTTGGCATCAGCGGATACAGTGCTACGACCTCATCCTTGCCGTTACGGATGACCTGCGCATAGGCATTTCCCCACAAAAGCAGGTGTGTCATGAGCGTTTCCCTGAAGACGAATGAGCTCATCTCCGGATTCGGCTCATCGTGGAGCAGGTGATAAAGCGGGTGCTGCATCGCTTTTTCCTTGCCGCCGTCGTCCTTGTATTGGTAGACCTGCAGTGGAAGTCCTGCGATGGCTTCCGACAGAATACGCACACAGGCATAGACCGCCGTCATCTGCATGGCAGAGCGTTCCGTTACAACCTTGCCGGAAGAGCTGCCGCCCATATAAAAGGCATAGCTCGAACCGGCTGTTCTGTCGGTGGGCTTATCCCTTGAGCGAAAGAGGCCACTGAATATTCCCATAGTTGATCACCGTCCTTTCAGATAAACAAAAGCCCGCGAGTATCGTAGACACTCTCGGACGTATCATTGCCGCAGCGGATAGCGCGATCCAGCGCCATTACCGTCGCCACGGCACCGTCAATTTTCTCAGTTGATTTTTCCTTGTCCGGCTTGATGTTGCCTGCCGGATCGGTGCGGATATAAATGTTATCCATCATCCAGTGAAGCACCGGATGACCGCCGTGGGCGATGCGTTCCTCCAGTACCAGCTTCATAAGTTCCTTTGTCGGTGGGCTCATATCTTTAAAGCCCTGTCCGAAAGGCACGACCGTAAAGCCCATGCCTTCGAGGTTTTGTACCATCTGGACAGCTCCCCAGCGGTCAAAGGCGATCTCGCGGATATTGAAGCGTTCACCCAGACGTTCGATGAACTTATCGATGTAGCCGTAGTGGACCACGTTGCCCTCGGTGGTTTGCAAAAAGCCCTGACGCTCCCACACATCGTAAGGAACATGATCGCGCCGGACACGCAGGTCGAGCTGTTCTTCCGGTATCCAGAAGTACGGCAGGATCACATATTTATCCGTTTCATCCTCCGGTGGAAACACCAGCACAAAGGCTGTGATATCCGTAGTGGAGGACAGGTCCAGACCGCCATAACAAACGCGGCCTTCCAGATCATCCTCATTTACGGCAAACGAACACTTATCCCATTTGTCCATCGGCATCCACCGGGCAGCCTGTTTTACCCATTGATTGAGCCTTAGCTGCCGGAAAGAGTTCTCCTCGGCGGGATTTTGCTTTGCCGATTCGCATGCGGCCTTCACTTTATCGATGCCGACCGTAATGCCGAGAGAGGGGTTTGCCTTTTTCCACACCTTCGGGTCCGTCCAGTCATCGCTTTCATCCGCGCCGTAGATCACTGGATAGAAGGTCGGATCAACTTTGCGACCGGCCAGAATATCCAGCGCCTTCTGGTGCGTTTCATAGCAGATGGACTTTGTATCTGTACCGGCTGTGGTAATCAGGAAATACAGCGGCTGCATTCTGGCATCACCGGAGCCCTTGGTCATAACATCAAAGAGCTTTCGGTTGGGCTGGGTATGCAGCTCATCAAAGACCACGCCGTGTATATTGAAGCCATGTTTCGAGTAGGCTTCTGCGGAAAGCACCTGATAGAAGCTGTTGGTCGGCGCATATACAATACGCTTGGTCGCCGTCAGGATTTTTACACGCCGGTTGAGCGCCGGACACATCCGGACCATATCGGCGGCCACCTCGAAAACGATGGACGCCTGCTGGCGGTCCGCAGCGCAGCCGTAGACCTCCGCACGTTCCTCACCGTCGCCGCATGTAAGAAGCAGGGCCACCGCAGCGGCCAGCTCCGATTTACCCATTTTCTTGGGTATCTCAATGTAGGCGGTGTTGAACTGACGATAGCCGTTGGGCTTGAGCGTTCCGAAGATATCCCGGATAATCTGCTCCTGCCAGTCAATCAGCTCGAAGGGCTTTCCTGCCCACGTGCCTTTGGTATGGCAGAGGCATTCAATGAAGCCGACTGCATAATCCGCAGCGTCCTGATCGTAGTAGGAATCCTTGGCGCGAAACTGCGTCGGTTTGTATTTTTTCAGCTTACGGATAGCAGGTCACCTCCTTCAAAAAAGCATAAAAATAAGCCGCCATCAGCGACTTTCTCCGTAACGAGGAACAGAGCCATCCGGCTCGGTCCCAAGGGCATATTCAAATGCCGGTGTTTAGTTGTAGTTGTTCAGCAGGATGCAAAGCGCCATCTCTGCTTCCTTGCAGGTGGGCTCCACGTCCCAGCCTCTGTCGTAGTTGCACACGATCTGACCGTCAATCCTGATCATCAGCTTGCTGATCTTGCCACCGTTGATCCCGTAGGCCTCGCTGGGTTCCTCGTAGTGTTTTACCCAATAGTGGCAGACCGTGTATTTATCTTTGATGTTCGCATCCGGGATGCCGATGGTTCCTTCGCTCCACATATCCGGTAATTAGTTCAGCTGGAAGCGGATGTCCATGATCTCGGTGGGCTCCTCGTCTCCCCAGCGGGTTTCCTGCCTCGTGATGGTGCAAAGCCCGATCATCGTGCAGCCCTGTGCGGCAAAGGCGTGAAGGTTTTCCATCACTGCTGTACTCTGGTTGGTGTAAACGAAGCTCGTAATCCCGGCGCAGCGGAGTGTGTCGATGAAGTCCTTGACTTCCTTATCCCAAAGGAAATCGTCCATCTCCAGCTCGTCCTCCTTGCGGCTGATGCTCTGCGCCCAAGCGCGGTAGGCTTTGCGGGCTCCCTGCTCGAAGGGAAATTTCATTGCTTCCTTCTCAGCGTACCATTTTTTCAATTCTTCGCTGTCCCAGCCGTATGTGTCGATGGTGTGCTGCTTGCGGCCCTCGTGGGCTGCGCGACGCTCCTCGTATTCGTGGCCGATGCGCTTCAGGTTTTCAAAGTATGTGTTGTTTGCGTTCATGGTGTTTACCTCCGTTCGTTTTGGTATGTACATATATCACTCTGAAGGCACAGAATAGCAAGCTATTTCTGCCATATTCCGGGGCATAATCTACACAAAAATCCGAGCAGAAAACTGTGTAATTTATGCCTCGCCGGTCAGAATGAAATGTACATATTCCTTGCGGTTTTCTTCGAGGTAAACGACCAGCTCGTAGAAGTCGCGCTCGTAGGCAAGGCACTGGACCGTATTCACATCAAACATGTTCGTCAGGCCCGTATCGCGGATCTCCAGAATCTGTTCCTTAACCGTGTCAGTCATGATCCGCCACCACCTTGCATTCATCTTCACCGTAGGCAACGGAAAGGCCGCTGCCGTTATCCCAATGCACCATGATGGAGCCAATATCGTCCACGCCGATGACGGTGCCCTTGGTCCCGATGGGAGAAGCCTGCACATCATCCATCTTCAAAAGTTCGACGCGGGTTCCGGGCTTGAAACGCTCACGCAGCGCCTGCAGGCGTTCTTTGAATCACTCGCATACTTCCACCTCCTTTGCCGGTGCGCCGTTACGGAAGGCGGAGCTTCCGGAGAGATTGCGGAGCAGGATTTTGCGCTCCGTTTTGTAGTCCGCACCGATAAAGCCGAGGCGGAGCAGGAAGCATCGGAAGGCATACTTTTCGTTGTCGGTATCCTTTTCCTTTGCGGTCACACGCTTGGCGTTCCTTGCCATCTCGCAGAGCGCGGCGATGAAGTGGGTGTAGGCCCGAACCTCATCCGCGTCAAGCTCGGTTGTAAACCAAGGGAAGGAAATCTTGTCGTCTTCCTCGGTGATCGGAAGGTCCGTCACACCCAGCGCCTTTTTGATCAGGCTGCCTTTGGCCTCGATGAGCTTATGCAGGTTATCGAGGGAGCTTTCTGTGAAGCTGGCCTTCGGCATCTGCACCACCAGTCCGTATTCATCAGAAGCGGCTTCCGGCATCGTGTCCTCGGCAGCGGTGTAGCCTGCGTCTCTGAGTGCGGCTTTCACCGCCTCGATGGTTGCCTCGTTGGTGCGCTCGTCCCAGACCATCGTGCCATCTTTTTCGACGGTGATATCACTGATGACATAAGCGCAGGTCGGCATGCGCATGTACACGGGCTTCATTCCAATAGTGTCGGAAATGATCCAGACCAGAGCCTTGCGCTCATCTCCGGTTACGTTGTAGGTTGTTTTCATGGGAAATCCTCCTTTATGTTTTTTTGTAGGTACATATATCACTCTGAATGCCTGTAATAGCAAGCATTTTCGGGAAAATATAGGTACCAAATCTGGCCGGAGGATTTTGTGGTTATTCGTCGATTACTGACACATCCTCATAGGCGTAGGTCAGACCGTCGCGCTGCAGCGTTACATCGTCAGCGGAACCGACCTGTTCGATGTAGCGCTTTACGATCACATCGCAGAATTTCTCATCCAGCTCTATGGTGTAGCAGGAACGGTCCGATTGCTCACAGGCAATGAGTGTGGAGCCGGAGCCGCCGAAGGGATCGAGCACCAGCGTATTGCTCATGCTTGAGTTCATGATCGGATAGGCCAGCAGCGCTATCGGCTTCATGGTCGGGTGGTCGCCATTCTTCTTGGGCTTGTCATATTCCCAGACGGTGGTTTCTTTCCGGCCTGCGTACCATTCATGCTTGCCGGACTTCTTCCAGCCAAAGAGGACGGGGTCATGAATCCATTGGTACGCACTGCGGCCCAGCACCAGCGAGTTCTTTTTCCAGATGCAGCAGCCGGAGAGGTAGAAGCCCGCGTCGGCAAATGCCCTGCGAAAATTCAATCCTTCGGTGTCCGCGTGGAATACATATATGGAGGCATCATCCGCCATAGCTTTTTCCGTAAGAGTAAAAGCGTCCAGCAGGAATTGATAAAAAGCATCGTTTGCCATATTATCATTTTTGATCTTACCGGCGCTGCCCTCATAGTTCACATTGTATGGCGGGTCAGTCACCACGAGATTTGCCTTGGCTCCTGCCATCAGAAGCTCGAAGGTTTCTGCCTTGGTGGAGTCGCCGCATACCAGTCGGTGGCGGCCCAGCGTCCATATATCACCGGGCTTTGTGATGGCAGGCTTTTTGAGTTCTTCCTCTACATCAAAATCATCATCGTGAATGCCGTCCTTCAGGCTATCCTTAAACAGGTCATCCAGCTCGGCGGGCTCGAAACCGGTGAGGGAAACATCAAAATCCGCTCCCTGTAGATCGGCAATGAGCAAGGCCAGCTTGTCTTTATCCCAATCGCCGGAGATCTTGTTGAGCGCAACGTTGAGGGCCTTTTCCTTTTCTTCGGAAAGATCCACAACGACGCATTCGACCTCATCAATGCCCATGTCAATCAGCACCTTCAAACGCTGATGTCCGCCAACCACGCGACCGGTCGCTTGATTCCAGATGACGGGCTCTACATAGCCGAACTGTTCAATGGAGCGTTTCAGCTTTTCATATTCAGGATCACCGGACTTCAAATCCTTACGCGGGTTATATTCCGCAGGCAGAAGCTCTGTAACTTTCTTTTTCTCTATTATCATATCAGTCCCCACTCAGCGAATTTTTCAAAGCCGCCGATGCGGTCAATGAAGGTCCTCGCTGTTTCTACGATTCTTTCGTATGGAATATCGTCAACGGCATCATCACCGATGGCGCAGACGAGTTCGACCGGCGCTCCGGTTTCCTGCGCCTTGAGCCATGCATAAATGTTGACGCTGACGTCGGCTTTGGAGAGGTCCTTGCCATGCAGACCACCGCCTGTCACGGAGTCGCCCATATCAGAGCCGAGCTTACGGTTTGTTGCTCCGGTATCAACATCTGTGCCGCCGGTCCAATCACCGAGCGGATTGATCTGGGCTTCCGGATAGGTCTCACACAGATGATAGGTCTTGGCGTTGCTCTGGCAGATGATCAGGCGGGCTTCATCAAGAATGTACTTCCCATCACATCCGTAGGTTTCATATATTTGTTTTGCGATAGCCGTCAGAGCTTTCTGCTCTTCGGTCACAGGCATTCCCTTGAAGATGCCGTTGTCGTCACAGCGAATGCTGCCTGCCTGATTGTCCGCCAGATGCTTATCCTGCGGAACTTCGACATAATCCGTCAAAATACGATCACCAACGATGCGGTGTACGATAGCAGCAGCTTCTTCATCCGTAATATGAACAGAGGACTCTGAGATAATATGGCAGACGCCATGACCGATGAGGACTTCCACGGCTATTTTCGGATTGCTTTCTTTGTGGTACGCAAGGTCGACAAAAGCACCGGCAATGCGGTCGGCCACCTTGTCGGGATGCGCCGGATTTACTTTTTCATACATATCAGTTTCCTTTACGAGCAGTGAGCAGCCGCTCCATAACGTCATCCTGCGGAGAGATGCCGCCATATTCCGTCATGCAGTTTTCCCGGACGATCTGGAAAATTTCTCCCCAGATGCGGTTCGACTGCGTCATATATTTATCCGCGATAGCAACATACGGTGACTGAATGGCTGCGCCGGTAGTCGGGTGTTTCGCTAAAAAGCCAAACTCAGAGGTTGCTGCCTCACACTGAATCCATCTCGCAGAGGCCATTGCGTAACGTTCGATCATCTGCGGGGAGATAAGGTGAGAGCAGCCTCGGTCATTCAGCCACTTCCACGTGGCCTCGTATATTTCCGCAGCACAAAGCTGCGTCCCGTCCTTTTGTGGCGCGGACAGGAATTCAGACGGCTTTGGCATCGCCTCTCCGTCAAGGTCAGCAGCCTTGCTGTCAAAGTCGATGACGGTTAGTTTTCGTTTTCCCGGATTACCGGCAGCAATCTTCTCTGCGATAGGCTTCTTCGGCCTGCCGCCGCTACCGGGTTTCGGTCCTCGCTGTCCCATATTTCACACCTCCTTGTCGGGCAGGGGCTATTCCCTCAAAAACTTACGCGAATTTGCACGCGAAGGCCCACGCCCGTTGTCCGGAGGATCAGTCGTAGAGATTTCGACCGCCCTACCCGGTTGGGTGATTGTGCCAGCGATCACCACGTTCCGCATGAATTCTTGCGTGGCAGCTTTTGCAAAGAGCGATCAGATTTGACGCATCATGCGTACCGCCTTCAGCAAGAGGTAGCTTGTGGTGGACCTCCTCGGTGGGAACGTAGAGCCCGCGCTCAAGACACAGCTCACACAGCGGGTGTTGGGAGACGTAGCGGTCCCGGATGCGTTTCCATGCGCGTCCGTACCTGCGCTTGGTCTCAGAGCTGCGGTCATATTTTTCATAGCGTGCGTTTTCCTGTTTCTCATGCACAGGGCAGTATCTTCCGTCAGTCAGGTTGGGACAACCGGGAAAGGAGCATGGTCGCTTTGGTTTCCTTGGCATTGTTTCACCTCACTTTCGCGCATAAGAAAAGCCCTGCAGGAGCGGGCTCCCACAAGGCTTCCGTATGTTTTACTTTGTCCATCATAATACTATCATAAGAGGCGACTCTCATTCTCTCTCATTTACTCTCATGATGGCAGCAACACAGGAAAGTGCTGTATCGTGCATCCGGTAAATATGCTGGATGCTGTAATGCATTTCCACCGCAATCTTCTCCCACGAGAGGAAGCAGAGGTAGCGCTTCTCCAGCAGGGTTTGCAGTTCAACATCGGAAACGGCATGGATCGTGGCCATTATTTCCTTCTTCAGCTCTACCAGATTTTCCACATCGCGTTTCAGGCTTTCCTCAACCTCGATGATCTTCAATACGGCACGTTCCACCTTGGAACCACCGCGATTCGGGTTTCTGGGCATGTCGCTGTAAACGACGGTACAGGATGTGGCCAGTTCGTTTAAGGATTCAATCTGTTGGAGCTTGGACTTAATCCGCATATCCAGCGTTCGTGCCTGTGATAAATATTCTTTAGCAGTCATTTCGCTTCTCCTTCCGCAGCTTTTTGATGAGATACTCCGGATCGACTTTTGAAAGAACACCAAACCAGCCGGAGCGGAAGAAACGCTCGATTTCTGCAAGCTCCTGCTCATCATCGGTAAGCCGGTAGTCTTTGACCGCCTGCAGGATGATGGCATTTGCCATATTCTCGTATGGGTCCAAAGTCTCACCTCCGAATATGTGATCCTCGGATTGACTCTGATTTGCATGGATTGTCATTTAAAAAGCTCGGCCTTCACAGCGGCAATGAGACTGTTCTGGGTTTTCTCCTTGCTCTGCAGGGCTCTTAAAATGTGGTTATCGACAGTTCCGTCCGTAATAATGTGATGAATGACCACGGTTTCGGATTGTCCCTGTCTCCAAAGACGGGCATTGGTCTGCTGATACAATTCCAGCGACCATGTGAGGCCAAACCAGATAAGGGTGGAGCCGCCTGCCTGCAGGTTAAGGCCATGACCGGCAGAAGCGGGGTGGATAACAGCTACCGGGATTTTTCCGGCATTCCAGTCGCGGATATCGGCAGAAGTCTTAATCTCGCGGACCTTAAAATGAGCCTTGATACGCTCAAGATCATGCTTGAACCAGTAAGCCAC
Source organism: Clostridiales bacterium (assembly GCA_019421385.1). Lineage (GTDB taxonomy): Bacteria > Bacillota > Clostridia > Oscillospirales > Butyricicoccaceae > Agathobaculum. Next base: position 28,084 of record JAHZFK010000027.1, read on the forward strand.
CAGCACCGGCTTGCCGTTTGCGCCTTCGATCAGATCTTCCAGTGCGTCCAGCTTCTGGTCATGTAGCCGGATCGGTTGTCCGTCATCGTCGTAAATAGCGCCATTGGCCATCTGCAGGAGTTTGCCGGAGAGGACAGCGGCATTAGCAACGGTGATATCCGCTTCCGGGAGCTGTAATACCAAGGTCTGACGTAATTCATCGTAGCGTTCAGCCTCATCGTCGGATAATTCCACCACGCAGTTGTTCATCACGAGTTCCGGCATTTTCAAATGGTCGGAAGCCTTCATGGAAATGGTGATGTCGGAGATTTTCTGATAGATCGCCTCGTCAGCACCGGGAAGGAGTCGATAGGAGTAAATGATCTGGCCGTTTCGCTTATCCGGTGTGAAGTAGTTGTTTCTGTACATCCCGATAAAGCGACCAAGGCGCTGTCCCATGTCCAGAATTTTGAATTCTGCCCACAGATCCATCAGACCATTTGCGGAAGGGGTACCGGTAAGGCCCACAATGCGCCTGATCCGTGGCCGTACCTTCATAAGTGACTTGAACCGTTTTGACTGGTGGCTTTTGAAAGAAGAAAGCTCATCCACAATAACGGTATCGAAGTCAAAGGGCAGCCGCTTTGTTCTATGAGCCACTGAACGTTCTCGCGGTTGATGATATAGATGTCAGCATCTCGCATCAGGGCTGCTTTTCTTTCCTTTTCTGTACCGACCGCCACGGAGTAGGTCAGTAGCTGCAGATGATCCCATTTTTCAATCTCGGCAGGCCAAGTATCGCGGGCCACGCGGAGAGGTGCGATCACCAGCACCTTGTGTGCCTCGAAGCTGTCAAACAGAAGGTCCAGAAGGGCCGTCAGCGTGATCGCCGTCTTGCCAAGGCCCATATCCAGCAGGACCGCCGCAATGGGGTGTGTCTCGATATAGTCCGTAGCATATTGCTGATAATCATGGGGTACATATTTCATCAAGGATCCCTCCAATCTGGCTGGAGTCATCCAGCACATAAACTCGAAAGCCAAGCTGCCGCAGCATCCGGTGTCTCGCTTCCTGCAAAGGGTGCGGGGCCTTGCCAGGAGCCTTGACCTCCACAAAGGTCATACGGCCACCCGGCATCAGTACGATCCGATCCGGCATGCCATCAAAGCCCGGACTCGTGAATTTCGGTGCCAGACCGCCACGGGCCTTAACTGCGTCAGCAAGTTTTTTCTCTATTGTCTTTTCTCGCATATTTGTCCTTTCGTCAGGCCGTTAAATCGGGAAGGTGCAAGGTGTATCAATGCCGTTTACTGAACTTTTTCTTAGGCTCAAAAAATATGGTGCTAAGAGAATTTTTGTATAAGACCTTGATACACTTTGTCATGTCCCGGTTATCAGGTCAGAAAATCATCAAAATCGCCGTCGTCCTTCTTCAGGCACAGGCCCTTAAAGAAGCGCTTCCTCTTGACTGTAATCCGCTCATATCCGGCATTCTCCAAAGCAAAGTAGAAGTCTGCGGTGCTGCGGACATACTCGTTCGTATCAAGGCAGTAATTCCGATACGCCTGATACAGCACCGAGGAACTTTCTTTATACTCCGATCCGACATCGCATTTATCCTCAATGAAGTGTCCGAACCAGTCATTTTGGGCGCGGTATTCATCAATGGCTTTCTGTACGCAGGCCGGGACCGGGATTTTGTAATCAAGAGCAATGACCTTTTTGGCACCTTCGATCACCCACGCGAGGATACTTTCACCGGCATTGGCATAGAGGTATTCCGCGTAGTTTTTCTTATCACCGGCACCTTCGATCTTGGCGTCAAACGGGATTACAATGAGCCTGCGCCAGATACCATCGTCGGAGGCGCTGACACGCGGCAGGTGGTTTGTATAGAGCACCAGCGTGTTAGGGTGTAAATGAGAACGGGTCCTTATATTTCTTCTCTGCAAACATGTCATCAGTTGAGCAGAGCTGTTTGACGGTGGAATCGTTAAGACGCGCACCTTCCTGCATCTCGGCTGCGATCAGGAGCCGTTTGCCCTTGGCCTCGGCCAGTTCCGGCTTGATGTTCCTGCGGCAGCCGACCGTCAGGGTATCTGCGGAGATGTTGCCGCTATATAAGCCAAGCACACGAGAGATAGAATTCCAGAAGGTGGATTTACCGTTGCGGCCTCCACCGTAAGCAATAATCAGAGCTTCCACATAGACCTTGCCGATGACGGCCAGCCCGCAGATCATCTGTACATAGTCGATCAGTTCCTGATTGCCGCAAAAGATCAGGTCGAGGCAATCCAGCCAGATCTGTTCACCCTTGTTGCTGGGAGAGACCGCCGTCATTTTGGTAATGAAATCGTCTGGCGAATGCTCCCTTGCACCGGCGAGGCCCTTACGAAGATCGTATGTGGCAGCAGGCGTACAGAGGGCAAAGCAATCCGCATCCAGATCACGCGGCGAGATTTCCAGCATCGGGTGCGATTCCTTTAAGGTCGCGGTGATGTATTTGGAGTCCCGGCGACGGAGCGCAAACGCCTGATATGCCTTGGCGGAGAGAAAGTCCTTGTAGGCTTCGAGCTGTTCATCGCTCATCAACTGTTCGGCCTTTGCCTTGCTGGTGCCGTCGAGAATGGTCTGGGCACCGCAGTCCTCCATCTTTTTGAGGGCATCCTGCATTTCCTTGGTGGCTTCCTTAAGCTGCCTGCGCGTCAGTTCATGAGCGACGGCCTGCGCACCGGGCTCCGTTTCTTTCCAGTAGTGTTCTGTATAACGGATGAAGTGGGTGGCCGGTGAATAGCGGAGTTCATTGGAGAAGTGCTTTGCCAGCACCTCAGCCTGTCCGACATCTGAGAAGTCTTCCGGCTTATAGCTGGTATCGTCGTTGTAAACATCGGGAGGAACATAGCCGTCCTGCGATGCCACGCGGGAGTAAAACTTCTGGGCGCTGCGCCATATGGTCTTGAGCTCACCATCCGAGAGCGGAGGATTGCACTTGGCGGCTTCATCGAGAAAGCATTGATACGCCTCGTCGGTATCGCCATATTTCTTGATGACCTTTCCGGCAAAGCGGGACATGGTCGCGTTGCGGCTTCCTTCGGAAGTTACGCGGTCACTATACTGGCCGCCATCCATATCGTCATCAAAGGAATCCGCATCCTGCAGAAATTCAGTCAGGTTCATTGTGCCTTCGTGGATCTCCACCTCGGCGGTGGTGGTGCCGAAGAAGAACCGGGCCGCATCCAGCGCCTGCGTATCAAAATACGGGAAGATCGTGTTGACCAGCTTTTTCATATCGCTGTAGGCGGCAGCGTCGGTCATGAAGTCTATCGGAAACAGGATATGGAACTTCGGACGAGCAGGTTTGCCGTTCTTCTCACGGTTATGGAATCGGCTGTAATGGACTGCAAAACTGACGCCGGGAAAGGCAGCGGCCACATCGTCCGGTGTGATCCAATCTGCCGGTTCCTCCGAATGATCGTTATCGCAGTCCACCGGCAGGCAGTCGCTGCCGATGAAGTTGTCGCCGTTGCGGTAGTTATTTTTGTATTCCGCGCATACATAGTCGTGGCAGATGGCGGCCTTCAGGCTGGCCTCATCTGTGACGTCATGCCGGTGCGGATAGGAGCAGTTACCGGGATTGCCGGAAATGTCCGCGCTGTAAAGGGTAAACATCAGTCGAACACCTCCTCAGCTTCCTCCTCCAGCACCTTGGTGATAAACTTCAGTGCGCGGATCATGGTTTCCAGTTCACAGTCGCCTCCGAGAACCACTTCAAAGCCCTCATCTGCATAGCGACCGAGCGGGTGCACCTGAATGTCGGTGCTGGCAGCATCCGCGATACGGAAATAGGTGCGTCCACCGTGGCCACTGTCGCCGCCCTTATAGCCGGTGGTGCCTGCTTCCACTTCGAGAATATTGGCACTGATGATATCGCGGCTGTAGGTTGTGATCTCTGTTCCGTCAGGTAAGACACGCTGGTTTTCTTTGATTTCAAACATCGATTTTCTCATCCAATTCTTCTGTGAAATAGCGCAGGCGGTAATTCTTCCAGCGTGCGCGTTTGATTTCTGCCGCCATGCCGTTTGAGATGCGTTCTCCAAATATCCAGACTTCCGAGCATTTGCTCATGATGGCGTTACCAAAGAAAAGTCCAAGCTCACGCTCGGCAGGATCGCCATCATTCAAGAATTGTGGGAACAACAGATGCGGTGCGATAGGGATACAGCCTTTCTCTACGGCAAAACGAGAGTATTTGCGGGCAGCGGCCACGTTCGCCTCGATATCTCCTGCATAGGGAGAGCAGATATAGACGATGGGCCTGAATGCCCGGAGCACTTTTTGCTCCTCGCGTTCAATGCCTGAGATAGCCTCGAATGCTGTGGGATCGACGTATCCTTCGCTGTTGTGAATATCAACACTCATGAAAAGAGCCTCCTTTCCGGGCAGGCTGTCACCGCCCATTTCTACTTTCCACTGGAGGTGACAGCCTGCTTTTGACGAAGGAGGCTCAGTCTTTTTTATAAAATTCTGTTTCGTAGCCATCGGCCCTGAGCTGCAGGCCCTTTGCCCACGGAGGTGTACGGCCCATCTGTTCACAGACTGTGCCAAGTGACATGCGCGGATCGGCCACGATGACCAGCTCATCGTGGATATGCATGACAATACTGCAGCAGCGGAGCGTCTTCATTGCATAGCACAGGATGTCGCGGGAGGTTGCCTGCACGATGTTTTCCACGAACTTCGGCCCGTAGGAATCGAGACGTTCCCACTTTTTTGTGCCGCCGACGCCTTCATAAGTAATACACTCGCCACCGAATTTATTAGTGCCGACCTTGGGTTTTACATAGGCGAGATTCCGTCCGGAGGGCAGCGTGATAAAGAGCATCCCGTTCCGATAGGAAAAGAGCATGCCGTGTGTTTTGGTGACGTGATGATACTTGACTGCTTCCATCGCGGCCCGATCCACGTCCCACCAGAAGGCCACAATCTTCGGATTTGATTGCCGCCATGCGTCTACAAGCTGCGGGAGTTCATCTTCTGTAAGGCCCATCTCCAGCGCACCCATTGCCTTTAGCGCACCGACAGAGCCGCCGTAGCCAAGGGCCAGCTCCGCAATTTTTCCTTTTTGACGCAGGTGGCCGTTGATGCCATGCTTCTCGACCGGGACCTTGAACATCTGGCTTGCGGAGGCACAGTAGATATCACCGCCCTTGGCAAAGACCTCCTGCCGCCAGTTTTCACCGGCCATCTAAGCGATGACGCGGGCCTCGATTGCAGAGAAGTCGGATACAATGAATTTCTGTCCACCTTTTGGGATAAAGGCTGTACGGATGAGTTGCGAGAGGGTATCCGGCACATCTTCATATAGCATCTCGACGCTATCATAATCGCCGGAGCGTACAAGGCTTCGCGCCTCAGCCAGATCAGGAAGATGATTCTGCGGCAGGTTTTGTAACTGTATAAGCCTTCCGGCCCAGCGACCGGTGCGGTTGGCTCCGTAAAATTGGAACATACCACGGGCGCGGCCATCTTCGCAGACCGCGTTCATCATAGACTGATATTTTTTGACGCTGGACTTGGCAAGCTGCTGCCGGAGCATGAGTACGCGCTGCAGCTCTGGAGGCGCTGTTTTGATCAGTTCAGCCACGACCTTTTTACCGAGACTGTCGGTCTCCATGCCGTTGTCCGCCAACCACTGTTTCATTTGTTGCACGCTATTGGGATTGTCAAGCTCCGTTATACGGCGCATGGCCTCCGTTAGCTCCGAGCGGGATCGGGCATCCATATCAATGGCCTGCCTCACAAGCGGCAAATCGATAGCGACACCACGGTCATTGATCTCCTGATCAATGTGATACTCATCCCAGACGGAATCCGGCACCGGAAACTTCTGCAGGCGCTCTTGTATGGACATCTCTGTCTCAACATCGCGGATGTTATATCTTTTGAAGGCTGCCCATTTCTCCGGCTCGTGGTAAGGGTAGTTTCTGGTACGCTGGCCGTTTGTCTTAGTGGGAGCGCAGGGCTGGCAGAAGAACTTGATCAGGTCTTTGCCCTCGGTGAGCTTTTGCTTTTCCAAGCCGAGAACCGCGCCGACGCCTTCCAAAGATAACGGCAGGCCCATCGTGGCAGACCAGATCATGGTACAGCGCCAGTCTTCCGGATTGAGATATCGTGCGCACTCCGTCGAGAGTGGATGATTGTCGTGAAAGGGATCGAGGCTTTTACCCATATTCTTCAAATGCTGTGATAGGCAGATGCGTTCAAAGTTCGCGTTTAATGCCGGGTAATTAGTTATGCCGATAAATATGTGATAAAGCCTGTAAAATC
>JAHZFK010000028.1 GCA_019421385.1 Clostridiales bacterium
TTTGGGATTATCGTCCGCGCAGCCTGCCGGCAGGAGCAGCGCCCCTGCAAGACAGACGGCGATCAAGTCGCGGATTTTCATTCTATCATACCTCCTAACGCATTTCCTGTCCGATCACGCAGAACCGATAGGCCGGTTCGTTCGCAATACAGGTGAGCATGGTGATCTGGTTGCCGGCAGTGGGGTTCAGCACATCGGTATCTGTCGCAAGGATGCGGCCGGCAAATGTCACCCGGTAAGTGCGCGTGCCAAGCGAGGTCTTGTAGGTGACCACATCGCCAACCTGCACATACTTGAGGTTTGCAAAATATGGCCACGAACCGCGGTTGTGTCCACACAGTGCAACATTGCCGCTCCAGACGCTTGTTCCGTCCACATGACCGGCGCCTTTCTGCATGCTTTCATAGGTCGCACCGGAATAAACATAGGCAAAGATGCTGCGGCTGCCGATGGATACCGCGCCGAAATGTCCGTTTGTGGTGACAAGCTGGCGCTGATCGGTGTAGCCGCCGCTCATACCCTCCAGCCGATTGAATGACAACCCTTCCAGACCGTTTAAGGTTTCATCCGTGGCAATCTGCTTCTCTACCGCGCTGCCCCACGGGTCGATATACGACCCGACCGGAATGATAGGCGAGCCGGTGCGCGGCGTGGGCTGGTCTGCATCAGTGTCCATGCTGTCCGACGGCACGACGATTGTGCTGCCGCCCGAATCGTCCTTGCTGTCCAGATCGAGCGCGTGGTTGCTGGACGTCGGGGTGTAAAAGTAGTTGTCATAGAGGTCTGCGTCATAGCGGTACTCGAGCGCTGAGGCCAGCGGCGGGCTGAGTGCCAGTAGGCAGCAGGCCAATGCGCCGCTGACGGCGCGTTTATAGGTGTTTTTCATCGTGTTCATCTCCTTTTTTGTATAAAAATCCCCCGTCTTTGGGAAATCAGTCGCATAAAGCGGCTCTCTTGACAAAGACGGGGGGTATGTTATAATAATGATAAAGAAGGGCGCTGCATAGCGGTTGACCCTTAGGCTAACTTAATGGATAAGCTAACCGCTTGGTGCCAGCCGAGCGGTTAGCGCACTTTTATGAGGAAAATATGTAGCAACAAAATTGCCCATATCAGAATTCTTGCGAACTTCTTCATAAAGCATCACTCCTTTCGCAAGGAGTGGCCAACCGCTGTTTTGCAGCGCCCGAACAACAAAGTTGTCCACGCAAATTATAGCATACAAGATGTTTGCCGTCAATTTAAGCCGCCTTTGGGCGGCTTTTGTTATATCTGTACCTGAAATGCATAATCGCTGCCCACGAACGACTCCACCACATGGTGCTGGCCTTCGCCGCCGGTCTCGATGGCGATGTCCCGGCCAACCAGCCGTTTGGCGAGACGCCGGCGTAGGATCACCGTGTATTCGGTTTCCTCATGCCCCTGCAGCGCGGACAGGCGCAGCTTGGGCGTTCGTACCCGCACATACTGTCGGCTCACCACGTCGTGGATGCGGCGCTCTTCGTTATAGACGTAAACACGGGCAATGTGCCAGCGGATATACCTCCAGATCAGCAGCAGAATGAGTAAGACCGCGAGACCCGTCGCGATCGCGAGCTGGGATACCGTGATGTCCGGATCAAGTCCCGGCAACACATGAATTTTACTGCCCGTGTACGTCACGGTATAGATCACACTGCCAATACCGGTTTTGACGGCCTCGCCCTTATATACCGCCGTTGCCTGATAGCCGTCCGCCGCCTGTCGATTTGTATATGTCGTCTTGCTGTACGTCGCCGTAGCCGTCCACGAGGCAGGCACGTCCGAATCCTCCACGTTGGCGGTCTCAGACCAGCTCAGACCCCTTAGCGGCAAGATCAGTCCGTCCGATTGCACGCTTGCCGGCACAAGGCTACGGTCATTGTAAGCCAGCTCATACGTATGCTGATGGCTGTCCGTAACTGTACTATCTGCGAGAACGGTTCCTCGCGCAGCAAGGAAGGATCGACCTCCGGCGACAGCTCGAATGTCTTGGTAAGGGTCGGCACGCCGTTGATCTCAACCATCTCGGTGCTGATCGGTTCAAAACGGATTTGGTCGCCTTCGAGCAGTACCTGTTCACTCTCTTGTGTAGCGCCCGCCGCGCTGAAAAGCAGCGCGGCGAGCACAGGGGTAATGATCCACCGGATCTTTTTCCTGTTCAGCATATCTCAAAACCCTTTCTGTTAGAATCCGGTCTGCGGCAACGTTGGCTTGGTGTAGGTGGGCGCTCGGCAGATCTTGGTTACCCATGTGCTGGTGGAGTTGTCCCACTCGCCTTGATACGAGCCGCCGCAATCCGCGCGGTTGATGATGTTGTACCCACCCAACATATATGCCGGCACATAGACCAGCAGCGTCGCCTTTTCAGTCATCTTGAATCCGGCCGGTACTGTGCCAAACTCAAAGCGGATATCGGTCACATATTCGCCGGAAGCCAGTTTGAGCGAACCGCTGTCGATCTTGAACGAATACCGATTGGTGGAAAGCAGATTGTCCGCCAGCGTCCGGTAATCATTCTCGTTGGTCTTATAAGTGATCTTGTACCAGACACGGGCATTGTAGGTGCCGGCTGTGAGCGTACCTGCGCGGACGGCGTCGGTCGGGATACGGTCGTGCCAGAAGAAGTTGTCCAGCGGCACATTCGAGTTATTTGCGATGTTCGTGAAATCATACCGCATATTCGAACCGGCATCTACCGTGTAGTTGCCGGTCTTTTCAATGCTGGTATTGATGTTTGCCGGGTCGTTGTACATCTCGATCCGTACCACGTCGCCTTCTACCTTGAGCTTGACCTCTACCTTCTCGCTGTTCAGCTGATAAAAGCGCGGCGCCTGAATTTCCTGCACATAGTAGCGGCCCAGCGGAATCGGGTTGGATGCGGCAATGCCGCGGGAATCCGACGTCATAGTGTCCACCACGCGGCCGGTATCGGCATTCGTGATCTCAAACACCGCGCCTTCGAGCAAACTGCCCTTCGGCTGGTTTGTCACGGGGTTGTCCTGCGCGGATTTCTTGACCACCTGAATCTGACCGAGGATCGGGGTGTTTTCCACGACAAGCTCGGTCGTCTCGCCGCGACGGATGCGCAGCGTACGCACGGTATCGTCCAGCACATAACCTTCGGCAGCAGCGATCTCTTCCACCTTGATCTTGATCTCGCTCTTGCCGTCGGTCAGCAGGTCATCCAGTTCAATGTAGCCGTCCTGATCGGTACTGTACTCGCCAATCAGATTGTTGTGCTCATCCTTGATGAGAAAACGCACGCCGTAAATGCCCTCGCCGGTCACCGCGTCGATTTTTTTGATGCGCACACCGGCAAGTTTTTCGTTCTCGAAGGTCACAGTCGCGAGTTCGCCCGCCTTGACAATCACATTCTGCGGTTCCGGGTCCAGTCGATACCCTTCCGGGCAGGAGACCTCGGTCACAACATAGACGCCGTCCTCCAGTCCGGTTACGGTGGCAAGGCCGGAGGAATCCGTGGTGTAGAAGCCGACCATCTCGCCGTTTGCCTTTTCCACGGTAAACGTGCAGCCGTCCAGCGGCTGGTTCGTGCCCTTGATCACCTTGCGGATCTGCAGGCCGTAGGCGCGCTTATTGGTGAACGTCATTTCGTAGTTACCGCCCGCCTTGACCTCGATGGTCTTGGGCATGTCCTGCAACATGTAGCCGTCCGGCGCTTCGATCTCGGTCACGATATTGCTGCCTTCCGGTAAGCCATCCAGCGTGATAATACCATTCGCATCAGTTTCGGCTTCCTTGACAAACTCGCCATTTGCCTTGGTGATTTTGAACACAGCGCCCTGCAGCGGCTTCTTCGTCTGGCTGTCGATTTTTTTGATAAGCAGACCGGGCTTTTTGGTGTTCTCCACGGTAAGCTCGGTGTCCTTGACCGTCGTATGCTCGATCTCCAGCACTTCATCGTTCAGGATGTGCTCTTTCAAAGTATTGACTTCCTGCACCTTGTAAGTGCCTGCGGGCGCATTTTTGATCTCACTGCGGCCATTTTCATCCGTGGTGTAGTTGCCCAGCAGCTTACCATCTTTCCAGATCTCAAAGGTGACGCCTTGAATCGGCTTGTGCGTTTCCTCGTCGATCTTGTAAATACCAAAGTGTTTCTTAATGGTATTCTGGAAAATCAGCGTGGGAATCTCCGCCTGATCCTTAATCAGCTCTACAGTCTGCTCCGGGGCATCCAGATTGTAGTGTTCTTTATCACCGTCTACCTCAACAACACGGTATGTACCGGGCTGCAGGTTTTCGATCATGGCTTCGCCGTTCTCGTCTGTGGTAACAGAAGTGAGCTTGGCGTCATTGTAGTACACATCGAACTTCCAGCCCTGCAGGGGGACTTTGGTATCCTTGTCCTGCTTGATGATGCGGATGGACAGTTTCTTCGTGTTCGGGACGTTGACCTCACGAACAATCTGCGTGGGGTCTGCGGACGGGTCAATGTAAACCTCATGCTCTACTTCGTCCTTTAAGTAGTTTTGCGGTGGCTCAACTTCCACCACTTCATAGAAGCCCTTGGGAATATTGTAGACCTTGGCATAGCCGTTGACGTCGGTCTTGACCGTCTGCAGCACCTGACCGTCGCGGCGGATCTCAAAGGTAGCGCCCGCCAGCGGCTCCTTGCTGTCCTTGTCGTACTTGTAGATCTGGATACCGGGCAGCGGTGCATTCTTGAAAGTAAGCGTCACGTCACGGGTATTATCCCAGCTGAAGGTCTGAATGTCGGCACCATCCGTAGCGTAGCCTTCCGGCGCTGCGATTTCATACACTTCAAAAGAGCCGGTGGGCAGGTCGCGGCCTTGGATCGTGAACTCGCCCAGCGCGTCCGTGGTGTAAGTGTTGACAAAATCGTTGTCAATGCCCTTGACCTCAAATTTTGCCCCCATCAGGTTGCGGTTATCTGCCGAGCTGACTTTATGCACCTTAAAAACGTGGTCATCGCTGTTGGCAAAGGTGTATTCCACTGTACCACCCTTGCTGCCCGTGTTGATGACCTTGGACGGGAGAAGCTGATAACCTTCCGGTGCAGCCGTTTCTTTGATGGTGACATCAGTGTTAAGCGGAAGCTGTTCAAATATTACTTCACCATTGCTGTCTGTGGTTTTCTCAGCTGTTTTCTGACCGTTATCCTCATAGGTGATTTGGAATGTGCAGCCCGCCAGTGGTGCACCATCTTTATCAGTTTTCAGAATTTTCAGCTTCGCTTTATCTTGAAAAGTGGGAATGGGGCTGAATTCTAATTCATTGCTCAACTTTTGTACAGCGGGTTCCACCATGATGACCGGCTGCACACCCGAACTGGTTGTGCTGGCTGCGTACACATTATAACGATCTGCATTCATGCTGACAAAAATCTTGGCCTCCAAGGGCGTGCTGGCTTCATCCATCTGCTCCGCTGTGTCCTTGGGAATACAGAACAGGAAAGTTTCACCATAAGCCATATCGTTGCCATTTTTGTACAGGTCGTCGTTTCTCTGCACCTTGGCCAACGTAAGCCGCTGCGAGCCGCCGTCATCATAGCTCTTGTTGCCCTCACTGTCCATGAGGAACGCGCCGGACGGCATATTGTCCGCACGGACAAAAATCTGCCCATACTCGCCATCACCGCGCACAAAGGTCGCGCTTGCCGCCGCCATAGGCAGCACCATGTACTGCTGGCCGTCTATTTCCTTTTCTGCAAATACGCCAGAGTTTACAATACCCTGCGGCAAATCCACTGAGCCGATCTTTTGTGCAGCAGGGGTATACTCCGCATTGCCGGGCGTGTAATTGATGGTAGCGCCAACCCATGGTGCATGGCCTTTACCATTTGGCCCCCAAGTGTTGTAGAACTCATTACCATACTCCAGCATTTTAATAGCAGCAAACAGCGTCAGCGCTTCCGATGTGGAGCTGGCGCTAAGCGTCTTGCCGGCAGCGCGATAACCGAGCGACGTGGAGCTGCCATAGCTTACGCCATAGCTGCTGTTTGCAGCAATCCGCGCATCGCCCAGCGCACACCAGATCGCGGCCTGCGATGCACTGAAATACATATCTGCCGTAAAGTTCTCTGCTGTGATAGGCGAACCGGCGAAGGAAATAAACTGATTGAGCGTCATGCGGGCATCACTGCGTACCGCGACGCCATACACATGCATATCCGATACACGGCTTGTCACCGTGTACGGCATTCCCGCTGTGCCGGGGTTGCCCTTACTGTGATCCGCGCAGTAGGCGCGAATTTCCGTGCCGTCTGATGCTTCGGTAAACATCGGCCAGACGTTACGCGGTGCGCCGTTTTGCTGGAACCACGCCTTTTGCACGCCCTTATCCGCAATGTTGTATACTTCGCCTACGTTGATTACGATGCTGGACGCTTCGTTGTCCTCCTCTGCCAGCGGCATAACCCCGCCGTCCACCGCGCCGGAAAGCGGCACAGTCGTAAGCAGAGTGAGAGCGGACAACAAGCCTGCGGTTGCCCGTTTCAAAATGTCCTTTATCATTTTGCTCCTCCTTAATATTGGAATAAAAAAGCCGCCTTCAAGAAAGAAGGCGGCGCACGTTGATCATAATTCACTTTTTTCATCCTCTGGATAAAAGAAAAGAGCGATTAGGTTGAACTAATCGCTCTTCGAAATGCTTACTTGCTCAATTCAGGCAAAATTTTGACAACACCAAATGATTCCATCGTCTGAAACAGCAAATCCAATGCCTACATGTGTCCAATCACTGTTCAAAATGGTATTTCTATGCCCCTCAGAATTCATGAAATTGTTCATTGCCAAGGTCATGGGATCGTATCCGATGCCAGTTAGTCTACCAGCGCCGGTAATGTTTTCACCACCTGCAATGTCGTTAGCAGAAACACCAATACTATCAGCAAATTCTTCAATCTCATCCCATGTAGTATGTCTAAACTCTGTGGTAAGGTGTTTTGCCCACCATTGTGCGCGTTTCATTAGATTCTGATCCGTTTCCAATTCAGGCACACCAGCCTTGCGACGCTCTTCGTTCACACGGTCTATCATCTGCAATTCCCAAATACGCAGCATTTCGTCCGTTACAGCCGCGGAACTGCTGCTGTTATCGGAATTGCCTGCATTGCTGTCCGTGCTATCGCCGCCGCTTGTGACTTCCTGACCCAGCGCCTTGCGCAGCTCGTTCGCCCAGAACATGTTTACCGGGTTATCGTCGAACGAAACCGCGTCCACCGGCGCGCCTTTCATGGCATCCAGTGCAGCAATAACGTCCTCTACCGTGCCGTTCGCTTTGCCCGTGATGACCGGCGCATACTGCTTGGCGGTCGTGAGGTATTTGCTCTTATCCCAGTTGCATTTAATCATGGCCTGATTAAACTCTGCCATTGTTTTGTTCCACTTCGTGATGGCGCTGCCGTTGGCAGACGTTGTGCTTTCCGTGTACGGTGCATCCGTGTCGATGCGGACACTTGACGTCGCATTGTCATAGCCCACGCCAAAGTCCACCTGCTTGCCGATATCGCGCAGCTTCACATAGTTGTTGCCGTCGATCTGGTAGGCCGTCATGTTAACCTGTACGCCATCCACCGTGATTTTCTGATCGCTGATCTTAGCCACCGCGCCGCTTGCCGCCGTGTCCGAGATACCCTCGGTGCTGGGGGTGGTGCGCTCCGTGCTGATCTCAACGGTCTGCGTCTCGCCGTTCCACTCCACGCCGAAGCCTACAAGCGTACCAATATCGCGCAGTTTGAAATAATTGTTGTCCGCAATATTGTAGCCCGTAGGATAGACGCGAGCGTCGTTAACGTATACCGCCTGACCTTTGTCACGGGTGGGAACAGCGATAACACCGTCTACGGCAGTTGCTGTGCAAGCCATTGCTGCGATACAGAATAGTGATACAAAGATTCGTTTCATTTGCGCCACCTACTTCCCTCTTTGTATCCTTACCATATCGCAGGTTAGGCACTGTGTCAAGAAATTATTTGAAACCCGAATGTTTTGAATTTGCAGTAACACCCAGCTGCTTTTCTTGCAAAATGAATACAGAACATTCTCCTACGGTGTTATGGAACAGGATTGGTTGGGCGGTGGGCGCTGCCTGTGAATAAACAGATACATCGTTCGATTCTCCTTATATGATTTTTTCAAAGACTAACTCACACATTTTGCTTTTGTCGAATTTAGTTGAATTCTTGCTATCTGCCATTCATACTGATTGCAAACCGAATCACCAGAACGGGGGATGAAAAATGCAAGAAAAACTACAATGGATGAATTACTATCTCGAATATTGTAAAAAACAAAAAAATCTAAACGATAAGACGATAAAAGCCTACCGAATAGATTTGCAACAATTTATTGACTTTTTAGAAACTAAAGGGTTAGAAATTTCAACCCAAAGTGTACGCACTTTCGTTATGTTTCTGCACGATAGCTACAAAGTGCGGAGTATAAAACGGAAAATTGCTTCCATTAAGGCGTGGAGCAGCTTCCTGTTGGAAAATCAGCTCATCATCGATGATCCGTTCTATCACTGTCATATTAAAATCAGACAGCCAACCCTTCTGCCTCGTACAATTCCACTGCGCGTGATTGAAGCGGTTTTGAAAGAAGTGCACGAAGCGACTCGTCAAGCAGATACAATAGTCGGCAAACGTCGGGCGTGGCGCGAAGCTGCAGTGCTCGAATTACTGTTTGCAACTGGGATGCGGGTTTCCGAGGTATGCGGTCTGCAATCTGATGACGTGGATTTGTTAGAGCGATGTGTCCGCATTTATGGAAAGGGCTCTAAAGAGCGGATGATTCAACTGGAAAATGCCGAAGTATTAAGTACACTGGACACCTACAAGCAGCTTGAACCTTCACAGCCCGGAGAGTCTTTTTTCAAAAATCGCTTAAATCACCCCTTATCTGATCAATCTGTGCGTCTGATTGTGTGTAAATATGCTAAAAAAACAGGCTATACAGCGCATATTACTCCCCATATGTTTCGACATTCCTTCGCCACATTATTGTTGGAAGCAGATGTGGACATCCGCTACATACAAAAGTTTCTGGGTCACAGTTCCATTTCTACAACCCAAATTTACACATTCGTAGCAGCAGCAAAGCAACGTGATATTCTTGCATCCCGGCATCCACGGAATAAGTTTTCTTTTAAATAATAAAACGCTTGCAGTTAGCGGTTTATCGCTAGGTGCAAGCGTTTTTTTATAAAGGATAATCCCGAATTATCTGTTGGCGATTTTATTAGCTTAGCTATATGCGGAGGAATGTGCATGTTTGAAGATGTATGCAGTTTTTTTCATGAAACTCAAGAAGCATTTACTATTTATATAGTAGAGCAGAAATTTGTAGTTGGACGTGGCTATGAATATTTCAAATCGTTTCGTGGAAAAGAAAACCTTATTGTTTCTGATTCTTTGATAAAGCGCCGAATAGAAAAAATAATTTTTTGGACACAACGGCATATTCCGAATATTGTTGAATTATTGTCACTTTGTTTCTCAAACAATAAAACATCTTCCATTTCGATTGTTGAAGTTATTTCTGCATTGAGCAAACTCTTTTCGGTTGAAAAGCATCAAGCCGCGGGACCTGAAGTCATTGATCCTATAATCATTGAGGAAGGGAAAATATCCAAGCGTTATTTGACTCAACTCATCGCCTTACATCAGGAAAGTATTCTACAGCCTACCATTATTATTCTTCTAAAAGACAATAACTTCGTCCGTGCAAGGACTCTCGTATCTGAGTGTCCAAACGGCATCAATGTGAAAATGATTAGAAATAGTGGTGAGAGCGAGATATATCGGGTCATCAATTGTGGTGCTAGCGAAACAAATGAATTTCTGGATTTATTTTCTAAGCAGTGTTTCAGCACTTGTTCGGCAACAGATCGTCAGATTCTTCTCTCAGATGAGTGGGAACAACGCTCAATCGTACATCAGAATATACCAGATATTTTACGTTTTCGCAGTTTGCTGGTTGAAGAGAATAAATCTTCACAAACATTAGAGGAGATCAATAGCGCTATTGCAACTGTGCTTGATTTTCCATGCGTATCCGAGCGTGATCAAACAATTAAAGAAGCTATGCTGTGTATGTTGAAGTTGTTTCGCGTATACTGTTTGGATCGTTGTACATCGGATATGGGAGACGCACTTACACTCTCAAAAAGTGTTGGAAATGAAGTGTTGGAAGCGCATGTTCTCCGTTATGCGAATTTTTTTCCAAAACTTTCGCTCAGTGCTAAGCATGAGATGTTAGCTAAAGCTACCGCTATTTTTGAGAACAATAATGTGCAAGATCATGCCATTTACTGTGAGAATAATTTGCTGATCAATCAATTTTATACGGATTATGTTGACTGCAAAGCTTTCCATCGTCTTCAAGAAAAAGCTGTTTACAATGTTCCTGGTATGGTTGGCATGTCCTATATTTTCAATAACACCGGAGTAGCCTATCTCTATAGTGCAAGATACGATGATGCAATAGAATGTTTTGAAAAGGGAATTCCGTATGCGAAATACCGTCCTATACAAAAACTGGGATTGATGACAAATTTACTAATTGCCAAATCGTGCGATTATCGAACCATATTACCAAATGACATTTCCCGCTTGTTCTCCTATGTGTTTGATCAGTTTGGGACGCAAAAGATGTCATTCCTTTGTGCAAATTTTATTGCAAATGCTTTGATTGTAGCAACAAATTATAATATCACATACGCCATCGATTTAATACACACATTCCCAGTCGCAGAATTACTGCAGAATGCATTATCGTGCGGTCAATTTGGGACCGGATCTCTTTCTATGCAGCTTTCATTATTGCAAAACCGATATCCTCATTTGTTTGATACGCCTTTTGTTTTTCCGCAAGAACATACCGTGGTATCGGGACTACGGTTGAGATTCATTCAAAATCATTTATATAATCCTACAGTTTTTAATGCTTGGCTTTGATGGATAGTATTGAGCAGCTTAATATAAAACCCGTTAAAGTAGCATTTCGCACATTGCTTTGATATAGTTGGTAGCATGTTGACATTGTAGCATCCGGTTCCTGATGCTCTAACGCAAAGCAGAAGTTGTTCCCAGCTTTTATAGTTGGCAAGAGATTGATTTCAATAAAATTTAATTGATCCCATGATAATCCATTTGTCAGAGAATATTGTATTTCCTCAGTAGTATTACACTTGGCTCTAAAATCAATCCGGCAATAAGTTGTTATATCGAATGCCTTAATTAATTTTTCAATTTGCTTTTTAGAGTGCGAATCAATTTGCACAATCCGTTTGCTGTGACCAACATGGGTTTGCTTTTCCTTTTCACCGAAAAACCACTGTGGATCCATTGAATCTGGAACATATGCAACAGCAGGTTGAATGCTTAGACAATTCTCTATAGGATTATATAAAATGCCAATTGTTACATCTAATCCTGGGATAAATTCTTGAGTAAAGTGATCAAATGGTTCTGATGCTTTTGCTCCGCGATGCACACCATAACTGCTGCCTAAACTATTTGGACGAGTAATGCTTGTTGGAGTTTGCTTATCTAACAACTGCGGAATATGAAAGCCGAGGGACTGTGCTATCAAATTGGAGAGTCGTTTGTTCTCACCAGCCAAGAGCATGGATGCATTGCATGGTATGCAAGGAATCTTATAATATGTACAAATTGAAGGAACCAGACCAAGTGAAGAAATATCAAAGTATCCGTTGCTTAAGTTGATGACAAAATCTATAGGTGGCAGTGTTCCCTTTGAAAGCTTTTCAACAAAAGTTTGTACATCCATCACCAAAGGCAATCCATGCAATTCATAAACTGCATGAACCCAATTAGACAGTACATCACCTTCCCAAGCATCGTAGTTGCGCGGGGCTGAGCAATTGTTTTCAAAAACATACACAATTCCTATGGTTTTTCCTTTGATATTATTTATTTCTTCCACATATTCTATGGCCCGCATTTTAACTCCACCTTTCTCAAATACATATATCAATGCAAATGATCATTACTCAATGGATAATTCGGGATTATCCCTTAATGCGATATTATTATACTCTACATTTCATAACTTTGCAATATTTTACCAACATGAAAAGCAGGAACTTACATCCCTGCTTTTCATACATAAGTTAAATAAACTTCTGCTTGAGAAATTCCAGAAATAACGTCTCCAACTCCTGGTTGGAACTGAGTCTATCCAGATAAGGAGCGAATTTTTTGTTCTCAAACGAAATATTTTGCCTGGCTTTTTCTGCATTGCGTGAGCTACACTCACATTCCACACTTTTCCAGTGCAGGCACCGCGATGTAAGGTGGTGGACAGGCCTGTTTACTGCGCTGCATTGATGCGACGATCAGCTGCCAATGATCTGTTTTCAGACATTCCAAAAACAGTTTCTGTGTTTCTTCATCAGAAGCTGAACATAGATGTCGTGGCTTGCATGACAGACAGCCTTGTTGCAATACCTCTCAGTTTCTGATTTGCCGGCAGCAGGTCGAGCTTGTCCTGATGCTGGATCGCTTGTGCAATGCCTCCTTCGAGCAGTTCGGAGGTGTCGATTGCGTGCCACATCAGCGCCGCAAGTGTCATTTTGCAGTCGGCGGTAGAGAAGCCCATCGCCTCGGTAAGCGATGCTTAACTGTCGTTGTCGATCAGCAGCACTTTCCTCCCCTGCTTGACCAGTGCTGCACCCAGGTTAAATGTCGTTGTTGTCTTCTCTGTTCCTCCCTTTGCATTGGTTATATATATCACTTTGCTCATATCGTCACCCCATATTATTGTAGATCATTCTGCCAATTTATTTATAAAAATGACAGAAATCTGACAGCAACCAGAATGATAATAACCAGAACAGTATGTGTAAAATATTATAAGAATCGCAACATTATGCGTATTTTTGTTTAATGAAATAGTAAAAGTTAGAAAAATTCAAATTGTATTATTTGAATTTCTTCAGGTCCACCCGATTTCCTCACTTCCCTTTATGGGAAGTGAGGATTTTGTATTTACACTGTCAAAAGTATATTAAATATTGTGTATACAGATTCCTCTCGATCTAAAATGGCCATGCAGCGCTTATAATAAGCACTGCATGGCCATTATTAAACGATTAAAATCAAGCTCCCTTACGGTAAGGCGGTCTCGCCTTCGGTCTCGTCAAAGCATAGGATGCGCCCACCAAAACCGCCGCTCCCAACAAACCCAGTGCAAGTGACGATACTGTAATTTGTCCCATATCTGACACTCCAGCTAATAGCAGAGACGATAGTCCCCCAGTCATGCCCAACATCACACCCAGCAGGCGTTTCATCCTCAATCACTCCATTCTCTTTTTCATTTTGTCATACAAGAATATCTGACAACCAAAATTCCTCATATAAATTAGAAAGATGGATCAATTCCATCATGTCAAATTACACATAAAACCGCTTCATTTTCTTATTTCAGATACTCCAGCAGTTCGTATACACGTGCTTTGGTCAACTCAGCACCTCGCATACTGCGTGCGCAGGGCTCCATGCTGCCACCCGCAAACTCGTTTCCCGCCGCATCTACTTCCTCTTCTTTATAGGAGATCCAGACAAGTTCATCTTCCCTTAGCGCATCCATCTCATCCTGCTTGAGCGTATCCTGCAAATGTCCCCACAGACGATTCAACGCATCATCCCAAATCTGATATATCTGTCCACTATACCGGTTCAAATCGGCTTGAATATAAGACGAATGCAGTTTTTTCTCGATCTCAGCTGCCTCAGCTTCACTTTCGGCAATCTCCTTCTCCGCCTGTAATCTGATTTCAGATTTCTGCGCATTTGCTTGGCCATAGTTGCGGTACATAAAAGTGACAATTTGTCCTCTTGTGCAAATCTCATCCGGCGCAAAGGAAGCTGCACTTTGTCCCGTAGCGATTCCTTGGCTGACTGCCCACGAAATAGGCCGGGAATATACCGAATCGAATGCTACATCTTCAAATGTGCTGAGTTCTGCCTGAGGTGAGCCAGCAAGCAAATAAAAGAGCAGCATAGTTTGCCCGCGAGTGCACGGGGAATACGGGGCAAACGCATTACCAGAAACCAGCTCATTTTCATACGCCCATATAGCCGCATTATAGAAATAATCTGTTTCTTTGATATCTTTAAACGGATTTTCGATCTGCGGAACAGGACTGCCGTTCGCACGCCATAAAAACGTAATGATCTGAGAGATGGTGCAGTTCTCATCCGGAGAAAACATGGTTTGAGAAGTTCCCTCGGTAATCCCCGCTTTTACAGCCCATAACACTGCGTCATGATAATATGAATCGCTTGAAACATCTTCAAACACAATGCTTGCAGACAAGGTATTCACATGATCCAAGGCACTTGCCGATATCACCATACCGGTGCCCAACGACCAAATCAAAAGACTCGAAACAAATCGCTTTTTCATGAAATCATCTCCATTGTTAACCGATGACAAAAATACACGAATCCACTGAAATAAAACAGGTTGAGAAATGTTTGGCGCACTCCACCTTATCCGGTTCGGTGTCAGCCTTCCAGCGCTCCGTACAGAGAATCCGCTTTCTCCTGCGCGGACTTGACTACTTCAGACGCATTGGAACTGAGAATGTCGGTATCATAGCCATGCGCAATGACTCCGTCGGGCTGCGCCGCAATAAAATCCAGCATATTTTTTGCAACTTGCTGCAAAACAGGGCAATCCTGCCGCTCTGCCAAGCGTTCATAAACCACCATCAACTCCGTCGTGACACGCCCCTGTTCATCGACCAGACGATCAAACACCGTGGGATACGCCAACTTGGAAATAACAAATATGTGCGCACATGATTTTTCATCGGGAAATCATCATGCTCTGTCAAGAAAGTTTCATAAGCAATGGCTCGGTTGCCTAATTCGTTCGCGTCCACAGAAAGCACTTCAGAAACCAACGTAGCCTTTTCTGTTTCCGCTGCAGCAATGTTCAGAAAAGAAGCTGTAGCGCTATCCACATATTCTTCATACATCTCCAAATACTCTGGATAGTCTACCACAAAGAAATAAGTGCCCTCACCGTTCTTTAAACCGAGTCCAGATGGAAACCAGGCTGCAATATGATCTTTTATCTCTCCATCCTGCATCGCGTCCAGCAAAGTCGCCTTGTTCTTTCCGCAAAATGTGCTGCTGCCATCGGCGATCACATCACTTGTCATGGCAGTCGTGATTGCATTCTGGATGTTTCGAGATTCTTCACCATAGATATAGGCATTGGCTGGAGCAAGTTCTTTCTCGGCAGCATCTATCAATGCCCGTACCATTGCGCCGGCCAGTTCGGACGATGCATCGTCTATGTTTTCATCTACAAATATTTTTAAAGGTTCATATTCTCCGGAGGACAACTGAAGCAATTGCTGTGACAAATTCTTCGTGTCTTGCGCGCCATTTGTGGTATCGGCGGCTTCCGCAGCACAGCCAACCAAAATCAAACTCAATGTCAAGAACACACCCGCAATCGCAAATATATGCTTTTTCATAGTGATACAACCTCCCAACTCTCTTTCATAAGGGTTTCTATCCTGTATGTTCATCATACCACTTGAAAGCATAAAACCGGCAACAGACCTGCATCAATTTGGCATCAAATATTATTTTTTATGGGACGAACCGAAAAAGAACTGCCAGCGACCGTAAGCTCAAAATCAATGGTTTGTCCATCGGTTGTTTGCAGAGATATCACTGCATGATCCGGATAAGAACCATAATGAACCGTAGATTCCGCAAAGCCATAATACTCTTTCAGCAAACCGGTATACTGATCGCCCAATTTTCGGATGCGTTCTTCCTTTTCGGTTGATGTCATTTCCTCTTTCGATTCCGTTCCAATCCATCCGCTGACCGAAGTCACCAGTCCTGTTGCGTCATCCACGCTGCACCGCACAGAAACAGAATTTCCGTTTGAAAAACTACAGTTCCAGATGATTGCAGACAACCGGGAGGAAACCCATGGTTTGATATTGGATTGATCCTCTGAAATCGAAATATCCATGCCGCTGACAAATACCAATGACGGTGCAATCGCATCCTTATGCAGGGATGCAATATCCAGTTCAAGCACATCGTCGTCGATCAGCTTGCGCAAAAAGCTTTCTGCCGCTTCATAGACCTCGCCCTCATTCATACTGGAATAGGATGGCATGATCGACTGCTCCGTATATTCGTCGGAAAGTAATAGCAACGTATCCGATATCTGGCGCGAAGAAAAGAAGTGAACCGGAGTGACGGCATACGTGCTGGTCTGTTCTGAAATCCGCCAATCTTGCCATGACAAAACCAGTTCGGGTAAAAAATATCCTGCTGCAATCGCCGTGACCGTCACCGCGCCGCAGACTATCGTCCTCATCCGATTCATGCCCGACCACCTTTCAACGCAACGATTACACTGGTTCCTTGCTCCGGCGCACTTTCAAATCGGATACTGCCGTGATGCAGCTGCGCAATCTGCGCACACAATGTTAACCCTAAACCCGCTCCGCCCTGCGCACGTGAGCGGGCTTTATCCACTCGATAAAATGCTTCTGTGAGGTGTGCAATTGCATCCGGTGGAATACCATACCCGGTATCCTTTACCGTTAAAATGCATCCCGTATCTGTCAGTTGACCCACTATCTGAATTTCGCCACCTTCTGGCATTGCTTTGCACGCATTATCAATTAGATTCAGCAGCAGGCTTTTGACCAAATCCCCTTCGAGCAGGCAAACGCCCTCCTCACAGGAAACAGAAAGGGTGACCCCCTTTTTTTCTAAGGCGATACCCTGATACTTTTTGATCTCCTGCAATAGCGCCGACAAACAAACAGGAACCAACTCTGCTTTGGTATGCTTTCCAAGCTGGATGTTCAACAGCCTGATCGAAAGTTTTTCCAAGCGTCTTGCCTCAGAAAAAATATAGTTTGCTGCATCCTGCTGTTCTTCCGCAGTGAGGATTTGCTGACGCATCAAATCCGCGTACCCAATGATCGCAGTCATCGGTGTTTTTAATTCATGCGTGAAGCTTCCAATGAATCTTTCCTGCTGCTCCATCGCCCGACGCAGCTGCAGCACATTTTCTTCGAGTTTTTCTGCCATTTGGTCAAAGCCTTTTCCCACTGCACCAATTTCATCCGCACCATTTATATGGACACGGCTGGAGAAATCTCCTCCCGAAATGGCGCGGGTTGCATCAGAAAGTTTGGTTAACGGTCTGGTCAACCCAAATGAAATCAGATAGGAAACCACCGCTCCAACGCACAGCAAACCGGTAAAAATGCCGTAATATGCCCTGAGTTGGCTTTTTCTCATATCATAAACAGATGAAATATCATAAGAGACCGTTAAAACATTCTTCTGTTCATCCACCCAAAAGCAGCCTGAGATTTGCAAATAGTTTCTTCCCTCCGGCGTGGAGAAATAAGAAATCACGTTCTCTCCCTCATCAGCAATTGCAGCATCCTCTATCTGTTCCACCGCGTTGCCGCTTCGCAGCAACACCTTTCTTTCTTCATCCGAACCCAATGTACCTGTAGTCAGTTCCAATGCAGCCCACCCCGCTGCCTTTTGTGGCGAAAGCTGAGAAAAAAGCGCCGCAAGCTGGCCATTATTCTGCAGCGCACCCAATTCTTCCGCCATCTGCATAGTACCAAGTATCGAGCTGTAGGATTCTTTCGCAGCCTCCACTTCTTGTTCCAAGGCATTTTGAAAAGAATAGGAAAGCAAAAGCGTACTTCCTGCACCAAAAAGTACAGATAAAAGACAGACCGTGCAAACCGTCACCTTCCATCGGAATTTCACATTTCTACCTCCAAGCGATAGCCAACTCCGCTGATCGCACGCAATTTTTTCTCCCAACCCACCTTTTTCCGCAAGCGCTGCACCGCTAAATCAACCGCTTTACTGCCGAATTCCAACTCCCCGCCCCACACCTGTTCATAAATCGTTTCACGGTATAAAGCGGTGTTAGGATTACGAGCAAACAGCAGCAAAAGTTCAAACTCTTTATTGCACAAGCAAACGTGAAAGTCCCATTCCATGATATGCTATCTTTGCTTTATATGGGTTTGGAGTTGATTCCGCATACCGTTTTCCTATCATATGCAAAACCTCCCAAAGTGCTTCATTCTACAGCACTTTGGGAGGTTACACATTTAAAATAATTTAGCCGCTCATATCAAGACTTCAGATCCACCCCGTTAGAAGCAATCACATCACGATACCAATAGAACGAGTCTTTACGCCGGCGCGATAGGTCTCCGGTACCATCGTCGTGCTTATTGACATAGATCATACCGTATCGCTTGCGCATCTCCCCCGTACTGGCAGAAACCAAATCAATACAGCCCCATGGCGTGTATCCAATCAAATCTACGCCATCGCCAATCGCTTCCCGCATGGCCTCAATATGCTGCCGCAGATAGTCGATGCGATAAGGATCGTGAATACTGCCGTCCGGTGCAACTTCATCCATTGCACCCAACCCATTCTCCACCACCATAAGCGGGATCTGATACCGATCATACAAGGGCTTGAGCACTCAGCGCAAGCCCTGCGGGTCGATCTGCCATCCCCACTCAGTCGCCTGCAAATATGGATTGCGCAGCCCGCCGAGCGCGCCGTTTCCGGTGGAAGGATCACCCTCCTGCCGCGTGCCGACGCAGCGGGAATCATAATAGCTGAAGGTGTAGAAGTCAACCGTACCCTCCTGCAAATCTTTTTCATCCTGCGCAGTGATTTGCAGCTTGACCCCTTGCTCCTCCAAAAGCCGTTTCGCATAGGTGGGATACGCGCCGCGCACATGCACATCACCTGCCAGCAGGTTGTGCAGTCGGTCAACCGATTGCTGTGTCAGCTGATCCTCCGGCGAACAGGTACGCGGATAAACGCACATATAAGCAATCATGCAGCCCATCTGATTTTCCGGGTCGATCTCATGCGCCAAACGCACCGCGCGCGCAGACGCCACCAACTGATGATGCATCGCCTGCCAGCGTTCCTGCGACGTGCAGTTCTCCGGCAGCATACCGCCCGCGATGAAGGTACCGAACGGGACAGACAGCATATTGATCTCGTTAAAGGTCAGCCAGCGGCGCACCTTGCCCTGATAGCGCCGCAGAACCGTCTCCGCATAGCGCAGGAAATGGTCGATCAGCGCACGGTTCTTCCATCCTCCGTAAGCGGTGGTCAGATGAAGAGGGTTTTCATAATGCGACAGGGTGACCAGTGGTTCAATCCCATATTTATGCAATTCATCAAATACCGCATCGTAAAACGCCAGTCCGCGTTCGTTCGGTTCGGCATCATCCCCGTTTGGAAAAATGCGTGACCACGAAATCGACATGCGATATACCTTAAATCCCATTTCTGCAAAGAGCGCAATATCCTCTTTCCAGTGGTGATAAAAGTCGGTTGCTTCGTGGTTTGGATAAAAGGCATCCGTTTCGGGCGGAATGGTGATGCGCCGCGGCGTGTTCACTGCGCCGCCGGTGAACACATCGTCAATCGACGGGCCGCGCCCGACCTCATCCCAGCCGCCTTCGTACTGAGTGGCAGCGGTAGCACCGCCCCAGAGAAAATCATCCGGAAATTGCACCTGCATGGTTATCCTCCTTACAAAAACTTATAAAATCGTGAGCAGCTGTGCGCCGTGCTGGATCTCCGGCTGCTGCACCGGAACAACTTCGAGATACTCGTCGGAATTGGTCACGATCACAGGCGTTGTCACGTCATATCCTGCTGCACGCAGCCCATCCAAATCACAAGACAGCAGCTTCTGACCTTTTTTCACAGTATCACCCAGCTTGACATGGGCAGTGAAATATTGCCCGCCAAGCGACACGGTATCGCGGCCAATATGGATCAGCAGCTCGATGCCATCCGTGCTGCGCAGACCAACCGCATGGTTGGAATCCATCAGCGTTTCTACCGTGCCGTCAAAGGGCGCGTATACTGTACCATCCGCAGGAACAATTGCAGCCCCCGTCCCCAGCACACCGGACGCAAATGTTTCATCCGAAACCTCGCTCAGCGGAACCAACTTTCCGTCCATCGGGCTGTCCACGGTGCGGCGCACCATCGCAGGCGCAGGCTTTGCGGCAGATACGGCAGTGTCCGTCTTTTCAGCAGGCGCTATCTTGCTTTCCGGATCACGGAAACCCAGAATCATCGTCAGCACAAAGGAAACGGCCACTGCAATCAGACAGGTCAGCACGATGTACAAAATGGAAATCGGGCGATCAGCCTCAATATACTGGATGGTAGTCACCAGACCCGGACAGGCCGTGGAAAAGCTCTTGAGCTGCATCAGACCGGCAAAGCAGCCCGAAGCAAAGGACGCAGCCAACACCGCAATGAACGGGCGCTTGAGACGCAGGGTAACGCCATACATGGCAGGCTCCGTAATACCCGCAACCAATGCAGAAAAACCAGCAGCAGCAGCGGTTTGGCGCATGTTCTTATTCTTCGAGCGCAGCGCAACCGCCATAGACGCACCGCCCTGTGCCAGATTTGCGCCAAGCTGTGCAACCATTACGATGGTTTCATAGCCAAGCGAGCTGAGCGATGCAATCGCAATCGGGGTCAGAACATGGTGCATACCGAACAAAACCAGCACCGGATAAATACCGCCAATGATGCCAACAGCCAGCCAGCCGAGATTTTCCTGAATCCAAACCAGTGCACCGGAAAGCGCGTCACCTGCAATCGCACCGGCAGGACCGACCACCCACAGCGCAATCGGGGCGCAGATCAGCACGATGAGCATGGGGTCAAGGAACGTTTTGGTGATGGCTGGCGTGACACGGTCAACCGCTTTTTCCACCTTGGACAAAATCCACGCCATGATAATAGCCGGCAAAATCGAATACGGATAGTTTGCCGCAGTCACCGGAATGCCAAACAGCGAAACCGGGTCCCCAGCGGAGAACAGCGTCTGCAACGAGGGGTGAATCAGAATACCTGCAATGGTAATGCTCAAAAACAGATTGGCATTGAAGTAGCGAGCCGCCGAGGCAGCCACCAGAATCGGCAGGAAGTAGAACGAGCCGTCACCGATGACAGTCAGCACCTGATAGGTCATGCTTTCGGTTTGCAGCACACCCAGCATGGGCAGTAGCACCAGCAGCACCTTCATCATAGCGCAGCCGATGATCGCAGGAATGACCGGCGTCATCGAACCGAGCAAAGCGTCCATCATGCGGGCCGGAATGCTCTTCTTCTTGGTTTCCGGCGCAGATGCTGCCGCCTGATCGAGTACGCCCAGTTCCTGCAACGCACGGAACACCACGGGGACGCGGTTGCCGATGATGATCTGATATTGTCCGCTGCTGCGCACCACACTGATAACGCCGGGGATCTGCGATACTGCATTATCATCGGCCAGACTTTCATCCGCCAATGTTAAACGCAGACGAGTGGTACAATATGTAGCGCCGCGGATATTTTGCTTGCCGCCGACACATTCCGTGATCTGTTTTGCGGTCTGTTTCCAATCCATTCTCTTGTCAACCTTTCTTTATTTCAGATAAAAAGATAATTTCTATCCAAAACCAGCCTCTCCGCGCGCTTGAGATGCGGGTTCTTGCCAAAATTACTGTCTCGTCACCCGTGCGATATGCACGGTCAGGTATAATTCTTCCTCTTCACCTAAATGCTGTCCGCGTGTCTGCGCGATGTAGTCGGCAATCTTACACGTACAAGCATAGGCTTCCGGATATTTGCCGCGAACCACGTCCAGCAGTTCGCTGTCGTCGTCCTCATAATAGGTTCCCAGCATCAGCCGCTGGGCAAAAAACTTCACATGGGTCAAGAAACGATAATATGCCATGGAAGAAACGTCAAATTCCATTTGAAAATGCTCGTGGACAACATTGCAGATCGCATGGATGAGTTCCGTGATCTCATACATCTGGCTGATTTCCATGCCGGTTTCCGCATTGACGAAATGCAGCGCCATAAAGGCAGCCTCATCCTCTGCGAAAGAAACGGAAAGCGTGTCGCGCACCATCTGCGCTGCCTGCAATCCGATAGCATATTCATCCGGATAGTATCGTTGGATTTCCCAGCGCATGGTGTTTCGGATGACCAAACCGTTTTGATACCGCTGGACAGCGGAATAGATATGGTCAGTGATCGTGATATAGATGCTCTCATCGAGCTTCTTACCCAGTTTTTCTTCCGCCATCTGGATGATTTTTTCGCTCAAAACCATATAATTCATCGGAATGCGGGCAATCAATTCCTGAAACCGGCTGGTATTCTCCTGCGATAGTTGAAACACCTGCTCCGCCCTGGCGTATGGGACCCGGTCCCCGCTTCTCTTTTGAAAAACGATGCCTTTCCCCATCACAACAATTTCCTGTCCCTGTTCATTTGTTGAGACAAAGGCATTGTTGTTTAAGATACGCCGCACGATATAGTTTCCCAACCCGATCCCCTCTTTTTGAAAAAAGAATATAAAAAAAGCAAGCACAACCACAAAAACCCTACCAACGGGTTTTATCGCGGTCTTGCCTGCATTACCAGTGACAATCCAAGTATTTGATTACGATAATAGTATATGCATTTTATGGGATGCTGTCCATTCCCATTTCTAAACAATTATTTCCTGATTTTTTTGTGTAAACTGTTCAATCCACAAGGCAAGTGAATCAGCTTTCGAGTCAACTCAATACACTCGAATGGGTCATGCTAAAAAGACGTGTGCCATATGGCACACGTCTTTATCCATCATAATAGAGCGCACAGTTCTGCATTGTTATTTCGTGGTTTCTGTTATTGCAGCCCCCAGACGAAGAGAGCCAGTGCCATGATGGGCAAAATCGTCCAGCTGATATATCGTCCTGTTATTTCCCAATCGGACGGCTCTGCCTGATCGACGTTACGAATGCGGAAAGTCAACTCCCAGCGGAACAGTTCATCCGCAAACAAAATCAAAATCGCTGTAATTATACAAATCATAAGCCCGCCGAGCCATGCATCCCAGCTGCCTTTATGTGTCAGCTGCGGTCCATCCATTAACTGCAATATGGTGGAAGCGGAAGGTTCCATGGGATCAATGACCTCTCCGTTTCCATCCATGGCGATTCCATTACTTAGCGTCACCGAAATGCCGGAATCATACAAACTTCCGTCCTCTTGAAACAGCAGCAAGAAATCCTCCTGCTGTAAAACGCCTCCGCGAAACAGAAGTGTATCACCACAATAGAGCGCAATCCCCCTCATCCGTGCGCTCAGTTCATGATCCTTCGGAATGGCAGAGATATCCTCCTGTACCGTATAGGGGCCATAAGTTTTATCGCCATATTGGAACTGCACTGTTTTATCCGCGGATACCGTAAAGCATGCTGTTTCTCCTTGGATTTCGCCGACATATACCGTGCTGCCACCTTGCTGGCTCGGAATGAGAATAGCATTTTGATATGCAAAACCCTCACGGCAAATGGTCAACGGATAAAGAACAGTAAATACCAGCACCATTACTGTAAGCAGAATCAGGATGGCTTTTTGATATCGGTTCAGCGCCTGCACTCTTTCCATTGCTGCACCTCCTGCAAGCAAATTGGGGTGATGGAAACACTTTGGTTTTCTTTATTGTATCATAAAAACGCACCGGTGAACACCGGTCAAGGCAAGATGATAACAATATTGGCCTGTTACTGTTCAAACACCCGTTGAAATACCGTTTTTCGGTATGCACGCCTAACCCACAAATACAATATGATTTGCAGCACCAACAAAGCAGCTGAGAACCACAAAGCAGCCGAAACACTGGAAGTCAGGGTAAACCGTTCGACAACAAGAATACCGATCCACAGGTATACCAGTGCAACCCCAAACGGCACACACAAAATCAAAAAAACGAGATTGCTCAATACGCTGGAAAGTTCTTTTCTGGAAAGACCGATTTTCACAATCCCTTTGAATTTTCTGCATTCGGCATCCCGCTCAGAGTATAGGCGAGAGTAGATGAAACTGGCTGCGGCAAGCAGAAAAACAAGGGACAGCATCCCGCCAATGTACAGTGTGAGATTGTTTTGAATCTGACTGCTACGGTAGTAGCGATAGGCGGATACCACATTGGCGTCTCCCTTTTGCAGGGTGTCTTTCAGTGCATTGAAAATCGCATCTGGGCTTTCGCTGTTATTCTCCCAGTCGTCATACCAAAAGACTGTAATCGGTTTCTCTTTCAGCTGCGGTCGTAATGACGCAAACACCGCATCGCTTACCACACAAATCCCACTGGTAAACCCGGTTAGTGTGATCACCTGATCGGACTGTCCCTCCACAGACAGAGACAAATTCTTGGATCGCAGCAAATTTTCTATTGAAAGAGGGACTGCCTTCAAAGCCTCATCTACATTGCCGGCGACCAGATACACACAGGTATCTGAAATCGAAACTGGTTCTCTTCCCAGAAAAATCATGATCTGATTATAGTCGCTTAACGACATGATGGGACTGCGGGATTCTGCATCCGGATACCACAAATGGACATCCGCCGTTTTGTATCCCGGAAGATTCTGCAATTCATCCTGAATAACTGCCAGATCATGGGCTGCATCCGCCTCTTCCGTCCATGTGTTATAAGTTAAGGCATATGGCAAAATCTTTTCTGTCTCGCTTTTTACATTCGTAGATTGAGAAAACAGAATAATGACTGCAAAAAAGGCTGCCGCATAAAGAAGGGCGCAAATCGTCATGCTTTGTGCATTGGTTTTCAGCTTTGCACGCTGGTCTCCTATACAAAGCAACCGCACGCTGGAACGACTTTTGCTTTGAAAAGCCAACCATAGGCGCATGCCAAAGGAAAACAGAAGATAGGTGCCCAACACTGCGGCAATCACAAGCAGGAATGGCAAGACAACACTCTCCTGCACGGAACGGGCAATCTCAGATTGTCCAACCAAAGCCCACCGGAGGACGGGAACTAAAATGACAAACGCCACCAAAGCAAAAAGCAACTTCTGCGGTTTATCATCCTTTGCTTCGGCTCTCAGCAGTTTTACAACTTCCTTTTTACGGATGAATTTGGGCGTGAAATATGCAATGCCAAAGAATACCACTCCCATGACAACTACTGTCAGCAGCATGGCCTTTACCGGAACATAAAAGGTAAACTCCGATACCCCGATGAGCCGATTGGCAAGATCAAGAAAGAACTTGGAAGACACCATGCCGCACAGGATACCGATTCCGATGGACAGAATACCAACCAGCATATTCTCCATGAAAACCAGTCGGTTCAATTGCTTCTTAGATGCTCCCAAAATCGTAATCAATCCCAGTTGACGGCTTCGGTTCTTGAGAAAGCACCTCATGGAGTATGAGATAAAGCATATCGAAAATGCCACCGAAACGGCTTCTCCTACCGCTAAGGTAAATCCCATCGCACTATGGGCGTCAATCACTTTCAAGGCCGGATGAAACGACAATACGCTGAACAGAAAAAAGACAAACACAGAAAACGCACAGTTGACAAAATAGTAAATGTAATTATTCTTATCCCTGCTGATGTTTTTCCACGCGAACTCAAATAATGTCACGCGGTTCACCTCCCAAAAGGCTCATGGCGTCCACAATCTTCTGCTGAAATGCTTGCCGGTTTCCCCCTGAAACAATCTGCTGATACAGTGCCCCGTCTCTGATGATCAAAACACGCTTGCAGTAGCTTGCCACGAAAGCATCATGGGTCACCATCAGGATCGTGGACTGCTGGGTCTGGTTCAGCATCTGGAACAATTCCATCACATCCTTGGTGGCCTTGGAGTCCAAATTCCCGGTGGGTTCATCTGCAAGCAAAAGAGCGGGATTTGTGACCACAGCGCGGGCAACAGCCACCCTTTGCGCTTGGCCGCCGGAAATTTCAAAGGTACGCTTGGACAGAAGGTGTCCGATGCCCAGCAGCTCCGCCACAGCTTTTGTGCGCTTTTTCATTTGCGTTGGAGATACGCGCTCCAGCGTCAGCGGCAGCATGATATTTTCCCCAACAGTAAGGGTCTGCACCAGATTAAAATCCTGAAACACAAATCCCAGTACTGTGCGGCGGAAATGGGCAAGCTGACCATCTTTCATGGTGTGCGGGTCTTCGCCGGCAATCGTAACGCTGCCGCCGGTAGGATGGTCAATGGTGGAAATCACATTCAGCAGCGTGCTTTTCCCGCTGCCAGACGGTCCCATGATGGCAACAAATTCCCCCTTTTCGATTTGAAAATTGATATCACGCAGAGCGGTATATGGAACTTTGCCTTCATACACCTTTCCCAGATGTTTGGTTTCTAAAATGGCCATCACTAAGCCCTCCTTTTTTCTGCTTCCAGTATAGCGCAAAACCCCACATACGAAAAATCGAGAAAGATTACACAACCTTACAGTTTTGTAATCTTTCCCGCAAGTCATTCGGTTTTCGGCTTTTCGAAGAAAATTTGAAACTTACTCCCATTCCCAACGCACGAATCCACCTGTATCGAATGCCCCAGATACTCCAGGATTTGCTTGACCATATAAAGCCCCAGACCGGTAGATTCGCCACGCGAACGCCCGTTTTGCCCGGTGAAGAACAGGTCAAAAATCCGAGGGATATCCTCCGGCTGGATGCCGCATCCTTCATCCTCCACACTGAGCACAATATTCGTTTGCGTGCTATACACTCTGACTGTGATCGTTTTCCCTGCATCGCTGTATTTCAATGCATTGGTCAAAAGCTGATGCAATACAAACCGAAGCCATTTGGCATCGCTGTAGACCGCCAGTTCTTTCTCCGCATCCAGCTTTGGAAAGATTGCCCGCTCAATAAAACTGGATTTCAGTTCATTGATGCTGTCTTTTGCGATCTGCCGCAGCAAAATGCGCTCTGCATGAAAATCATTTTGCATGGCATCCAATTTATACATGTTGAGCACCTGATCCAGATCGTATTGGATTTGTGCCGCTGACTGGGATATTTTTTTATAATCCTGCTGTATTGCATTCTTTTGTGCAATCAGCTGGATAACGGAAAGGGGCGTTTTGAGCTGATGCACCCAGCGATAAATCATCAGCTTATTTTGCTTCCTTGCATCCTCCATATCGTTCAGCTTGGTAAGACAGCGGCGATAAAAATCCAGCAGCAATTCTTGATAGCGGCTCTCTTCCCTGCCTTTCGGAGCATGAAGCAGAAAGTCTTCCATTTCCGCCTTGTCCTCGCAAAACAATTCATACAAATTCCATGTAGCATACAGGCGATAAAGAAGAAAACAAACCAACACAAATAAAGCGAGAAAGCAGTAATACAGCCACACGGTTTGAGCAGCTTGCTCCACAACGACCAAGTAAAATACAGGCAGCGCAACCGGTGCGGCCAGAAACAGCAGAATGATCCACAGATGATCCGCCAGAAAAAGCTGAATATGTTTCCAAATCCTCTTAGCGTTCATGATTCATGTCTCCGATCCGATACCCTACGCCACGAACGGATTTCAGAATCAGCCGAGAATCGACCTGTTCCAACCGGCGGCGCAACCGGCTGATGGTCACATTAAGGGTATTTTCCTCCACGAAGGTTTCATCATCCCAAATCTCATTGAGAAGTTCCTCCCGCGACGCGATACCGGGGTGCTTCCGGAAGATCACTCGCAGCACGCCCGCTTCGGTTTTGGATAATTCTACCTCTTTTCCATTGCAGCACAGCGTCATCCTGTTCTGCGAAAACGTGCAGTCCCCACATTGCAAATCATCCGAAAATGAAGTGGCATATTCCCCAT
Source organism: Clostridiales bacterium (assembly GCA_019421385.1). Taxonomy (GTDB): domain Bacteria; phylum Bacillota; class Clostridia; order Oscillospirales; family Butyricicoccaceae; genus Agathobaculum. The sequence goes on from JAHZFK010000028.1 coordinate 27,754, forward strand.
AAGCACGGCGCAAAAGCGCCGTAATTTTTGCGGTGATAACATCAAGCGAAAAAGGCTTGGTTACAAAGTCGTCCCCACCGTTCATCATGGCATACACCTGATCGGAATCCGCATTGCGCGAGGAAAGGAAGAGGATAGGACAAGCACTTTGCGCTCTCAGCTTACCGCACCAGTAAAACCCATCATATGCCGGAAGATTGATATCCAGCAGCACTAAATGAGGCTCGCTCTCTTCAAACTCCTGTAATACATGAGAAAAATCCTTGCATAGATAGGCAGAAAATCCGAATTTCTGCAAGTGCAGCGACAACAACGCCCCAATATCCGGATCATCTTCCACAATCATGATTTTATAATCCATCTCACATCCCCATTCTCCGCAGATACCAATACCGGAGCAAACCGTTCCAAATTGTTTCACAGCCAGTAATGATATCCCTGCTTTTGCAGTTAATCACTTCATAATAGCAATCCAATATGATTACAGGATTTCTTTCCTTGCTCCCTATTATAGCAGAAGCTGGCCATATCACAATATTTTTAACCAAATGATCCGTTTTCGATATCCGAAAGCAGCATGGGTTACACAAGAAAAAGGCGGCTACACAGCCGCCTTTTCTCATGAGATATTTCCTTACAGATTCACGGTTATTCTTTTTGAGGTCATCCACATATCTTCTAACACGATCATACCGGCTGACTATGAGGCTGCAAAAAGGTTTTGGTGAATTCCTCTGCGGGGATTGGCCGGCTGTAATAATAGCCCTGTCCATAATCACAGTTGAGTTCCCGCATCAACAGCGCGTTGTCCGCGGTTTCGATTCCCTCTGCCACCGTGGAAATACGCAGCAGCTTTGCCACTTCGATGACAACCTCCAAAATTTTGCGGCAATATTGCTCGGTGCTCTGCGCTGCTTGGAGCAGGAAAGAACGATCCAGCTTGAGTTCATCAATCTGAATCTGGCTGAGCGTCGTCAAAGAGGCATATCCGGTGCCGAAATCATCCATGGATATCCGGAAACCGTAATTATGCAGACGGCGGATACGCATGGAAACCTGCTGCGGATTTTCCAGCGCCAAACCTTCCAAAATCTCCAAGGTGATATAACGTCCGGAAACGCCGTAGCGTTGTGCAATGGCGCAGATGCGCTCTACATAATCATTTTCATAGAGCAGCAGCTTCGTCTGGTTGACGGAGATCGGAACAGGTGTCAACCCGGCGTCCATCCATGCGCGAATCTGTCTACATGCCTGTTCCATCATATAGTAATCCAATTGGATGCAGAAACCGTTTCGTTCAAAAATAGGGATAAACTGATCCGGGAAAATGATTTGCTTTCCATCCTCCACCCACCGCACCAAAGCCTCTGCGCCGATAAGCGTCCCGTGGTTGAGATCCATTTGGGGCTGGAGGAACATCTGGAATTCGCCTTCTGCAAGGGCACGTTCCATATTGCTCTCAATGTGGTTTTGCAAGCTCTCTTTCTCATGTATTTCCGTATCATAGAAGGAGATTTTGGCCTTCTGTGTTTGCTTGGAATGGCTGAGGGCGAGCATCACATGGCTCATTAGCTCTTCATTGCTGCCCCTATCGGCGCAATCTGACGTAGCCGCACAGCCACAGTAGAACGAAATGGGATAATTGGCTGGAATGCTGGTACCGCAGCTCTTGATCTGGCCGAATATATGTTCCAGCCGAGCACGTACCGCATCCCGTTCCGTCGTCTTGACACAAAGGACAAAGGTATCTGCCGTATCACGACAGAAAAATTCTCCCGGCTCCATATTCTGCTTCAAAACGAAATAAATATCTTTCAGCAGCTGATCGGAACGAGTCGGATTAAACAGCTCGTTAATGTATTTAAATTTGCGTATATTGATAGCCGCTACGGTGTATTCTTCGTCAGTCTTCCAGATTTCATCCAAAAGCTGAAAAAATTTATCTCGGTTATAGGCTCCAGTCAGTCTGTCGTGATATGCAATCTGGAGCAACTGTAAGTTGTGGCGGCGGCTGATATATAGCACACATGCAACAAACACAAGGCAGATCATGCCAAACAGTATTTCACTCCAGTGCGCGTAATTTACGACATCCGAAACAGCGGTACTGATCCCCTCATCGGTGTCCACAATCACGATCTTATCAGAGCATACATTCAGGGGCATAACACAGGCGTGCAGCGTACGACCATTGAGCTCGAATGTGAAAAATTGCGTTTCATCCGCCTGCATGGCCTGCCTAAACTTACTGGTTACCTCTTCATCCAGATAGGCCGAACCATTCAAATCATAGAAGCCCTGATTTTGATGGGTTCTTGTAGAAGCTACGACCCCTCCATCGTTATTGAGTACGGCTACTGCCCCAATATCACTGACCGAACCGATGGAGGACAAAATATCTGCATAGACTTCGGTGCTCACGGAACCTACCAGTACGCCGCTGACGTTCCCGTCGGTGTGAATCGGAGCGGCATACCCCATGGTATTGTAACCCAGCGCGGGATCGTAATAGGCTTTGGCACAGCTGGAATTTCCTTGCAGCGCCTCTTGGATGACGCTTTTCATTTCCGGCGTCTCATTATCCAGTTCAATGGCAACCATCGGCTCCTGTTCAACCAGTTGCAGCCCCTTCCCTTCCGGCGTAAAATAGCATAGCCGGACAAAGCCTGCCGCCCTGCTGGCATCCCAAAGGGCTGAAACGAGTTTTTCTGTATCCCTGTCGATGGTATCCTCCAGTATACAGGTCATCGCGCTAAGGGTTTGTAAATCTGAATTCGTTTTAAAAATAAAGGATTGCTTATATTGCAGTGCCCGCTCTTCCAAACGTCCTTGTATCGACTCTTCGTATAGATTTGTAACAGAGCGGAATAAATATTGGGAGACTCCGCCAATCAACAAACAAATGGCAAGAAAGACTATTATGATTTTTTTAAGATTGGATCGAATCTTTTGCTCATTCATGATACGATACCTTCTTCAAGGAATATTGTGGCCGCTTATTTTATACATAGGGGGGCGCGGCTATGCCTCAAGAATTTATCCATTAAAAATCGAAAGTTACCCACAGATACAATAACAGATTGGATGCATTCTTGCAAGGTTAATTAACAAAATATAGCACAAAAAATTGACTGCGGATAGAAGCTGATGTGTACGTTGATGGGAGCATCACTATATCCAAAAAAACAGGTGAAATACCATACTGTGTATGGGCAGCGTCCTTACATTGTGCACATATTATAAACTCTACAGAAGATTTTTGTCAAAACATACACTTTTTTCATGATCTCCTGAATTGTTCAAACAGTGCTTGACTTTTATTACAAATAGATGTAAGATTATGAAAAATGTGGGGTCAGAGTGGGAAATCAACAAATCGCTGGTTCAGAACTTTAGGCAACAGCATTGCGAGGAAATTATATAGAAATCCCTTCACGACAGCATTTAGGCTGTCTATTTTTTTGCGCAAAAACAAAAAGGCAAAATTCACTTTTTGCATAAAGATGCGAAAAAGCACAAAAAGACGCCTTTTTGTTTCAATTATTACACAAAACATAAACAAGGGAGGAACAACACAAGCGTCATGAGTGCAAAGAAAGAGAAGCAGTTTCGGTTGGGTGTCAGCGGCAAGATGATTTTGAATTTTGCGGTGCCTACGGCATTGATTCTGATCATTTTGGCAGCGGTCGTAACGGTAACGGTGGTAAACACCGTGTGGGGATTCAAGAATACGAACATAGCCGATCAAATGCAATCAGTTTCCACAGAGGTAACCCAATATTTTACCTCCTTCTTTACCAATGAACAGTTCGTCATGAACGAAACCTCGGTTCAGCAGTTATTTGCGGAAATGGAACGTTCCCCGGCGAACTACCGGTTCGAAACCTCTCCGACCTATCAGCAGGCAATGCAAGCATTGCAGAACGCAGACAGCACCTGCGGCGATGCAGTGCTGGGCGTTTGGCTTGCAGGCATCAAAAACAGTGAAGTAATCCAGTCGGATGGTTTTGTCTCCGATGCGTCATTCGATGTAACCACCCGTGTCTGGTATGATAGTTTGCAGAAAAGCGGCGGCAGCAGCACCCTTACCCCGGTTTATGAGGATGCCGCAACCGGAGAGATGGTCGTTACCGTGACGTCGCCGTACACCAATGCTGCCGGCGAGATGGTCGGTGTGGTCGGCATGGATCTGTCACTGGACAACCTGACCAGCTTTTTCAGTGAGATCGAAATCGGTGAAACCGGCTATATCACGGTCTATGACTCGGAAAAAAATATTGTCTACCATCCAGACAGCTCGTTGCTGATGCGCAATCTGAGTGAAGTAGACTATTCGGAAAACATGGCTTCCCTGCTCGAGAATAACCAGAACAGCGACGTAGTCGAGTATCAGCGCAGTGGTACAAACTATTATGGCGGTACGCGCTATATCGACACCTATGGCTGGTCTGTGCTGGCATGTATGCCGGGCAGCGAGTATATGCAGGAAACGACCATCGTGTTCATCATGCTGGTTGTTGGATTCCTGCTGTGCATTTTGATTACTTCACTGATCTGCCTGTTCCGCACGAAGGCACTGCTCAAACCGTTGCAGACCATCGGGCTGGTAGCGGATGAGTTCGCGAAAGGAAATTTGGATTCCGACATTCATCGAAATACCAACGACGAAATCGGCGATCTGGAAGAGGTGTTCGCCCACACACAGACCAACCTCAAGGCAATCATTTCGGATATTGCCAGTGTGCTGCGCGGCATTTCGCATAAAGATCTGACAGTCCAAACGTCAGCACTTTATCAGGGCGGCTTTATGGAGATTCAACATTCACTCAACGGTATCGTCACAGCCATGAACAGCACCATGTCTCAGGTGCGCGCAGCCGCATTGCAGGTTGACTCAGGCTCCAACCAAGTGGCAAACGGCGCACAAGCGCTGGTGCAAGGTGCAACCGAGCAGGCCAGCTCGGTAGAGGCGCTGTCCGCCACCGTGCAGGAGATTTCCAGCAAAATCAACCAAACCGCAGAGCGCGCGAATCTGGCTCGTCAACAGACCGAGGATGCCCGCGACAGTCTGGACAAGAGCGCCAGCAAGATGCAGAACCTGATCGAAGCGATGAACGAAATCAAGGACAAATCCAATCAGATTCAGGGGATCATCAAAACAATCGACGACATCGCATTCCAAACCAATATTCTCGCGCTGAACGCAGCGGTCGAGGCTGCACGCGCTGGTGCAGCGGGCAAGGGCTTCGCCGTTGTGGCAGATGAAGTGCGCAATCTGGCAAGCAAGTCTGCTGTAGCATCCAAGAGTACGCAGGACCTGATTCTGGCGTCGATCGAAGCGGTGGAAAAAGGCAACACGCTGGTTGAAAACACCGCACAGAATCTGGAAGAAACCGCGGCCAACGCCAGCAAGGTGATGGATTCGATCGGTCAGATCTCGCAGGATGCTTCCAAGGAAGCACAGGCCGTTGCGGACGTAACGCTTGGGCTGGATCAAATTTCCAGTGTTGTGCAGACCAATGCAGCGACCGCTGAGGAGGGTGCTGCATCGAGCGAGGAACTGTCCAGTCAAGCTACCATGCTGGAGAACCTGATGGGCGAGTTCAAACTTTCCGATGCGTATGCAGTGTCCGATGCGCTGCAGTTCGCGGATAGTGCAGCAGACTCGGCTATCGAAATACCACATTCTTCAGCACTGCAAGAGAAGTATTGATGATAGAAAATCGAGAACCCTTTTCAGTCATTCCCTATCATTTAGGAGCAGACATTGCCTACGCCAAATCATGAAACATTCTTTTTTCCAACAAAAAGAGCCATCCGTATGAACTGCACCCTATTTGTTAGACAGTATGGTATACTGAAAAACAAGTGGGGTGC
>JAHZFK010000029.1 GCA_019421385.1 Clostridiales bacterium
AAAACCGGCTTCAGCAGAATTTATCGGTCTTATTTTTTACGAGGCATTAAATATCTTAGACCGATGTCGGTCTAACGTGTTAAAGGCCCATTTGATCACTGTATCATCCGTCAGGGCTTCCAGCACATCCTCCGGAATCTTCTCGCCGCAGGCAAGATCGACCACCTGCACCGGACCGGAGTCTACACTATATCCGAACAGCAGTATCTCAAAATCCGGTGCCTCCACATAACGGTAGACACCGGCCTTTTGCAGATTGATGCTGCTGTAGGTTTCGATATCTATACTCAAAGTTTGCATATAATCACCATCCTTAAAAAGGGCTGGCAGCGCGGGTACGCCACCAGCCCACATGCTTTAGTTCAGGGCTTCCATGCGCTTTTCGTGGTATTCGTCGTCCTGCGCGGCCTTTTTCTCCTCGCGTTTCTCACGCTTGAAGTCATTGATGACCGTCTGAACTGCGCCCACAGTCCAAGAGAGGACTACGATGCAAAAGCACCCAATCAGGATGTTGCAGAGAAGGGATGAAATCATAACTGTGCTTTCCATAGTTTTACGATCCTTTCTTTAGTTGAGAAAATCTTCATCGGCATCGGTGGCAAAGTCGGACTCAGCGCTTGTCTTGCCGCCGAGAGGTTCACCGGCGCGAATCAGCTGCAGGTTATTGAGACCGCAGGCAATGCCGCGATTTCCGTTCGAGTTAAATGCGTACAGCGTGATGCTGGCGCGGCCATAGACACCGGAGTAGACCTCCGAACGGGTGAGCACCGGATTCAAGTCCGCATCCACAATGCCGGGTGCCGTAGCAGAGTTGGCATTGATGAAGTAGGCGTTCGCATAGGCCGGATCGTCCGGGCGCTCCACGTCGCCATCGCGGAGAGGCGTCTTGACGGAAGCGAGAGGCGGCACGCTCTTGGAATTGCCCTTTAGCTTGGACTCGCCTTCAGCGTAGGCAGCTTCGATAGCAGCCTTGATCTTGGCGACGGTCTTGGTATCGGACTTCGGGATGATCAAACTGACGCTGTACTTCGGAGCGCCGCCGTTGATGCTTTTGGGCTCCCAGACGTTAGCGTAGCTCCAACGGGTGTCCTCACCGGTAATGACTTTCATGGGATTTTTTACAGTAGTGTTCTTAGACATAATCTTGTCCTCCTTAATTTTCACTGAAATCAGATTTTGCATTGTTAATGGCCGGACGCTTGTCACTCTCCGGCACCAGAGTGGGTTTGCCCTGTGGCTTTTCGATGAGGCCAGCAAGGACTTTTTCAAAGCGGGCTTTGCCGAGCAGCTTCTGCATGGCGGTGACGCCGAGGAGCTTCTGTTCATACGGATCAAAACCGGCCTTGGTGACTGCCGCAGCGACGGCAGCATCGTTTGTGTACTTTCTGTTGGTGCGGCCCTCGACCAGCTTCCAACCGGACCACTCCTTGCCGCTGATCGCCTGCTGGAGCGCGTATTCTTTAATGTCGGATGCCCATGTCACCAGATCGTCAACCTTGGAAAGAATATCTTCCACGTCTTCGTCGGTGAGCAGTGGAGGCAGCTTAAATTCATACTTCGCAAGCTCCAGATTGGCAGCGGCACGAGCGCGGCAGGCGTTCTTAGCTTTACAGAAACCGCACCATTCACCGCAGAGGAAGTTTCCGTCACCGGCAAAGGCGAGGTCGGCAGCGGGCTTCAGGACTTCTTCGGCCCAGAGGAGCAGGTCCTCTTTGGACAGTTCATAGGTGGAGAGGTTATCCCTGCGCGGCTGGTAGATCGTCATGCGGACAGTGCTGATGTCGTAGATGTCATCAAACAGCTCCAAAGCGCCGAGCGCGTAGCACATCATCTGCGGGTTTTCTTTGGCAGAGACCAGCACGCCAAGGCCATATTTGAAGTCGATGATCTGCAAGGTGCCGTCAGCGATGACGATGGCGTCGGCGGTTCCGAAGCCTTGTTCTACCCAGCGGGAGAAGTCGACGCGCTGTTCAATCAGCACCACCGGATCAGGGCAGTTTTCCTTGGCGGCCCCGACCTGTTCCAGCACATAGGCGGCATAGCCGGTAGCGCAGTCCTTGCATAATACGGGCCCTCCTTCGGCCCCACAACCGCTGAATGGTGTGGAGAAGCGGAGAGCCCGTATGGGTGCCAGCGGTGAAAAAGGACGCAAAAATCCCACCCGTAGCGGGAGAACAATGTCTCCGCTTCAAGTTGCGTCCAGCTGTTCGCGTGCTGGCTTGGTATTCAGTTGTCCCATCACATCGGCGGCGAACAGCTCCTCTTTGTGCACTTGGAGCAACACTTTTGTGGTGGTGAGCAGTTTGCAGCCGTACTCAGGGCTGAATCAGCACCTTATTTAAGAAACTTTTCTTCGTGTTCGCAAATTTTTTATTAGCGATAGCTCAAAATGGATTGTAAATCGCTTAAATCTGTGATATAATTAAAAGAACTTTTCCATCAGTAGGAACTGATCGTCTTTATTGTACTGAGAATGGCCTGATCGGTCGAAAATGCGTTTGACCACGCTTTGACCTAAAAGGTCAAAAGGAGTGTGAGTAGTAGTGTATTTCCATGAGATAGCCGGAGAGCTAAAAACGCTTATGGAACCAGCTGGACGCGGAGGCAAATTTGTCTGCACATTAGTTGGTCTTTCGCTGCGCCCTCCTATGACAGATGAAGAAGATCAAGCTCAGTACCTTCACGAGTACAATCCGATGGAGAAGAACATATCTGATAACATGCTTGACCAGATATTTGAGGGGCGGGATAAATACATTTCAAAAGCACGCGCAAGGATGATCTGTAGCCTATACGACGGCGCGGATATTGCGGATCAAATTGATGCACTATTCGATGGCAGCAAGGAGCATCTACAGAAATTCCTTTACACAAGGGGAATCGATGTAAAGTTAGATGAATTGGGGTCTGCCGTTCAGGACATTCTTGATCAGATTTTTCATGGTCTGGCCAAGGGTATCCATGATGTGGATATCAAGCTCACGATCCATGATCCAAAGCCGAGCATAAAAAATCTCGCAGGAGACCGAATCTACTGCGAGGATGGGAAGCTATATATAGACGGCGATGTTATTGAGTTGCCGATCAAACTAAGCGACGCACAGATTTATGATTTTGAAGCTGATTACATTTCCGCTTTGTGTGACGCCTATGCGGAAGCGCTATCTCGTGATTCGGTAACGGTAGATGATATACCCGCGCTACCGAAGAAGTATCAAACGAACTTTTATGATCAGCGCAAGGCATACCTCAGCGCAGAGAGCATTCAGCGGTCAATCAGTGAAGTATACGAAGATGGTGAAAACCAGTTTGATATTTTAAAGGCAGATGCCTACGACGGAATTAAGACCACATACTTTGATGATTACGATAACGGATATAGACGGTTGCTGGAGGTCCTGAAGAAGATTTCAGATGTTCAGCTTACAAAGTCGAAGCTGTCTCTGATAAAGAACCTGATAGGAAATTTAGAAAGGCTTGGTATCGTTCATATTCTGGTGAACGACAAGACGATGACATCGTGGGTTGATCCGTATGCGGAGTAAGGTTTTTAATACAACATTTGAGAACATGCTGCGGCTCCTCTTGCTGGCAGATACCTTAAATATACCGGCAAACGTAGATAGGCTTGCTGCACTGGATTTTATCTGTATCTACGGAAAAAAGTGCAAAGTGCTGGATAAGAACCTTCATGGAGATAATGAGTTCGGCTTCGCCGAGTTTACAAATAAGCGCAAAAAAATAACCGAGGCCGTTAAGCTCTCGGTCAGAAATGATTTTATAAAAGTGGAGCACACAGATCAGGGCTTCTTATATAGCATTAATGATCGTGGCAGACAAGTGGTGCAAGGCGTGCAGTCGCCCTATGCGAAAGCATACGTTGTGGGAGCAAAGATAGTGTGCAGGCGCTTTTCAAATTACACGGATGAAGGCGTATTGCAGTACATAAGCGATAGAGCTACAGAGTCAAAGGAGGCATAAGGATGCAGAGTTTTATGATCGAAAGACTGCGTGTATCCGGAGCCGGAAAGATTGAAGGTGTTATAAACTTTACCGATGGACTGAACATTATCCAAGGACGGTCCAACACCGGGAAAACGTGGATACTCAAGTGTATTTATTATCTTTTCAGCTCCGACACGAGACCGTATTCTCCGCTGACCGGTTATACGGATATTGAGGGAGTTTTCCTGACGAAACGATATGGCAGGATAACCATGTCCAGAAAGCTCGATGAGGAAAAGGTTACGGTTGTTGCTGAAAGCGAAGAAGTCGAAGATGGCGAATACGACACTAACTATAAAAAGTTCAGCCTTCATTACCTGAATGATCTGTGGCTACGTATCATTGGACTTGATGAGACGATTGAAGTTCCGAAGACTGCTCGCTATGCGAGAGAACGTATGTCTTGGACTAACATCGCCAGTGTTTTCTTTGCTGATGAAAACGAAATAGATAAGTCGGAGTCTATCGTAATCAAAGATCAAAGATATGAGACGCCGCTTATTGCATCTTTATACTTTTTGCTCACCGGTGATTATAAAAAAGGAATTTCTGAGATTACTAAACCGGAGGTGGCTTCTGCAAAGAAGAAGGCAGTGATCGATTATATCGAAGAACAGGTTACTTCTCTTACGGAAAAACGTGTTAGCTACATTATGCAGCTTGAGGAACTGGCTGGGTTAGATATAGAAAAAGAGATGCAGGAGCTTTCGGACCATATTCAGGAGGTTCAGCAGGAAATCAAAGAGTTGATTGAAGAAAACACTGCTATCGTTCGTCAGATGGCTGAGTATCAGCAAGAGGATGCCAATTGCCGTGTGCTTCTGGATCGATATGAATCCCTGATCAGCCAGTATAAAGCCGACCTGCAGAGACTTGATTTCATTTCAAAGGGTGAACAGGCCGTAAAGGGACTCCCGGAAAACGGAGTGTGTCCGTTCTGCGGTGGGGAGTTGCACCCGGAAGACGATGACAGTTACTTAGAAGCGATCAATGCAGAGATCAAGAGAATAGCCTCCGAACTTACAGTCATTGCTGCAACAGAAAACAGTGTTCGTGAAGAGCAAGATTCGATCAGGAAAAATATTGAAGAATTACAAGTGCGCAGAGCCGAGGTTAATAAAGCTCTCGATGATAAGAATCGTGAGATCCAGAACTATAGATCTGGCCTGCAGCGCTTTAAGGATTATACGACTCTTCAGACAGGCATCGACTTTGTGAACGATCAGCTTGCCATTCTTGGCCAGAAAAAAGTTGCAGAGCTGCAGAAACAAAAAAATCCTCCTCTCTACCATGCAAAGCAGGAGTTCGAGGATGAAGTGGGTACTGGCTTTAATATACTCTTGAACAAGATTTTGAAAGAGTGCAACTATCGGAATGCTGGTTATGCCAGCTGGGATTTCAGCACATTCGATATTTTGATGGATGGAGTGCCAAAGTCAGAAGATCAGGGGAAGGGCTATCGTTCGTTCCTAAATTCCGTTGTGGCGCTGATGTTATATGAATATTTCAACAGCGACGATGTATTCATAAAGCCCGGATTCCTTATGATCGATACGCCGCTTCTCGGCTTTGATGAAAATGAAGACGAATTTGGCGACAATACGATAAAAAATGGTCTGTACCAGTATTTCATCAATCATCAGGGCGACGGGCAGGTCATCATCGTTGATAACCTCAATGTCATACCGGAGGATATAGATTTTAAAGCAAAGGGAGTTAATGTAGTAACGTATCACAAAGACGAGAAGGACGGTCACATTTACGGCTTTATGCCAAGCTGGAGAAAAGATCTCCCAAAGGAGTTATTATGAAACTATCTTACAAAAAATTATGGGTAATGCTTGTTGAACGAGACATGAAGAAAACAGAGTTTGCTAAGAAGGCCAAGATCAGCTCTGCCTCCCTTGCGAAACTCGGCAAAGGTGCCAACGTCACGACTGATGTCTTAGTGAAAATCTGCGAGGAGCTAAATTGCGATATCGGGGATATTTGTGAAGTCGTCCCGGACGATGCTGCAGATGAAACAGACAACTGAGTCCGTTTTTTAATACACCAGAAAGAATAGAATAAGCACGGATACATGTGTTTACTTGGAGGTAAATTCAGATGGCTGATAAAACCAACGCCAACATTGGCTTTGAAAAACAACTGTGGGATGCTGCTTGCGTCCTGTGGGGACATATTCCCGCAGCAGAATACAGAAAGGTAATCATCGGGCTTATTTTCCTTCGCTACATTTCCGCTGCCTTTGATAAGAGATATCAAGAGCTTGTTGCGGAGGGTGACGGTTTCGAAGACGACCGCGACGCTTATACGATGGAGAATGTATTCTTCGTACCGGAAGAAGCAAGATGGAGCACGATTGCTTCTGCCGCTCACACTCCTGAAATCGGAACGGTTATTGACACGGCCATGAGAGCCATCGAAACAGAAAACAAAACACTGAAGAATGTTCTTCCCAAAAACTATGCCAGCCCGGACCTCGACAAGCGAGTGCTGGGAGATGTAGTTGACATCTTCACGAACAATATCGATATGAGCGACACAGAAGAGAGCGAAGATCTTCTGGGCCGCACCTATGAATACTGTATAGCGCAGTTCGCTGAGAAGGAAGGCGTAGGCGGTGGCGAATTCTATACACCGTCCAGCGTGGTTAAGACACTCGTCTCTATCTTGCGTCCGTTCGATAACTGCCGCGTGTACGATTGCTGCTGTGGTTCCGGCGGTATGTTCGTACAGAGCGCTAAGTTCATTCAGGCCCATTCCGGCAAGCGTGGTGCCATCTCTGTTTACGGACAGGAGGCTAATGCCGATACTTGGAAGATGGCTAAGATGAACATGGCAATCCGTGCTATCGATGCAGACTTTGGACCTTATCAGGCGGACACCTTTACAAATGATCTACATCCGACATTGAAGGCAGACTTCATTCTGGCAAATCCTCCATTCAATTATCACCCTTGGAATCAGGAAAAACTGCTGGAAGATGTCCGCTGGAAATATGGCACGCCTCCAGCTGGTAATGCAAACTATGCATGGATTCAGCATATGATCCATCACCTCGCACCGACCGGGAAGATTGGCCTTGTCCTTGCAAATGGAGCACTTTCTACGCAATCCAGCGGCGAGGGTGAAATTCGTAAAAAGATTATAGAAGATGATTTGATTGAAGGCATCATCGCCATGCCGACGCAGCTCTTTTATAGCGTAACCATACCGGTTACCCTATGGTTCATTACGAAGGGTAAGAAGCAGAAAGGCAAAACGCTCTTTATTGATGCCCGCAAAATGGGCCACATGGTAGACCGCAAGCATAGAGACTTTACCGAAGAAGATATTCAGAAACTGGCGGATACTTTCGAGTCATTCCAGAACGGAACGCTTGAAGATGTGAAGGGATTTTGCTCTGTTGCCACGCTGCAGGATATCGCAAAGCAAGATTATATTCTGACGCCAGGACGCTATGTCGGCATCGAGGAACAGGAAGATGACGGCGAGCCTTTTGAAGAGAAAATGGCAAGATTGACATCAGAGCTGTCCGATATGTTCGCCAAGTCGCATGAACTGGAGGACGAGATCAGGAGAAAGCTGGGGGCGATTGGATATGAAATTTGATGAGAGCTCACTTTACAACATAAAATCGGATCTTGACGGCACCAGATGTTCCTTGTTTGATCTTGCTATTTGGAAGAACGGCCTTGCCTTTAAGAAAATTGACTTTTCAGAGACGGGGCGACCGGTGATCAAGATCGCAGAATTGAATAATGGAATCAACTCCAATACATCTTTTACTCAGGGCGATTATGGTGAAGATGTCTTTATCCGGTGGGATGACCTATTGTTTTCTTGGTCTGGAAATCCGCAAACATCAATAGATGTATTTCGTTATCGTCTGCAGGACGGATGGCTAAATCAGCACATCTTTAAGGTGACCGCGAATGAGGAGCTTGTAACGAAGGACTTCCTCTATTATGTTTTGAAATTTCTAAAGCCTCACTTCACGCAGATAGCAACGAATAAACAGACGACAGGATTGGGCCATGTGACAATTGCAGACTTGAAGCGCATGAGCTTAGTGGTCCCTTCAAAGAAGGTGCAGAATCAGATTGTTTCGATTTTGAAAGCGATTGACGACAAAATCGAAGTGAATACGAACATAAACGATAATTTAGCGGCTTAAAGGTCAAGGCTGGAGGCGTCCAGCTCACCGGACATCAGCCGAGGAAGCAAACTGTCTCTTGTCTTTGCCAACGACTGATTCTCAACAGTATTAGTAGAGATCAGGTCATACATAGGTGTAACAATTTGGCAGAAATCCTCAATAACAGAATCAGGTGGAAGGTGCAAGGCAAAATCCAATGTGCTTTTCGGTGTGGCTCTTTGCCGACTGTTTGTCGAACCGGTCGTATGTGAGCAAAGATGGTTAAAGAATGGAACACTATCAATGAGCGAGTATATATAATCACGCTGCCCTCTCTTCTTTGCCTCATAAACAATAAACTCCGTAGAGCAAACAGGATGTTCCGAAATACACATAGGTCTCCAGATTCTCTTGGTGTCAGGATTGAGTTTGGAAATCATCACAGATTCAGGCGTGAGCAAATACTTATTGCTCTTGATCCCAGACGCGATTTCAAAGACCGGGTAATGCTTCTCATCAAAGGCCGGAATACTGTAATGCTCTACTACAACATTCGGATTCTTCGTAGGAGACCAACTATCGGTTTTCATGATTGCGATTTGGCCTAACGTGGAAGGGAGCCAGTCAGAAGGCATCGATCCACCAAATGGATCATAATCAATGAACCACGACTGGAAAATAGAGCGAGCTTGCTCCTCTAATTTATCGTTTAAGTGCGATTAACTCTCACCAACGGCGAGAGTCAAACCAACGGAACTGCCGTTGATGTCGTTCTCTGGAAATACCAAATAGAAGGAGAAACGACATGAAAGAAGAACTGATGACGGAGGTAATGCAGCAGATGTTGCCATACCTCGACAATGCCCAGCTGAAACAGCTCAGGCAAGCGATGGAGCAAACGCTCTGTCACTATGATGTGACCGGCGCACAAGTAAAGCCGGAGGAGGACGACAGCAATGGCCTTATAGCAATGTTCATAGCTGCTAAGCGGATCGAAGGGTGTTCTGAGAAAACGTTGAAGTATTATCAGACCACGATTGACGCGCTGGTATCATCCCTCGGCAAAAATGTCCGGCATATTCTTACGGAGGATTTACGGACATATCTTACTGAATACCAGAAAAGGAACCAGTCGAGTAGGGTTACGATTGATAACATTCGCAGAATCCTGTCCAGCTTCTTTTCATGGCTGGAGGATGAGGATTATATCATCAAGAGCCCGGTACGCCGAATCCACAAGGTGAAAACGGCAAGCAGCATCAAGGAAACCTATTCTGATGAAGATCTGGAAAAGATGCGCGATAGCTGTGAAGAGCTGCGGGATTTGGCAATGATCGATATGCTGGCCTCAACAGGTATGCGTGTCGGTGAAATGGTGCTGTTGAATCGTGAAGACATCGACTTCTCGGAGCGGGAATGCGTGGTGTTCGGTAAGGGTGACAAGGAACGGATCGTTTACTTCGACGCCAGAGCAAAGCTGCACTTGCAGGAATATCTCGAAAGTCGGTTGGATGATAATCCAGCGCTGTTCGTAACATTGAGGGCTCCACATAAACGGATTCAGATCGGCGGTATTGAACATCGGCTCCGTGAAATTGGAAAGCGGCTGAACATACAAAAAGTGCATCCGCATAAGTTCAGACGAACGCTGGCAACAATGGCCATTGATAAAGGAATGCCTATTGAGCAGCTACAGCGGCTCCTTGGGCATCAGCGGATAGATACGACCTTGCAATATGCGATGGTCAAGCAGAGCAATGTAAAAACGGCTCACAGGAAATATATAGGTTAGGACGGTGATTTTATGGGAGAATGGCTCGAAAAGAGAATGGATGAGATTGCAGATTTCAACCCGCGTGAATCCATTCAAAAGGGCGCTATTGCAAAGAAAGTCGCAATGGATAAATTGCAGCCTTTCTGTCGGGATGTTCCGGGCTTTGAAATGGAGGCTTTTTCTGGTGGCACTAAGTTTAGAAATGGCGATACCATAATGGCTCGCATTACTCCCTGTCTTGAAAACGGCAAGACTGCGAAGGTTGATATACTTGATGAGGATGAAGTTGGATTCGGTTCAACAGAGTATATCGTTTTCAGGGCCAAAGAAGGTAATGATCCGGATTTCTTGTACTATCTGGTTACGAGCCCGGTAGTTAGGGAGCCAGCTATAAAATCTATGGTTGGATCATCTGGCAGACAGAGAGTTCAAACCGATGTTGTTCAGGGGCTGAAAGTTAGAGTTCCTGACTTGGGTGGACAGCAAGCTATTGCCGGTGTGTTGAAGATACTGGATGATAAAATTGCTGCCAATCGTAGGGTAAACGATAATTTACTTCAGCAGGCGCAGGCAATATTGACAGCTTTCTTTATAGACTTTAGTCGTTTTGACGGAACTATTCCTGCGGATTGGGAACAAGGAACCTTACAGGATATAGCAGACTTCTCAAACGGCTATGCATTCAAAAGCAAAGAGCTTCTTGATGCGCCTGAATCTGATTGTTATCAAGTATTTAAACAAGGCCATATTAATCGGGGCGGCGGTTTCAATTCTTCCGGTACAAAGAGTTGGTATCCTATCAGTAAATGCACCAACTTGTCCAAATATGTCCTTCACAAGGGGGATGTACTGATGGCAATGACTGATATGAAGGACAATGTTGCAATTCTCGGAAATACTGCACTCATGACATTGGACAATCAATATATCGTTAATCAGCGGGTAGGGCTTTTGCGTAGTAATGGCTACAAAGGAACATCGTATGCTTATATTTACCTTTTAACAAACAGCTTTGATTTTCTGAAAGACTTAAGAAGCCGAGCCAATAGTGGTGTACAGGTTAATTTGTCATCAAACGAAATTAAGAATTCTCCCGTGTTGATTGCAAGCAATGCGGTAAACGAGGAATTCAATGCACTTACAGAACCTTTGCTAATAATGATTATGGCTAATGATATCGAAAACCAAAGGTTGGCAACATTGAGAGATACCTTGCTTCCTAAGCTGATATCTGGTGAACTGGATGTTTCCAGTCTTGAACTTTAATCCGCTAAATTATCGTTTGAACCGGAGCAACACAAACGTAATGAGCGAATTACCCTGAAAAGGGTATCATGATAGATAGTACATACAAAGGAGCGATTGATATGTCAGGATTTTATACGGAAGCGGACTATGAGAATTCCATCATAGAGCTATTCCAAGGAATGGGATACCGTCATGTTTACGGCCCTGATATTGAGAGGAATTTTAACAGCCCTCTATATGAAGATGAGCTGACGGCTGCGTTGCATCGCCTGAATCCCTCTATGCCGGAGGACGCGATCAGCGACGCCTTGTTCAAATTGAAAAATTTCGAGAATGCTGAACTGGTCCAGAAGAATGCTGTCTTCATGGATTATATTCAGCATGGCGTTGAAGTGCGCTATTTTGTCAAGGGCGAGGAGCGCTCCGGCCTCGTATACCTTGTTGACTATAAGAATCCTGACAATAACTCTTTCATCGTTGCGAACCAGTGGACCTTTATTGAAAATAGCAATAAGCGTCCAGACGTCCTTCTCTTCTTGAATGGCCTTCCGGTTGTACTTGTAGAGCTGAAGTCCCCGTCACGGGAAGAGACAGATGCTTCCGAAGCATACCTGCAGATCAGAAACTATATGCAGGAGATCCCGTCAATGTTCATTTATAACTGCATCTGCGTTATGAGCGACCATCTAACCTCAAAGGCAGGAACGATTACTTCCGGCGAGGATCGCTTCATGGAGTGGAAAACCAAGGACGGAAGTTATGAGAATACCCAGTATGCCCAGTTTGATACTTTTTTTGAGGGCATCTTTGCACGTGAACGTCTGCTGGACATTATAAAGAACTTTATCTGCTTCTCCAATGAAGGCTTGAAGCAGTTTAAGATACTGGCAGGATACCATCAGTATTTCGCGGTCAATAAAGCGGTGGAGTCTACGAAGCACGCCACCGAGACCGACGGAAAAGGTGGTGTATTCTGGCATACACAGGGCAGTGGAAAATCCCTGTCGATGGTTTTCTACGCTCATCTGCTGCAGGAAGCGCTGGACAGCCCGACAATCGTGGTACTTACAGACCGAAACGATCTGGATGATCAGCTGTTTGGCCAGTTTGCAAAGTGTAAGGATTTTCTGCGTCAGGAGCCGTTGCACGCTGAGAGCCGGGAACACTTGAAGTCCCTGCTTGATGGCAGACAGGCAAACGGGATCATCTTCACCACAATGCAGAAATTCGAGGAATCGTACGAGCCTCTGTCCGAGCGTAGGAACATTGTTGTCATGGCAGACGAAGCTCATCGTGGGCAGTATGGCTTAAAAGAAAAGGTCGATGCGGAGACCGGTAAAATCAAGATCGGCACAGCGCGAATCATCCGTAACAGCTTACCGAATGCTACATACATAGGTTTCACCGGTACACCTATTTCCATGAAAGATAGAAGCACCCGTGAGGTCTTTGGAGATTAAATTGATGTTTACGATATGACACAGGCTGTCGAGGACGGCGCTACTCGTCCGGTTTATTATGAGAGCCGTGTTATTAAGCTGAAATTGGATGAAGCTACGCTCCGCTTGATTGATACCGAGTATGACATTATGGCTAATAACGCCGATCCAGATGTTATTGCTAAGAGCAAACGTGAGCTGGGCCAGATGGAAGCTATCCTCGGTAACGACCAGACAATCGCTTCATTGGTAGATGATATTCTTGATCACTACGAGAATTATCGTGCAAATCTGCTCACCGGCAAGGCGATGATCGTTGCTTATTCCCGCGCCATTGCAATGAAGATTTATGACCGTATCATGCAGCTTAGACCTTCATGGACAGAGAAGGTTGCTGTTGCTATGACGGAAAGCAATAAGGACCCGGAGGAGTGGCGTGCTGTTATCGGAAACAAGCGCCACAAGGATGAGCTTGCGAAAAAGTTTAAAGACAACGATAGCCCGCTTAAAATTGCGATTGTCGTAGACATGTGGCTGACTGGATTTGATGTTCCGTCGCTGGCTACAATGTATGTTTATAAGCCGATGCAGGGGTATAACCTGATGCAGGCGATTGCACGTGTAAACCGTGTATTTGGAAATAAAGAAGGCGGGCTGGTTGTAGATTATGTCGGCATCGCAGCTGCGCTTAAGGAAGCGATGAACGATTATACGTCCCGTGATAAGAAGAACTACGGTGACACAGATGTTGCAAAGGTGGCCTATCCGAAGTTCTTGGAGAAACTCTCCATCTGCCGCGATATTTTCCATGGGTATGATTATTCCAAATTTACTACTGGGACTGACCTTGAGCGATCAAGGGCTATCAGCGGTGCGGTTAACTATATTGTGGCCGTTGATAAGGAACGTGAGCGTGAAGATTTCCTGAAGGAAGCCCTTATGCTCCGTCAGGCTCTGTCGCTCTGCTCATCGTTAGTAGACGAAAGCCTCCGAATCGAAGCTGCATTCTTTGAGTCGGTCCGTGTGCTTGTTATGCGCCTTATGAATCAGGGCGAGGGAAAGAAAATCTCCCTGCCGGAAATGAATGCGAGAATAAACGCGCTCCTCAGTCAGAGCGTGAAGAGTGAAGGCGTCATCAATCTGTTTTCTGACGTGTCGGAGGAGTTATCGCTGTTTGATCCGAAGTTCCTTGAGGAAATCTCCAAGATGAAGGAGAAAAACCTCGCGGTTGAATTGCTGAAGAAGCTGATAGCCGAGCAGGTGCAGATTTACCGTCGTACCAATGTGGTCAAGTCTGAGAAATTCAGCGAGATCATCCAAAGCGCCATGAACCGTTATCTGAACGGTATGCTTACAAATGAAGAAGTCATTCAAGAGCTCCTTAATCTGGCAAAGCAGATTGCTGCAGCTCAGAAGGAAGGCGACCAGCTTGGTCTAACAGCTGATGAGCTGGCATTCTATGATGCATTGACAAAACCGCAGGCAATCAAGGATTTCTATGAAAACGAAGAGCTGATTGCCATTACAAAAGAGCTGGCAGATACTCTCCGTAAAAATCGCACGATTGACTGGCAGAAGCGCGATTCGGCCAGAGCAAAAATGCGGATGATGATTAAGAAACTTTTGAAGAAACACCGCTATCCGCCGGAAGGCATGGATGATGCTGTTCAGACCGTAATGACACAGTGTGAACTGTGGACTGATAACGCGGACATGGAACAGCGTGAACACAAGGTTGTTAATTATTCCTTTCAGCCAGAGCAGAATTTGAGTATGGTTGCTGAAGAACCTGCGCCATATGGAAAGAAAGATTGATTCTTGGAGGTAGAATATGGACGCACGTAAAGGTAATATTTACGAGATTTTAAATGGGAACAAGCAGTTCCTGATTCCGGTTTATCAGCGGTACTATAGCTGGGACATCGAACAATGCACCCGCCTCTGGAATGACATCGTAGAGATGCAGAAAAAAGGAAAAGTGGGCCACTTTGTCGGTTCCATCGTAAACATTGCGGAACAGGCAATGCCGACCGGAGTCCAGAAATATATGATTATAGACGGCCAGCAGCGAATGACCACGTTGTCATTGCTCCTGCTTGCCCTGCGTGATTATGCTATAAAGAATCCGGATGATACCACTATCAATGCCCGTCGCATTGATAATATGCTTCTGAAAAACGAGTATGAAAGCGGAGATGAACGCTATAAGCTACTCTTAACAGAAACTGATCGGGATATCCTGATGCGGCTTGTAGAGGAAAAGCCTATTTCTGAAGATACAAGGTCACGGCTTCTCGACAACTATAAGTTCTTTGCCGGAAAGATAGCTGATAAAGAATTACAGCCTGCCGAGGTATATGAATCAATCGGCAAGCTGCAGATCGTAAATATAACACTGGACCGCACAGTAGATGATGCTCAGGCCATTTTCGAGAGTCTGAATTCCACAGGTAAAGAACTGTCTGAATCTGACCTAATCCGGAACTATGTTCTTATGGGGCTTGAACCTACGGAGCAGACGTATGTTTACGAGCATCTCTGGCGTCCAATGGAATTGCTGTTCGTTTATGAAACACAAGACTCCGTCATGGACAGATTTTTCAGAGATTATCTGACCATGAAGATCACGCGCATTCCGAAGCAGGATCGCGTATATGAAGAGTTCAAGCTCTATCACCTGAACTGCGAATTTGGTACCATTCGTGAACTGTGTCAAGACCTGCTTACCTATGCCAAGTATTATACCGACATGGTATTCAAGCGGAGTAGCAATCCTGCACTCAAGTCGCTATATGAAGATATCAACGATCTGCGAATGGAGGTATCTTATCCCTTCCTGCTTAAAGTACATAACGATTATGCTGAGGGCATCATTTCCGAGGATGACTTGAAACTGATCATCAGACTGTGTATCAGCTACGTTTTCCGGCGCAGCATCTGCGATATACCGACGAATTCTCTGAACAAGACCTTTGCGACTCTGAGGAATGAAATCAGACAGGATGATTACGTCAATTCCATTAAGGCCTTCTTTGTCATGCGTGACGATTACAAAGAGTTTCCGAACGATGATAAGTTTACGGCGGCCTTTGTGTCGAGAGATATTTACACTATGCGCTCGCGCAACTTCATACTTAGCCATCTGGAGAACTATGGCAACAAGGCTCCGATTATCATTGAGAATTATACGATTGAGCACATTATGCCTCAGAATAGTAGCTTGAGCCCAGAGTGGCAGCAGATGCTTGGAGCGAACTGGCGTGAGGTACAAAAGACCTATCTGCACACCATCGGAAACTTGACGCTTACGGCATACAATTCTGAAATGAGCGATCATCCGTTTATGGTTAAGATGGATATGGAAGGCGGCTTTAAGGAAAGCGCACTCCGCCTGAATGCATATGTTGTTAAACTCACGGAATGGAATGAGCAGAGAATAAAAGAAAGGGCTTCATTGCTGGCGGATAAAGCTAAACAGATCTGGGCCTTCCCGGATATGACTGCTACGGAGCTTGCTCCTTATCAGACGGTGGAGAAACCGGCAGAACGATACAGTCTTGAAACATATGACACGAATGTTTTCACAAAGACTCTGTTTGAAGTTCTGGACCGCCGAATCCAGAATCTCTCTCCTGATGTAAAGCGCGAGTTCAAAAAGTTGTATGTAGCCTATAAGCTGGATACCAATTTCGTGGATATCGTGTTCCAGAAGCAGAGACTTCGTATTTCAGTGAATATGAAGTTCTCAGAAGTGCTTGATCCGAATGGAATCTGCCGAGATATAACCGGTCTTGGTAGATGGGGCAACGGTGACGTTGAGCTGTATATGGAGCACACATCAGACGTCGATCAGATCATGGAGATCGTGGAGCAGTCCTACCGGCTTCAGGCTGATGAATGATGAAGCGCATGATAAAGCGATTCAACTTGATTAACACAAACGAGGAAAATGCATGGTTTATAATACGTTCATAAAATGTCAGGTTTGCGGAAGTATTACCAGAGTCCGATTACAGGTTGGATGGCAAGAAGAACATCCTATTGTTGTGGCTTGCGGTAAATGTGGTACTTCCTTATCTGGCAGCGTTAAGATAGGACAAGACCGACCGGGGCTGAAGTTTTCTTTTGACAATGCGGATGAAATCCCGGATGCCAAAGCTGACTACATGGTTGAATGCTCTGGTGAATTTCCGACCGTGAAACAAGGCAAAGCAGCGGAGTTGGAAGAAGTCGTCATTACTCCGTTTATCCGCTATATGAATCGTATGAAGACGGATGATTCATATGAGCAGTTCGGAAAAGCGGTATCACAGCTTAATGCAACAGAAAAGAAATGGAAGAACTACAGGAGAATCATTGACCTATTCAAAAGCAACAGTGAATACCTTGTTCAGGAGATTCAAAAGGAATTCTCCGGACAATACTTTCAGTGCAGAGATGAGTCTGAAGTATTAAGAGCTGTTCATATGATTGAGGTTCATGGTTTTTATTCTGCGCTCAAAAAGGATATTTTAGACGATCTTTCTTTTAGCGCAGGAATTATGAAACTGGACTCCATTCAGATGAAGAGCTTAGTAGCCTTCTTAAATTCACATGATGGCTACCATCTTGATGAGCTACAGGATTTAATTTATAAGGCCTACGATGATTTCGTAAAAATATACCAGCGCCTTATTCCGGCTCTTGCAATACAGTATTGCAAAGAGGATGCTTTTGATCTTGAAGTTGAAGGTTCGACAACGAGTAGCTTTGATAGTGTAAAGCAGTTCTATTTAGATGTTTATGAGGCTCTTGGGAATCTACTCGTTATCCCGGTCGCTCTTAATAACATAAAATACAGAGCTGATGTGAATTCCATGAATCCTCTTGAAAAGAATGTATCTTCTTTAGAGGAATTTATAAAGCTTACAAAAGCATCAAGATATCATTTTTGCTTGGACACAGAAGTCTATACCGATTTCTTGGATGTCGTTGTAAATGCAAAACTGAGAAATGCGATAGGACATAACGACGTTGAATATGATGCAGTAAGTCAAGTGATCACTTACATTCCTAATCCGAAAGACAGAACCAAAAAGAAAACGGAGTATCTTCTCGAATTCGAAAACGAAGCAATGCATATGTTTCAGGCTTTATTGGGTGTTTCAGAATACCTGTATCGCCTGAGAGAACTTTCACTTATGTTTGATGGCAAAATACCATTTATGGTTCAGGAAAGAGCAAACTGGCCGAAAAAGATAGGTCGTAATGATCCGTGTCCATGTGGAAGCGGCAAAAAATACAAATTCTGTCATGGGAAGAATTAGGGTTGAGGCGATGAAATCTCATGCACTCGCGGACCGGGCAAGGGTTGAGACGATGGCGGCCACGATCCTCGAAAAAAGCCCATTTCATGCGGGCTTCCAGAAAACAGTGGATATGTTTCCGCTAACGAATGGGTTGAGGCGAATGAGGCAAAAATCTGATATGTTCCGATGTATTCGGCTGGATTTGTTTCCGCGAACGAACGGAGCCGCTGACATCAAAATGGACGTATCGAGCCATGTGGAAACCGTGGCTCTTCTCGTTAAGAAACGTTGATTTTCCGGGCTTTTCAGGTACTTTTGGGAAAAATGGACTTGTGTTTTTACGGGGAAATTAGATGTGAATGAAATATTTTACTCCGGGTGGGGTAAGTGGAAAACAGGGTTTTGTTCCGTGGTATCCGGAGAAATGAATACCACAGGACGAAACCCTGTACTTTTTGGCAAAAGTCTATACTCCGTGGCAAAAGTGAGAACCACGGGACGAAAGAACCGGGAGCTGTTTGACGTTATGACAAAAGGCTCCGGTGATGCCAGGACGCAGCCGCTGTTCTTCCTGATCACTACGGCAGGGACGGACCGGCATTCCGTATGCTTTGAACAGCACCAGAAAGCGGAGGATATCCTTTGCGGCAGGAAGATCGATCCGACCTTTTATCCGGTGATCTATGGAGCTTCGGATGATGCGGACTGGACTTCGGAGAAGGTCTGGTATGGGGCGAACCCGTCCCTGGGGCATACGATTGATATTGAAAAGGTGCGGAATGCCTGTTTAAGCGCGAAGGATAACCCGGCGGAGGAAAATATCTTCCGGCAGCTCCGTCTGAACCAGTGGGTAAAGCAGTCAACCCGGTGGATGCAGATGGAGAAGTGGGATGCCTGTGCGTTTATGGTAGATGAGAGGGAGCTGCTTGGCAGGGAGTGCTACGGCGGACTGGATTTGTCCAGTTCCATTGATATCACTGCCTTTGTACTGGTGTTTCCGCCGAGGAATGATACGGAGAAGTATATCATCCTTCCGTATTTCTGGATACCGGAGGAAAATATGATCCAGCGTGTGCGGCGTGACCATGTGCCGTATGATGTGTGGGAGAAGCAGGGATGCCTGATGACCACAGAAGGGAACGTGATCCACTATGGTTTCATTGAGAATTTCATAGATGCTCTGGGGAAGAAGTTCCTTATCAAAGAGATCGCATTTGACCGATGGGGAGCGGTGCAGATGGTCCAGAACCTGGAAGGGCTTGGGTTTACGGTGGTTCCTTTCGGTCAGGGATTTAAGGATATGTCCCCTCCATCCAAACGGTTGATGGAATTGACGCTGGAAAAGAACCTTGCACACGGAGGACATCCGGTACTGCGGTGGATGATGGATAATATTTTCATCCGCACGGACCCGGCAGGGAATATCAAGCCCGATAAGGAGAAATCCATGGAAAAGATTGACAGCGCGGTGGCAACGATTATGGCGCTTGACCGGGCAATCCGGCATGGAGGAAGTACAGGAAGCGTGTATGACGAGAGAGGGATTTTGAGTTTTTAAAAAACAGGAGTTTGATACTTGACTCTCACACTATGGTATACTCTAAAGTAGAATTGAGCTCAGGAATACACATATATGTGAGGTGGAACCAATGTTAAAAATAGGAGATTTTTCAAAACTGTCAAGAATCAGCATCCGTATGCTCCGGCATTATGATGAGATCGGAGTCCTTCATCCAGAATGCGTGGATGATTTTACCGGATACCGTTATTATAGTGAAGCCCAGCTTCCCCTGGCTGGAAGGATACAGACATTAAAGAGCCTGGGATTCGGGCTTTCGGTAATAAAGGAAATACTGGCCAAGTATGAGGATGCAGAGGAAATGGAACAGTTCCTGCTTGTGAAGCGGAAGGAACTGGAAGAGGAATCTATGGAGATACGGCAGAAGCTACAGTTACTTGACAGTACACTGAAATGGCTGAGAAAGGATGGTAACCTTATGGATTACAATGTAACATTAAAAACAGTACCGGAACGTTACGTTGCAAGTGTGCGCCAGGTAATTCCCGCTTATGACTGTGAAGGAATGTTATGGGAGATCATGTGCCGGGAATTGGAACCGCAGAATGTGCAGCAGGCAGTTCCATGTTATGGGATGGCTATTTTCCATGATGAAGGCCATAAAGAGCATGACCCAGATGTGGAAATCCAGAGTGCGGTTGTAGGGAAATACCAGGATACGGAGCATGTGAAATTTAAGACCGTGCCGCCGATTCAGATTGCATCTGCCACATATAAGGGAAGTTATGACCAGATTTCAAGGGTAAATGCGGCTGTTGCGAACTGGGTGGTTGAGAATGGATATGATTTTGACGGAAAATCATTCTGCATTTATCATGTAAGTCCCGGACAGACATCTGACCCGGAGGAATTGGTCACGGAAGTCTGCTTTCCGGTAAAAAAGAAATAACAGCAGGTTGGTCTGGATATTTAGGGGGGCGTCTCTTTGGAGGCGCTTTCTTTTGGCCGATTTTCGGGAGGGGATTATGAAACTATCATCTATTTTTGGAGTCAGGGGTGCAAGGGATAAGCCAAGGGACAGTTACAACAGTTCGGCTTATTCCTTTTTCTTTGGGCGAAGCACCAGTGGGAAAAATGTGAATGAGCGGACAGCCATGCAGACCACGGCGGTGTATTCCTGTGTGCGGATTTTATCAGAAGCGATTGCATCACTGCCTATTCATGTGTACCGTTATACGGACACGGGAAAGGAGCGGGTGTATGACCATCCTCTGTATTATCTGCTCCATGATGAACCAAACCCGGAGATGACTTCTTTTGTGTTCCGGGAGACGCTTATGAGCCATCTGCTGATCTGGGGAAATGCTTATGCGCAGATCATCCGTGACGGCAGCGGCAGGGTATTGGGGCTGTATCCGCTCCTGCCGGACAAGATGGAAGTAGACCGTGACGAAAACGGACAGCTTTATTATATCTACACCCGGAACAGTGACGAGAACCCGAACTTTGACGAATACGGCAGGGTGTATCTGCGGCAGGAGGATGTGCTGCATATCCCCGGCCTTGGTTTTGACGGGCTGGTGGGCTATTCCCCCGTTGCCATGGCGAAGAATGCGGTGGGGATGACCATGGCCTGTGAGGAATACGGGGCCTCTTTCTTTGAGAATGGGGCAACTCCGGGAGGCGTCCTGGAGCATCCGGGGGTGCTGAAAGACCCGGCGAAGGTAAGGGAGAGCTGGCATTCCGTTTATGGTGGCAGCAGGAATTCCGGAAAGGTGGCGGTGCTGGAAGAAGGGATGAAATACCAGCAGATCGGCATTCCGCCCCACATGATCGGGGACCTGGATAAATCCAGCTTTTCCAATATTGAGCAGCAGTCATTGGAGTTTGTGAAATATACGCTGGACCCGTGGGTGATCCGGTGGGAGCAGTCCCTGCAGAAGTCCCTGTTCCTTCCGCAGGAGAAAAGAAGGTATTTTGTGAAGCTGAACGTGGACGGCCTGCTCCGTGGGGATTACCAGAGCCGGATGACGGGGTATTCCATCGGGCGTCAGAACGGGTGGCTGTCAAGCAATGATATCCGGGAAATGGAGAACATGAACCTGATCCCGGATTCCGAGGGAGGAAACCTTTATCTGGTCAACGGGAACATGACAAAATTAAAGGATGCAGGGATTTTTGCCGGGAATGGAGGTACAGCTAATGGATATCATAATTCAGAATAATGATGCTATTTGTTATTTATCTGAAACTGTACATTTTCAGATAGATGCAGAAGATGTAGGAGTTCTGAAGAATCATAATTGGCGAATCGATAAACATGGGTATGTAAGAAGCGGACACAGTAATTTACTTCATCGTATGCTCTTAAATCCATGTCAGGGAATGGTTATTGATCATATTAATGGTAATCCATCTGATTGTAGAAAAGCCAATTTGAGGATAAGTAGTCAAAAACAGAATAGCTATAATACCAGACTTAGCAAGAATAATCGTACAGGATATAAAGGGGTAAGTTGGGATAAATGCAGAAAAAAATATGCTGCTTGTATCTGCATTAATGGAAAAACAAAACATTTAGGAAGATATGCGACTAAGGAAGAAGCTGCTGATGCTTATGATCGAGCGGCTTCTTTTTATTTTGGAGAGTTTGCATTTCTTAATAGGGATATAAGAAAGGGAGACAGTAAATGAAACGGAAATTTTGGAACTGGGTAAAGAATGACGCAGAAGAGGAACGCACGCTGGTTCTGAACGGGAAGATTTCAGATGAAACGTGGTACGGGGATGAAGTGACACCGAAGCTGTTTGAAAAAGAGCTGAATGCCGGGACCGGCAATATCACGGTCTGGATCAATTCTCCGGGAGGATGTGTGTTTGCGGCGGCGCAGATCTACAACATGCTGATGGAATACAAGGGGGATGTGACCGTGAAGATTGACGCTCTGGCTGCATCGGCGGCTTCCGTCATTGCCATGGCCGGGACAAAGGTCCTGATGTCCCCGGTCAGTTTAATGATGATCCACAATCCTATGACCATTGCCATCGGGGATTCCAGGGAGATGCAGAAGGCCGGGGAGATGCTGGATGAGGTAAAGGAGAGCATCCTGAATGCCTATGAGATCAAGACCGGGCTGAACCGGACAAAGCTCTCTCACCTGATGGATGGGGAGAGCTGGTTCAATGCGAAAAAGGCGGTGGAGCTTGGGTTTGCGGACGGCATCCTTGGAGATACGGAGAAGACAAACGATATGGCAGGCGGCATCGGGGCGGAGGGCATGATGTTCTCCCGGACGGCGGTGAACAATTCCCTGGTGTCCAAGCTGATTCCAAAGCAGGAAGAGAAAAAGACACCGATCGAGCAGTTGGAAAAGAGACTGAACCTTTTATCACATTAAAATTTATGGAGGGCTACATTTATGAGCAAGATTTTAGAATTAAGGGAAAAGAGGGCAAAGGCATGGGAGGCGGCAAAGACATTCCTGGACACGAAGAGAGGGGAGAACGGGCTGTTATCCGCAGAGGACACCGCCGCTTATGAGAAGATGGAGAAGGATGTTGTGGATTTGGGGAAGGAGATCGAGCGGCTGGAACGGCAGGCGGCCATTGATGCAGAGCTGAACAAATCGACTTCCAACCCGATTACCAATAAACCGAATGGCAGCCCGGACGGTGAGGAAAAGACGGGCAGGGCAGCAGATAAGTACAAAAAGACCTTCTGGAACGCCATGCGGAGGAAGAATTTCTATGATGTGGAGAATGCTCTGCAGGTGGGTACGGATTCCGAGGGCGGCTACCTGGTTCCAGATGAATTTGAGCATACGCTGGTGGAGGCGCTGGAGGAAGAGAACTTCTTCCGCAGCATCGCCACGGTCATCCAGACTTCCAGCGGGGACCGGAAGATTCCGGTGGTGGCAACTAAAGGCATGGCATCATGGATTGATGAGGAAGGGGCATATCCGGAATCGGATGATGTATTCGGGCAGGTTTCCATTGGGGCGTATAAGGTTGCGACCATGCTGAAAGTGTCTGATGAATTATTGAATGACAGTGCGTTCAACTTAGAGGCTTACATTTCCAGGGAGTTTGGCAGAAGGATCGGCTCCAAGGAAGAGGAAGCCTTTTTTGTTGGGGACGGGACCGGGAAGCCTACGGGTATCTTTAATGCCACAGGCGGGGCGGCAGACGGCGTGACTACGGCAGCGGCAAACATCACCTTTGATGATGTGATGGATTTATTCTATTCTGTGAAATCGCCGTACCGGAAGAAAGCTGTCTGGGTATTGAATGACACCACGGTTAAGGCACTCCGGAAGCTGAAAGACAATAACGGCAATTATATCTGGCAGCCGTCCGTGCAGGCAGGACAGCCGGATATGATCTTAAACCGCCCGTACCATACTTCCGCTTATGTGCCGGAGGTGGCCGCCGGGGCGAAGGTGATGGCATTCGGTGATTTTTCTTATTACTGGATTGCGGACAGGCAGGGGCGTTCTTTTAAGCGCCTGAATGAGCTGTTTGCCGCAACCGGGCAGGTGGGATTCCTTGCCAGTCAGAGGGTGGACGGCAAGCTGATTCTTGCGGAGGCTGTGAAGACTATGACCATGAAGGGCGGAAGCACCGGAGCATAAAGAAGCGGACGTGCTTAAAATATATTTGGATGGAACAGGGGGAATGCAGGATGGCGGTTGTGACTTTGGATGAAGCAAAGCAATATCTCCGGGTGGACAGCAGTGACGAGGATGCGTTTATCTCCGGCCTGATAGAGACAGGGGAACAGATGTGTGCGGATATGGCACGGATGGAAGCAGCGGAACTGGAAGAATGCCTTCCCATGGCACGGATCGCCGTCCTGTATGTCATTGCTTATCTGTATGAACACCGGGAGGAAGCGGACCATGAGGAACTGGTGCAGACCCTGCGCTCCCTGCTGTTCGGTATCCGGAAGGAAGTGTTCTGATGGCGGAGAATGGATGGGGAAGGGGCAGCGGCACAGTGCAGAAAAATCCCCTGGGGGAATGGAAGGAACGTATCACTATCCAGAAAAGCACCTTGGGAAATGACAGTGCCGGGAACCATGTGCTTTCTTGGGAGGATTACTATACTTGTTCCGCCTATGTGAATAACCTGTCCGGGAAAGAGTATTGGGAAGCGGCGCAGGTAAACGCACAGAAGGACATTTATTTTATCATCCGGTACTGTTCTGAGGTATCCGCCATGGACACGGAGCATTACCGGATTCTGTTCCGGGGACAGGTTTATAACATCACGTTCCTGGATAATGTGAAATACCAGAATAAGACGTTAAAAATCAGGGCTTCCCTGGCAAAGAGGTGACGGAATGGCAGACCGGAGGGTAACGGTGGATGAGATGGCGGATGCCATTATGGACGGGCTTCTGGAATACGCAGAGCTTGCCACGGATGTGATGAAGGACTGTGTGAAGAAGGCCGGGAACACGGTAAAGAAAGAGACGCAGGCAAATGCCCCGGTGAAGACCGGGCGGTATAAGAAGAGTTGGGCGGTGAAGCGGCAGAAGGAGACCAGCAATGCGCTGGAGGTGGTGGTACACAGCAAAAACCGTTACCAGCTCACCCACCTTCTGGAGAAAGGACATGCGAAGCGCGGGGGCGGCAGGGTAAGGGCAATCCCGCATATCGCCCCGGCGGAAGAAAAAGGCATCCGGGAACTGGAAGAAGGCATTAAGAGGGGGCTTTCCAAATGAGCCATGAAGAAGTATTGAAGATGATAGAGGAAACGGGGTTGCCCTCTGCTTATGACCATTTCGTGGAAGGGGAAGCGCCGGAACCGCCGTTCCTTGTATTTTTATATCCCAGGGCGGACAACTTTGCGGCGGACGGGATTGCGTATTTCAAGATTAACCAGCTTGACATAGAGCTTTACACGGACCTGAAACAGCCGGAACTGGAAGAGGCCATAGAAGCGGTTCTGCTAAAGTATGGCATCTTTTACGGCAAGAGCGAGGTGTGGATTGAATCGGAAAAGCTCTATGAGGTGCTGTATGAGATGGAGGTTTGACTATGAATAATAAAGTGAAGTTTAATATCTGCAACTGCCATTACGCATTGCAGAAGCTGTCGGAGGCTGGGGAGATCACCTTTGATACCCCGGTGGCGATGCCCGGCGCGGTGTCTTTGGCACTGGACCCCAACGGGGAGCCGGAATCCTTTTATGCGGACGGTATTGAGTATTATATCATTGCCAACAACATGGGTTATGACGGTGATCTGGAACTGGCGCTGATCCCGGAGAGTTTCCGGACGGATGTGCTGAAAGAGGAAGCGGATACCAATGAGGTGCTGGTGGAGAATGCCAATTCGGAGACGGCGGCTTTTGCCCTGCTGTTTGAGTTTGACGGGGATATCCGGAAGATCCGGCATGTGCTGTATAACTGTTCCGCCAGCCGCCCGAAGATCGAAGGCAAGACCAATGAAGAGAGCCGGGAGGTGCAGACGGAAACGTTGACCGTCAAGGCAAGGCCGCTGGCAAACGGTTATGTGAAGGCAAAGACCGGAAATAAAACAGCGGCGGAAACGTATGCGGGCTGGTACCAGTCTGTGTATTTGCCGACACCAAAAACGGAATCATCACCGGAAGAAGGACAGGGCTAAAGGAGGCTGAAAGGAAATGAGCATTGTTAAGAAGATCGAGATTGACGGGCAGGATGTCTTGTTTAAGGCATCCGCAGCCATTCCCCGGATTTACCGTTTGAAGTTCCAGCGGGATATTTACAAGGATTTGCGGATTCTGGAGAAGAGCATCGGGGAAGGGGATGAGGAACATTCCAAGCTGGATTTGTTTTCTTTGGAAATGTTTGAGAATATCGCTTACACCATGGCGAAACACGCAGACCCGAAGATTCCGGATGATGTGGAGGAATGGCTGGATTCTTTCAATACGTTCTCCATTTATCAGGTGCTGCCGGAGCTTATTAAGCTGTGGGGATTGAATGTACAGACGGATGTGGAGACTAAAAAAAACTCCGTCCTACAGAGCGTGAAATGACAACGCCATTGTTCCTGCTTAGGTGTGTGCAGCTTGGGATTTCTATGGCGGATATGGAACTTTTGTCTATCGGTAATCAATGATATGTATAGTGAGAGCAGGAATGATGAATGGAAATACTGCCAGATTGCTACACAGGAGGACATGGACCGCTGGTGAGAGATACTTTATAGATTGTTTTTGTGAGAGGGTATATGTGGTGATACGGGGCAGGGATCTGTCCCGTATGATCACTTTTCGGAATTTGTTTTATTGACCATGATATCATAGATACGGTCAATATCAGCATAAAAAAGAGAAATTCCACGTTTATGCAGGCGCAGGTTGTTCTTTAGATTATCTGCAATCAATTTTGCAGTACCGCCATGCAGTGTTAAGGGGATTCCTTTGCTTGTATGTATATGGTCAAAGTAATCTGCGGTGGTGGGGAACGCATTTTGAATTAGGAAAGCAGCGTCCCATCCACCGCATTTTCCTAAAACAATCTTCGTACATTTTTTGTACTTTTTAAGCTGGCTGTTATAGATTTTCTGGTATTTGGCATATTTGGAACTTACAGGAACCATCCAGAAAATTTCAGGATGCCGGGTGTCCTGTATTGCAAGATAGTGGGGACGGTAGTTGCCGTCTTCTTTATTGGACATCAAGGTGCTGTCCTGTATTTCTTCAAAAAAGGCATCTTTTATGTGATAGTAAAATCCGGATTGTATTTTCATAAATCTCCTTAATAAAAATCCCCACCACGAAGGTGGGGATAAGATGTTCACACCGAATAATTTATAATCGCACCATCGGTAAGCGAAAACATTTAACGCACTGAATAATTTATACCCCGCACCATCAGTAAGCGGCAACATTTTCTGTACCTTTATTATATGCAATATCCAGGAAAAGTACAATAGGAATTTTGTTAAAAATTGATGAAAAAAATATTGGAGGTTGGGCTGTTACATAGGCACTTGTCATAGCGGCAGGTGCTTTTTTCATGTTGTATGGGAGCCAGTGATGGCTCTTTTTTTCGTGGGAGAAAGGCAGGTGGGAGCGTGGCGTCCAGAATCCAGGGCATTACAGTTGAGATCGGCGGGGATACTACGAAACTCTCAACTGCCCTTTCAAAAGTCAATAAGGAAATCCGGGATACGCAGAGCCAGCTTAAAGATGTGAACAAGCTCTTAAAGCTGGACCCCGGCAACACAGACCTGATGGCGCAGAAACAGAAGTTGCTGACACAGGCAATCAGCGAGACGAAAGAAAAGCTGGATGCCTTGAAGCTGGCAGGTCAACAGGCGAACGAGGCGTTGGCAAAAGGGGAGATCAGTCAGAGCCAGTATGATGCGCTCCAGAGGGAAATTGTGGAGACAGAGAAGGCTTTGGAGGAACTGGTAAAGCAGGCGGATAAATCTGCGGTGGCGCTGCAGAAGATCGGGGCAATGGCTATGGCCGGATGGAAAACCGGGGATATGCTGGACGGCATTGAGGGGATCATGAACCTTGCCGCTGCTTCCGGAGAGGATTTGGCAACCACTTCCGATATCGTGACGGATGCCCTGACCGCCCTTGGGCTGTCGGCAAAGGATTCCGGGCATTTTGCGGATATCCTTGCGGCGGCAAGCAGCAATGCGAACACGAATGTTTCCATGATGGGCGAGACGTTTAAGTATTGCGCGCCAATTGCCGGGGCACTGGGATTCACGGCGGAAGATACGGCGGAAGCAATCGGCCTGATGGCGAATGCAGGTATCAAGTCTTCTCAGGCTGGTACTGCCATGCGTACCATGCTGACCAGCCTGACCGGGGAAGTAACTTTTGTGGGGGATGCTTTTGGGGAGTTGACGGTCCAGACCACGAACACGGACGGAAGCATGAGAAGTCTTGGGGAGATCCTTGCGGATTGCCGGGTGGCATTTTCACAGATGTCCGAATCGGAGCAGGCGGCCAATGCGGAGGCGTTGGTTGGTAAGAATGCCATGTCTGGTTTTCTGGCGGTGATGAACGCAGCCCCTGCTGACATTGAGAAGATAAACAACGCCATCAATAACTGTGACGGAACGGCGGAAAAGATGGCGGAGACCATGCAGGACAATCTGGCAGGGCAGCTTACCATCTTAAAAAGCCAGTTGGAGGAGCTTGCTATTTCCATCGGGGAAATCCTGATGCCTTCCATCCGGCAGATCGTGTCATGGATTCAGGGACTGGTTGATTGGCTGAACGGGCTGAATGAAGGTACGAAGAAGATCATTGTCACCATTGCTTTGGTGGTGGCTGCCATTGCCCCGGTGCTGATTGTGATCGGTAAGGTGGTAGGGGCTATTGGCACAATCATGACAGTGATTCCGCAGATTGCGGGAGCTATTTCCGGTGTGGTTGGTTTTGTGTCCGGCACGGTAATCCCGGCGATTACGGCGGTGGTGGCGGCTATCGGATGGGTGCCGATTGCCATTGCAGCGGTGATCGCCATTATCATACTGTTATGGAATAAATGTGAGTGGTTCCGGGAAGCGGTCACTGCGGTATGGGAGGCAATTAAGTCAGCCACGATTGCGGCATGGACTGCCATTGGAACCTTTTTGACAAATCTGTGGAGTGGGATTGTGGAGACAGGGAAGACAGTCTTTCAAGGGCTTTCTTCTTTTTTTACTGCCTGCTGGCAGGGAATACAAAATATGTTTACCACAGTCCTGACTGCCATTTCTGCCTTTTTCAGTACCGTCTGGAATGCAATCCAGACTACAGTGGTGACTGTTAATACGGCAATCCAGACATTCCTGACTACGGCATGGACAGCAATTAAAACAGTCATTACCACGATTTTGACAGCCATCCAGACGGTATTTTCTACAGTATGGAATGCGATAAAAGCAGTTGTGACAGCGGTGGTGTCTGCCATCCAGAATTTTATCACTACTGCATGGAATACGATAAAATCTGTTGTGACTACGGTGATGAATGTTATCCGCTCTGTGGTGTCCAGTGTCTGGAATAATGTAAAAGCCGTGACTTCTTCCGTGCTGAATGCGGTAAAGTCAGCGGTTTCCACGGTATTTAACAGCGTGGTTTCCAGCATCCGGACGGCCATGGGGAATGTGTACAGCACGATTGTTTCCGGTTTTAATCGGGCAGTCAGCTTTATTACCGGGTTGGCGTCCAGTGCTTTCCGGTGGGGAGCGGACCTGATAAATGGGATTGTAAACGGCATCCGGAGTTGTATTGGAAATGTGGTCAGCGCGGTGTCGGACGTGGCAAACGCTATCCGTTCCCATCTGCATTTCTCCGTGCCGGATGAAGGGCCGCTGACTGATTATGAGAGCTGGATGCCGGACTTTATGAAAGGGCTGGCACGGGGCATTGAGAAGAGTAAAGGCATGGTAAAACAGGCAGTGGAAGGCGTGGCTGCGGATATGGTCATCAGCCCGAAGGTGTCTGCAATGGAAACGGCACAGATGCAGGTTTCTTCCATGGATTCCATCCGGCAGATGGTAAGCGGCATCCAGGAGATGTTTGCAGGGATGCAAGAGACGGATAATATGGGAACTATCTGTATTCCGGTGTATATCGGCGGTACCTTATTGGATGAAGTGGTGGTAAACGCACAGGCAAGGCAGAATCTGAGGTCAGGAGGGAGATAGGGATGGCATTTATACAGTATCTGACGTTTGACGGGACGCCGCTCCCCCTGCCGGATTCCTATGAAGTGCAGATGGCGGACGTGGAAGTGGATTCCGGCGGGTAGACGGAGGCCGGGACAGCGCAGAGGGATGTGGTGCGGCTTGGCGTGGTGTCCATCCCGGTCACATTTTCCGTTTCCCCAAAGTGGCTGAAACTGCTGACAGGATTTAAGCAGAAAGAGAAGATCACGGTGAAATATTTTGATACAGAAACGCTGGAGATAAAACAGGCGGAGATGTTCATTGAAGGGTATAAGGCAAGCCTTGTGAAAGACACCTCTTATAAAGGGTTGTGGAAGGTGAGTTTTACGCTGCAGGAATTTTAAATAGTAGATGATTGTTGGTAGGATGTCTGTTATAATGAGAGGAACAATCGGGATTTGAGGAGGTAAAAGACATGATATTGAAGAATAAGTATCCCATATGTGAATTTGATACCAGTAAAGAGCCACTTATTCAACCAGCGAATTTTTTAACTAAAAGCCTTCCGGAAAAATGTGTTATTACTTTTTTTAGGAAAGAGCTGGATCGATTTGTTGCGGAAAACAATCTTCCTATCATCGGTTATCTTAACTCAGAAGTGTTTGACATACCTGTGTATGAATATGTATATGGTGCAGAGAGACTTTGTATTACGATGGCATTTTGTGGTGCACCGGGTGCGTCTGTAACGCTTGAAGAACTACATGCTATGGGATGTGAAAAGTTCATAATTTGTGGCGGCGCAGGGGCATTAGCAAAGGACAGTAAAGTGGGAGAAATCATTATCCCAGTATCTGCGGTTAGAGATGAGGGAACATCCTATCATTACTTAGAACCATCCCGCGAAGTTGAATGCCATAAGGAGACAGTTGAGATTGTTGTTTCGTGTTTGAAACAGATGGGGATTCCATTTACAACAGGAAAAACATGGACAAGCGACGCCATATATAGAGAAACTCCTGATATGATTGAATTGAGACGGAACGAGGGATGTATAACTGTGGAAATGGAAGCGGCAGCTTTTTTTGCAGTGTCTCAATATTATAATATTCCGCTTGCCCAGTTATTATATGCTGGTGATGATGTGAGCGGTGAGGTGTGGGATTCTCGAAATTGGAATATGCAAAAGAATATACGGTATAATTTAATTTCCACTGCAATTGAACTTGTGAAGAAATTGTAATGGGCTATGTGTTTATAAGTTTAAAGTCGATAATTAAATTTCAGTTTTAGAACTGAACAAATCGGAATCTGGCGAGGTGAGAAAATGGGAAGGGATTTTTTCCTGACAACAGAAAGAATTGGATTTTCCGAATGGCAAGAAGATGATATTGAGTTGGCGAAAATACTTTGGGGAGAACCTGCTGTAACAAGATTTATATGTGCCAGTGGAAAATTCAGTGAAGATGACATAGTAAGCCGCTTAAAAAAAGAAATAGATATTAATTACAAATTTCATGTTCAATACTGGCCTATCTTCGAGATGACCTCAAATGAATTGATTGGCTGTTGTGGTTTAAGACCATATAAAGATAGAAAGTATGAATTAGGTTTTCATTTGCGGTCAAAGTTTTGGCGACAAGGCTATGCTGTTGAAGCGGCAACCGCTATAATAGATTATGCCTTTACCGTGTTGAAAGCAGAGGGGCTGTTTGCAGGGCATAATCCCCAAAATATTGCTTCTCAAAAAATATTGAGTAAATTAGGATTTCATTATATCGGTGATGAATTTTATGAACCAACAGGACTATATCACCCATCTTATGAATTAACTTCAAGCAGTCAGTGAAATTCCAGTTTTAGAACTGAATGCTCCCAAAATTGTAAAGGAGAGTATTATGCCAGTTAACATAGCAGAAACGTTTGAATTGTTGTTTGATAAAAATAATAATATCGCATATAAAGCATTACAGGAGTTGCAAAAAGAAAGTGAAAAAACGAATTGCGTTTATGCTTATATGGATAGGCTAGGCGATATGCTTGACAGTGATAATTCTTATATTCGCACAAGGGGGCTTGTGCTGCTTGCCTATAATGCGAGATGGGATATAGATAATAAGATAGATGAGATTATTGACGAATATTTGAAACATATAACAGATGTTAAGCCGATTACGGCAAGACAGTGTATAAAGCTGCTGCCTATGATCGCAAGGGATAAGCCGGAGTTAAGAAATGATATTTGTTCGGCGCTGCAAAAGGCGGATATATCTTTTTATGATGATAGTATGCAGCCATTAGTTTATAAGGATATTCAAAAAGTATTGAAAGAAATACAAAAATTATAAAAATCAAAAATTCTAGCTTGTAGAAATCAAAAATCTTTGGAGGGCGATTATGAAGAAGTGGTATGATGAGGAATATGAATTTGAAATTGAAGTTACCAGTTTTTTAAGAGGCGATCATACAGAACGATATTGCCGTAATGGGGAAGAAATCGGGGATAAATACACATGTACTTATGGCTGTCCTGTTAATAAAGACGGATATGGAATTTGCTCCAAAGCAATGATGATGTTGTATCCGTTAATGGAAGCCGTCAGAAGCGGGGGCGATTTGGAAAATCTGGGCGGTGATAGGAAATACAGCAAAACAATTGTCTGTCCGGATGGCTGCGTGATGTTCCGGCTGACAGCGAAACCGCTT
This sequence comes from Clostridiales bacterium, assembly GCA_019421385.1. Classification (GTDB taxonomy): domain Bacteria; phylum Bacillota; class Clostridia; order Oscillospirales; family Butyricicoccaceae; genus Agathobaculum. The sequence continues at coordinate 32,734 of JAHZFK010000029.1, forward strand.
GGAAATGAGAACTTTCATAAGGGCGGCTTTTGGAAAGAACCTTGATTTTCTGTCTATAGAGTGGATTCACGGAAATTGGAAAGTGGGATAGGGAATATGATACTTGAAACAGAACGGCTATACCTGCGGGAAATGAACCAAGGGGATTTTGAAGCTTTATGTAAGATTTTGCAGGATGATGAAACAATGTATGCCTATGAAGGGGCATTCAGCAATGAGGAAGTGCAGGAATGGCTTGACAGGCAGATTTCCCGTTACCGGAAGTGGGGATTTGGTCTGTGGGCAGTTATTTTGAAAGAAACAGATGAGATGATTGGACAGTGCGGGCTTACCATGCAGCCATGGAAAGACAGGGAAGTGCTTGAGATCGGGTATCTTTTTAACCGGATGCACTGGCACACAGGATATGCTGTGGAGGCTGCAAAAGCCTGCAAAGAATATGCCTTTGAAATACTGAAAGCAGAGGAAGTCTGTTCGATCATCCGGGACACGAATACAGCTTCCCAAAAGGTGGCGCAAAGAAACGGGATGTGTGTAAAAGATAGCTGGACAAAGCATTACCGGGGTGTGGATATGCCGCATGACAGATATGTGGCTGTCCGTGGATGATACCTTATCTTAAAAATAGGAAAGTAAAATGGAAAAAAGTCGTGACAAAAGAGACGGTGAAGCGCCTGAAGTTTGTCCCTGCACGGTTT
>JAHZFK010000003.1:0-65407 GCA_019421385.1 Clostridiales bacterium
ACACCCGCTTGCCGCGCTCAGCCAGCGCCGCCGCGACCGACAGCGTCGTTGAAGTTTTGCCGACACCGCCTTTGAGGTTGACGATACTGATGGTTTTCATGTTTTCTCCGTCCCTTCCTTTGCGCATTTTAAGAACTCACCGTTTGCCATGGAATCCGAAATATAAGCCAGCAGCGCATCTCCTGCACCAATCATCGTGTTTTCCAAACCGTCATACACGGATAGCAGCAGGCGCATAACATCTGCATACGGCGTCAGGCCAGAGCCGTGCATCTCCACGGTAACATGTGTTCCATTCACTTCCGCTTTCAGCATGGTTCGTCCTCCCCATATTCCCGGTCGTACTCGTCCGGCATCATCAGGCGGCAGTCTGCCGGGGTGTACAGCTTATCAAGGCAGACCAGCCGCAGCACTTCCTCAATCTTGACCTGCTGCAAGAATGTTTCGTACTCCGCGCCAGTCATCTCCTCGGCGTCCTCGTCGCCCAGCGTCAGGCAGACGCCCGCCGGGCACGGCGTGCCCAAATCGTCCTGCCCGAGGCCTTGCACCTCAAGGCAGATGCGGATTTTCTTTTGCATGTCTTTTCCCTTTCTCATGAAAACCACTCTCTTGCCGCTTCCACCACACGCAGGACAGCCTCCGCATCGGAGATCGAAACGGTTCGCTTGTCTCCACTGTCGCTGATGCGCAGAGCACCCAAGATCTGCTTACAAAGTTCTTCGTGATCGCGGCGCAAACTGTTCACGACAGCGTATGCCTTATCCTCCAGCGTTCTTTTTTCTTTCTGGTACGCCCGGTAGTCGTCGTACTCCTCGGGCGTCATTTCAACATTGATTTTCATCGTCGTCCTCCTCGTCCAGCACGGCCTCCTCGTCCGTCCCCTCGATGATCTTGCCGCAGTACGGGCAGCAGTTAAAGCCGTTTTCCTCCGGGCCGTCGGCCTCGAAGCGATGCAGCGTTTCACAGAACCCACACCGCCAAACGTTGTGTTCCTCGTCTACACACGTCCAGACGGCAAGCGAACCGTCGTCCGTGAGCGTGCGCGCCTGCGCCGGGCTGATGCCGGTTTCCTCGTAATCCTTGAGCTTGTACAGCGCGCCGTATAGGCCGTCCGGGATCTCCGCCCACGGTACGCCCTTCACGCCCCAGTTCCCGTTCGGCTCTTGGTAAATCATCTTGCTCATATATGTACCTCCATTTCTTCATGCGGATGCATCTGCTTCGTCCTCCATCATCCGCAGTTGTGTTTGGTAAAAGCCCTTCCACTGGGCGAGGAACCGCTGCTGCGCACCGAAGAACCAGAACTGCAGCGGCCCGCGCCGTCCGTTTTTGTTCTTGACGATGTCGATCACGCGCAGGCGGCCCGCTTTGAAGTCAGCCTTCTCCTCTTCGCTTTTGATGTCATCTTCGTCTGGGTAGTCCAGCATCATGACCACATCCGCATCCTGTTCGATCTGACCCGAACCGCGCAACGCGCTCATGCCCTCGCCGCCGCGGGACAGCTGACTGAGCGCGATCACGCAAACGCCGCTTTTCGCCAGCCGCTGCAAGGCCTTCGTAATCTCGGTGATCTCGCCATACTCGTCCTTGTGCCGCCCGCGAGCGCGAATGAGCTGCAAATAGTCGATCACGATCACGTCAGACTTGTTCCGGTTCGTCACCGCGCGGATTTCCTCGGCGGTGATGCCGGTAGCCTCGTAAAAATGAAAATTCCGGTCGAGCAGCGTGCTCTTTTTCTCGACCAGCATCCGCAGCTCGTCCTCGCTCAGCTCGCCGGACTGAATATGCGACATATCGATGCAGGCAGCAGCCGCCATGATGCGATCTTCGATGGTCTCCTCATCGGTTTCCAGCGAGAAAAACGTGACGTTGTGCTTTTGCGCCATGTACATCGCGGTTTGCAGCGCAAAGGCGGTCTTGCCAGCCGAGGGTCGCGCACCGATGACAACGTAGTGCTTGCGCTTGACCTTGACATAGCGGTTGAGCTCGTCGAAGCCCCAATCGAGAAATGTACGCTTTTGTCCGACGCGGCTGAAAAAGCCAAATATCAAGTCTTTCATCGTGCGGCTACGCCGGTCGTTGTCCGCGGCGAGCACCTCGTTCATGCACTCGACCTTGCCGATCAGCTCCTCCATCGGCACACCCGCAAGGTTCTGGTCGAGCGCCTCGCGGAACAGCTTTTGCAGCCGGTAGCGTTTGGACAGCTCAAGCAGCTTGTCCACATAGGCCGAGCAGTAGCGCGAGCTGGGCGTGATCTGCTCCAGCTCCTTGAGCCACGCCATGTACTCGGTGCCGCAAGCGGCCTTGACCGTCAGCGGGTCGATTGCATCACCCTGTCGGTACATCTCGCGGCAGGTCTCAAAGATCGACCGTGAAATGCCGGTGACGAAGTCCTCCGGCTTTACCCGAGAGAACACCTCGGCGGCATTGACCTCGGCCTCGGCAATCAGCACGCCCAGCACACTGTTTTCGGCCTGCTGGTATAGCTCCATCATTTCAGCCACTTGCGTCCACTCCCTTCCTGCTTGGTCGGCGGCGTGGGGCTGCCCTCCGGCTCGTCCTCCCAGCGGCGGGCGTTGAGCCACGTCGCAGGGTTTGGCACATAACGAGCACCATCCTTCGTCCACTGCTCGGACTGTGTTTGCCACCGTAAGGCCGCCAGCATTTTGTCCAGCAGCGCACGGTCTGGCTTCAGCCGGTCGAATGCCCGTTGCGCCGGTTGCTTTGCAACGTGCTTGGGGTAAGCCGCCCAGAATTCGTCGAACAGCCCGTCGTCCCCTTTGGGGGCTATAGGGGTATTATTCTTACTTGTATTATTCTTCCTATTATATTGGTAGAAGTTTTCTTCCATAGGGTCAGGAAGTTTTTCTCTATACCTATAGAAATTTTCTTCTATAGGGGTCTGCACCTTTTCCGCAGCGGCGCGGGCGTTTGCCTGCACCCAGATTTTGCGTGCTATGACCGCGTTGCTTGCGTCCCGCTCGACCTCAATGCAGATATAACCCGCGTCTGCGAGCGCGCTCACGGTCGCACTGATCGTGCGCTTGGACTTGCCGAACTGCGTGGCGAAATAGTCGTTGGTCGCGTCGCAATATCCCTTTTTATTGCACAGCGCGGTGATATCGCTGTACAGCAGCTTTGCAAAGTCAGACAGACCTGTGTCATAGCGCACGTCTGCTGTCAGAATTGAAAAATAGCTCGGACTTGGCATAGTACGCCGCCTCCCTTCTTGTCCGGCATGCTCACCGCCGTCCCCTCCGTTCCATCGGCTGGGTGAACCTGTCCACCAGCATGCCAAGGCCGAGGTAGGCGCAGCCTACCCCGAGCATGGCAAGGATGGCGTAGATCATACCGCCACCTCCCCTGACAATTGCTCTCGCAGTTCTCGTTCCGCCCGCTCAATCGAGCTGCGCAAGTGCGTGACAAATCCGTCCCACAGCAGTAATTGTGCGGCCAAATCAAAGGATAGTCCCATTTCCGCAGCTAACGCCGCAATGCGTGGCTCCAGATCCTCCGGGATCTCAAATTTCACCTCTACGAGTTTCATGTTTTCCCTTTCCCCCGGCGCGGCCCTCTTGACAGCGCCGGGCTTTTCCGGTATCCTGTAAGTAAGTTCAATTTTATTTGCGCTCAGTCGCGGTTGCCGCCGCACTGGGCGCTTTCCTTTTGCTGTTTTGCCATTTCCGCGCGCATGAAGATATTCGCGGCGACCTCCTTCATGTGATCGACGCACTTCTTGTGCTCTTCGACGTTGGACTTCGGCACGGTATCCTCGGTATCGTAGATCTGACAGACGGCTTTGCGGCCGCTTTTCAGCGTGAATTTCTGCTCCATGACCAGCCTGCGTGTTTTGTTTGCCATAAGCACACCTCCTTTGGGTATTGTATTCGGTCGGGCTTGGTCACTTACACAGCATTTCGACGAGCAGTTCAAACTTCGCCAGCGTATATTGCATCTCGCGGAACCGGTCGCAGATTGCCATAAATTCCGGCATTTCTATTTCGTCCACCCGTCCGTCTCTTACAATCTCCATCATCCGATCCAAGCGTTTCCCGATTTCCGCTGCTCGGAAATCACACTGCGCACCAATAGCAGCTTCCCGCAGATCGGTCGGCTCAGTAGGTAGGCTTCGGTGACAGCCGATCGGGCATTCCGTGCAGTACAGGTTGCGCAGCCACGGTGCATGATAGGCGTCGGCCAGCTGTGCAGCGACCTGCGGTGTCATGTGCCGCGCACCAGATTCATAGTAGCCAATCGACTTTGCCGACACGTCTACCAGCTCGGCGGCCGCTTCCTGCGTCAGACCTGCCCTTTCGCGGGCGGTTTTCCACGCATTTTGATACTCTGTGTTCATGGTGTCCCCTCCTTTCATGGTGGTATAATGCGGGCATACGTTGATAGTGCCCTTTGTGGCATTTTCTCTTGTACTGTGTTACAATTATAAAAATTGCGTCGTTTTTTGCGTTATGTCTGCACAGTAAAGAGAGGAATAAGCGATATGTCCGATGAAATTATTAGCGCTCTGATTTCCAGCTTTGGTGCTGTTGTATGCTGTTTGCTTGGCATCAAAATCGGCAAAGAAAACAGTCTCAAGGGAATGAGCAAGGAAGTGCTCCAGCAGCAGTTAGATATGGTTTATTCACCAATCGTACAAAGCTGGTACCAAAATCCCCATCAAGAGATAAAAGACCGTTTAGCGTTTATCCAGAAAATCTTTTCGGAAAACTTTGATTTGATTATGCCTTCTCTGTTCCAGCAACTAATGAATTTAAAATCTTGCAAAGATATTTCAGAAGAAGAATTTGCCGTATTTGAACGAGCAATTAACAGCAATTACAACTGGAACAAAAAGTTACTTGGTTATCCCTATAAAAAATCTGCCATTTATAGCATAGACTTACCGACTCATGGGAAATATCAAGACTTTATTGATGTAATAAGTGCAATAGCACCTTCTATTGGTTTAGTTTCCCTTATATTTGCAACGACTCCTTTGTATAATAGGGCTCTTTACGAGATGATAAAAGATTCTTCATATCCTTATTTCCTGATTATATCTTTCTATTTTCTGATATATATAGCAGCTAAATTGGTGGAACATCATCGCCTAGCGAAAGAAAAGAGAAAGCAAAAAAACAATTCCTCCCAGAAATAATGCAAACAGGATCTCTTTGTAAGTATAATTCATAATAACGAACCCTCCCTGCATCCAGTATATGTTGCAGGATTTACCCCGCCTCCTTTTCCGGCTCGTCCGCGTACAGCTCGTCGATAGTGCAGCCAAGTGCATGAGCAATCCGCATCGCCAGTGAATACGACGGCTCGCCGCCTCCTGTCTCGATTTTGCTGACCGCTTGCTGCGAGATACCACACGCGGCGGCAAGCTGAGCCTGCGTCATGTTTTTATCCGTTCGCAAGTCTCCAATCAGGCACTTCATATTCTCACTCCTTTTCACTACCTTAGGTTGTTATCATTAGCATAGTACTATTTTTAGTTGTTGTCAACCCCTTTTCGATTTACACTTACAACTATTAGTGGTAATATGGAGGCAGTGAGGTGAGCATTTTGTTTGAAGAAAGACTGAAAAGCCTACGTGCGGAGCATCAAATCTCACAAAAAGTGCTCGCCGAAAAATTATTTGTATCACAGCAAGCAGTAGCAAAATGGGAAAACCCAGCGTCAAAAGCGACGCCAAATCCGGAAACGCTGGCAAAGATCGCGGCGCTTTTTGATGTATCGACCGATTATCTGCTCGGTGCAACGGACATAAAAAAATCGCCCACTGAACAAGCAGTGAGCGAAAAGGCACGGGAACTGGATGCCGTCATGGATCATCTTTCTGAGGAAGATCGGCGGCGTGTACTGGAGTTTGCGCAGAATCTTGCAATGACGATGCAAAAACAAGAACCCTCGAAATAAATTCAAGCGGATTGCTTGTCTGATATGCGCATTCCACAATTGATTCAGTATATCTCATAACCGCACCTTTCCCAAAACCGAACAAGTGTTTGTGTTTTTCATAATACACCACATATCGGTTTTTGGCAAGGGGCAATGCAAGATATTGTAATTATTTTATAAAATGCTGGTGTTCAAATTGAACACATGGGGGATTGTATTATGGGGCTTTTCTCTTTTCTATTTCCTCGCGAAACCGATGTGCGGCGCGGCACAAAAACAGTTATCTGTCCCGTCTGTATGCAGGAGCATCCTGTCAGCTATGTTTCATGGAGTGGGATATGCAATAACTGTTCCGCACTCTTACGAGTTCCTCTTGAAACACGCGAAGAGAGAGACCCTTCCATTCGTAAAAAATTCGATTGGGAAAATATGTGGTCGGTTTCTCCTACGGGCATTACCTATCCACATGACAAATGCGATCCGCAACAAATCATCCCACACCTCTACGTAACACAACAAGTATTTTTCCATTGGGACAAAAACAATGCTGTCGATCCCACCGCGTTAAAAATATTTACTGCCGATGAAAAATACATTGGCTGGTATCCGAAAACCGGCTACCGAAAAGCCGAAGTGCTGCAAATGATTGAGCAGCGTAAACCTTTTGGCGTGTTTATCATCAAAACCTATCAGCATCAAGACGGAGTTTGGGGATACGATATTGCAATCGCGCCCCCGCGACCCAACATTACCCCAGAAACACTTCCCATTCCTGCATTCCGCTATGAACACGCCAAGCCTTACTATGATGCTTTTATGCAAGCCCTCTATCTAAGCGGTGTTATTCATCTGGATTGGATTACATTCACAGAAAGCAGCGATTCTATCACTTTTCAAATTGGTAAAACCGCATTTTGTACGGTAAAATATGCGGGACGGCTTACATACTGTACAAGTCTGCGTCCTGTCGAGCAATGCGCCAAAGAACTGCCCAACTATATCGTTGAGCAATCCCCAAAATCGTTTGGAATTTTCAAAAGCCGTATCTCGATCCAAAGCCCAGATGATGTGATAAAACTTAAAGATTCTATCTTTCGTGATTTTCAGACAGTCGTTGATGAACTACGCGCCCACGGAAAAGGAATCAGACCGAATTAGCTTTCATATATCATGTGACCGCGCAATCCGCGCCGGTGTTCAAATTGGACACATAAAAAGCGCCCGCCCCAGTGCTCTACCACTGGAACGGGCAAATATGGAGTGTTTCACACAATTCTCCATCAACATTATACAAGATTGGCTAATTTTGTCAATCCGTAGGGGGAATAATTTATGGACTTTATCGATCAGGTAAAACAATTTTCCAAACGTGTTGACTCGCTTAAAGATGCAGTTGCCACGGAAGAAGCAACCAAAACCTCTTTAATCATGCCTTTTTTTGCTCTGCTGGGATATGATGTATTCAATCCCCAAGAGTTTGTCCCCGAATATACCGCAGATGTTGGCATCAAAAAGGGCGAAAAGGTAGACTATGCTATCATCATGAATGATACCCCTGTTATCCTTGTTGAATGCAAGGCCGCGTCCGAAAAGCTGGAAAAGCATGACTCGCAGCTTTTCCGCTACTTTGGTACTACATCTGCGAAATTTGCTATCCTCACCAACGGCGTCATCTACCGTTTTTATACTGACCTTGAAGATGCAAACCGTATGGATGAGACGCCGTTCCTTGAAGTCAATATGCTGGATATCAAAGATAATCAGGTGCCGGAACTGAAGAAGTTCTGCAAATCTGTATTTGATATTGAAACGATTTTTGATACTGCTTCTCGGCTGAAATATGCAAACGAATTTCGTGGAATCTTGACCGCACAACTGGAATTCCCCACAGACGATTTTGTACGCTTATTCCTGCAAGATGTATATTCCGGCCCCAAGACGCAAGCAGTTATTGAAAAATTCCGTCCGATTGTAAAAAAGTCACTGAACGATTTTATCAGTGAGATGCTAAATGAAAAGCTCAAAACTGCGCTTGGTTCCTCTGAGTTGAGCATTCCGGCCGATCAGGAGAAAAACACGGATAACGATGCTGTCGAAGAACCCGCCCCTGAAAAGAAGTCGGCTATTGTAACCACCGAGGAAGAACTTGAGGCATACTTTATCATCAAAAATATGCTAAGTGATATCGTTCCGCACTCTGAGATTACATACAAAGATACAGAATCGTATATCAACATCCTGTATAAGGGCAATACCCGCAAATGGATCTGCCGGCTAAAGCTAACGGATAATCAGAAAACACTGATTATTCCTGATGAGAATAAAAAGGAAACCAAGTATTCCATGCAGGACATCTATGAGTTAAACAACTACAAGGAACAGTTGGTAGCCGTTTTAAACCGCTATCTGTAATACACCCCGCAGGCCATAACCAAACACCGCTTTTGTTGTGGTCTGCATTTTTACACCCACTTATACAGAACAAATGTTCTGTTTTTATCCATTTTCCCGCCCCATATACTGAAAAAAGGTGATTTTATGGCATATCTGATATACCTCCGAAAATCGCGCGCGGACGCCGAAGCCGAAGCCCGCGGCGATGGCGAAACCCTTGCCCGGCATCGTGCCGCGTTGCTCGCACTCGCGCGCCGTATGGGGCTGGAGATCGGCGGGATCTATGAGGAGATCGTCTCGGGCGAAACCATCGCTGCCCGGCCGCAAATGCAGCGGCTGCTGACCGAAGTCGAGGCCGGTCAGTGGGACGGCGTGCTGGTCATGGAAATCGAGCGTCTCGCCCGCGGTGACAGCATCGACCAAGGCATCGTCGCGCAGGCGTTCAAATACTCGGGCACACGCATCATCACCCCGACCAAAACCTACGATCCCGCCAACGAATTTGACGAAGAATACTTCGAGTTCGGCCTGTTCATGTCGCGCCGCGAGTATAAGACCATCAAGCGCCGCATGATTGCAGGGCGCATCGCCTCGGTCAAAGAGGGCAAATACATGGGCAAGACTGACCCCTACGGCTATTTCCGTGTCAAGGTGCGGGATGGCAAAGGCTACACGCTCGAACCGAACCCACCGCAGGCCGCGATCGTGCGCGAGATCTTCGACTTGCGCCTGCAAGGTGTCGGCTGCTATGTCATTGCCTGCCGTCTCAATGCACGCGGCGAACGCACCTCTGCCGGTATCGCGTGGAGTTCGCAATCCGTGCACAACGTGCTGCGCAATTGCCTGTACGCGGGCTATGTGACATGGGGACGCAAGGCCGCGCAGCCCACCGTGCGCGACGGCGTGCTGACCAAGCCGCGCCGGTATGTGGATGACTACGTCAAGGCACGCGGCCTGCATGAAGCGCTCGTCAGTGACGAGGATTTTGATACCGTGCAGCGCCTGCTGGATAACACCCCCGGCTTGCCGCTCAAGAAAAACCACGAACTCAAAAACCCGTTTGTCGGCCTGCTGTACTGCGCCAAGTGCGGCCATGTGATGACCTATGGCGCACCGGCCGCTGCCCTGCCCTGCACCGGGCGGCTGGACTGCCGCTGGGCGGATTGCAACAATGTCAGCTCATTCTGCGCCGACGTGGAGGACGCGGTGCTGCACGCGCTGCGGCTGTGGCTGGCCGAGTACGAGGTGGACATCGACCATCAGAATACGGTCGAGCGCGAACTGGACGCACGCGCCGCGCAGGCGCACGAAGAGATTCGCGCGATCCACGCCGCCCAGCGTAAGCTGCGCGCACAGCTTGACCGTGCCGCCGAGCTGGTCGAGCAGGAGGTTTACACGCCGGAGTATTTTGTTTCCCGCCGCCACCAACTGGATAGCCAGCTCGCCGAGCTGGATCGCGCACTTGCCAAGGCCAGCGCCCGTGCGCTGACGATCGACCAAGAGCGCCGCGGCGCACCTGCCATGCGTCCGCGTCTGGAGCATGTAATCGAAGCCTATCCCAACGCCGCGACCGCACAGGAGCGAAACGACCTACTGAAAAGCGTAGTCAGCCGCATCACATACGAAAAAAACGCCGCCGAGCGCAGTGCTGGCGACGCAACCATCTATATCCAAATCGAACGACGATTTGAATAGTAAACCTTAGCCGGTCAATTGTATGTATCATAAAATAACTTATTCATAGGTCATGAGAAGTACATCATCCGCCGCTGCGCCGAGTGCGGCGTAGTCGTGCGACTCGTACAGCAGCCCCGGCTGGTTGGCCGAGGTTTTGGGTGCGAGCGCCACCATCACCGTCAACCCCGACGGCTCCAGCCGCGCGCGCACCGCGCGGACAAAGTCGGCATAAGCCGCCGCATCCTCAGGCGGGATATACTCAAAGTCGATGTCCACGCCTGCAAACCCCTGCGCTGCGATGGTCTGCGCGAGATTTTCAATCAGCGCGCCGCGCGCGACTGGGTCGCGCAGCAGCTGCTGCGCCCGCTCGCCCGAAAACTGTCCATCCTCGCCGAGCGTCGTCAGCACCAGCAGCGGCAGCACGCCATATTGCCGTGCCATGCGCGTAAGCATCTCCGCATTCTGCGGCAGAATGCGGCCCAGACTGTCAAATCCATAGGAAAACACCGATAAGTACGTCAAATAAGGCAGCGTCTTGCGCAGCACCCGCTGGTCGATATTGGGATAGGCGTACCCATTGACCGCAAACGTGCCCAGCTTAGGCCCGTAAGAGATCACCAGCGTCTGCCCCGGCCAGATACGGTCGCCGCCGCCCAGCTGCGGATTGTTTTGCAGGAGTGCCAGCACGGTCGTATTGTGCTGCGCAGCGATGCCGGAAAGCGTCTCCCCCTGCCGAACGGTATGTACCTGCACGGGCTGCGGCACGACGATCGTCTGTCCGGGTGTGAGTCGGTACGGTTCGTGCAGCTCGTTCTGCTGAATGAGCAGCTGCAGCGGCGTCTGGTACGTCTGGGCGATACGATACAGGGAATCCCCCGGCTGAACAACATGAATCACCATAGAAAAACCACCTTTCTCCCCAGTCTATGCCGCACATCCGTCACCCGTGACCATCTGCGCGCATAGAAAAGCCGTCCGGCGCTTTACGCGCCGGACGGCAAAGGGGGAAAGGTATCTTATTTCGTCTCTTCCGGAGGCGTGTCGGCATGGCAGCCGCAGCTTCCGCTGCAGCCCGCACAGCCACCGCTGCATCCGCTGCACCCGCCCGTCTTGGACTGGCGCACCACCGACCGCGCGGCAAAAAACACCAGCACCGCCACCAACAGGCCTACAATCAAGGTTGACATCTGCTTCGCCTCCTTTTGCTTTCATTGTAAAACAGAATTTGTTTGCGGACAAGTCTGAAATCAGCCGTTTGCCTGCACGCTCATGCGGCGCAGATCCGCCGTGTCCTCCGCTTGCGCGGGCTTGCGCACCAACAGATAGATCATCAGGGCAAGTACGACAATCGCCGCGACCGTACCAAGGCCGAACGTGACCTCACCGGTAAGCAGACCGCCGAACTGGTAAACCATCAGCGCCACGCAGTAAGCGAACACGCACATATAACCGATGGCAAACGCCGTCCACTTGGCGTTGTTCATCTCGCGCTTGATCGCGCCCATCGCCGCGAAGCACGGCGCACACAGCAGATTGAAGCACATAAACGAGAACGCGCTGACCGTGGTAAAGGAAGCCGCAAGCAGGCTCCAAATCTCCGCACCGTCCTCAGCAACCTCGGCAAAACCGTAAATCTGGCCGAAGGTGGCAACCACATTTTCCTTGGCGATCAAGCCGGTGACCGATGCAACCGCATTCTGCCAGTTACCCCAGCCAAGCGGCGCAAACAGCGGCGCAACTGCGCTGCCGATAGCGGCAAGCGCGCTGTTATTGATATCGGATACCGCACCGAACGCGCCGTTCTCCCAGCCATACGCCTGCAAAAACCACAGCACAACCGTGCTGAGCAGAATGACGGTGCCCGCCTTCTTGATGAACGACCCGCCGCGCTCGCCCATCGAACGGAGCACATTGCGCGCGGTCGGCGTGTGGTAGTTCGGCAGCTCCATGACGAACGGAGCAGGTTCGCCCGCGAACATCCGGAACTTCTTGAGCATGATGCCGGACAGGATAATCGCCATCACGCCAATGAAGTAGGCCGAGAACGCCACCCAGCCCGCGTTGTCGAAAATTGCGCCCGCGATCAGGGCAATGATCGGCAGCTTCGCGCTGCACGGAATAAAGGTCGTGGTCATGATGGTCATACGGCGGTCGCGCTCCTGCTCAATGGTGCGCGAAGCCATGATGCCCGGTACGCCGCAGCCCGTGCCGATCAGCATCGGGATGAAGCTCTTGCCCGACAGGCCGAACTTGCGGAAAATGCGATCCATGATGAAGGCCACACGCGCCATATAGCCGCAGTCCTCCAGAATGGCAAGGAACAGGAACAGTACCAGAATCTGCGGCACAAAGCCCAGCACCGCGCCGACGCCAGCCACAATGCCGTCCATAATCAGGCTATACAGCCAGTCCGCAACGCCCAAGGTGCTCAGCGCGCCGCCCAGAAGGGTCGGGATGCCCGGAATCCATACGCCGAACAGCTCCCAGCCCTCACCGAACACGCCGTCGTTCGCCCAGTCGGTCAGGATCGTGCCGACCGTGGTGACCGAAACATAGTACACGATGAACATGACCAGCGCGAAAATGGGCAGCGCCAGAATGCGGTTGGTCACAATGCGGTCGATTTTGTCGGATGCCGTCATGCCGCCGCGCTGCTTTTTGACGCAGGGTTTGACCACTTCCGTGATGTACTGATAGCGTGCGTCGGTGATGATGGACTCCGCGTCGTCGTCCAGCTCGTCTTCGACCGCCGTGATGATGGTTTCCAGCTTTTCCAGCGTATCCTTGCCGAAATGGAAGCGCGCGAGCACCTTTTCGTCGCGCTCGAACAGCTTAACTGCGAACCAGCGGCGCTGATCCTCCTCGGTCACGTCCGCAATCAGCGACGTGATCTGGCTAAGTGCCTGCTCAATCGTGTCGGAAAAAGCGTGCTTGGCAGGCTTTGTGCCGGTTGCCGCCGCGCGCTTTGCCGCCTCGACCAGTTCCTTGGTGCCTTTGCCCTTGAGCGCCGTGGTTTCGACCACGGGCACACCCAGCTTCGCGGACAGCTTTGCCGTGTCGATCGTGTCGCCGCGCTTTTCTACAATGTCCATCATATTGAGCGCCACGACCACCGGAATTCCCATTTCCAGCAGCTGCGTGGTCAGATACAGATTGCGCTCGATGTTGGATGCATCCACCAGATTGAGGATTGCGTCCGGCTTCTCCCCAACCAGATAATCGCGGGTGATGACCTCTTCCAGCGTATACGGGGAAAGCGAGTAAATACCCGGCAGGTCGGTGATATAGATTTCCTTATCCGCCTTGTAACGGCCTTCCTTTTTCTCCACGGTGACGCCCGGCCAGTTGCCGACATACTGCGTCGCGCCGGTCAGGTCGTTGAACATCGTCGTCTTGCCGCAGTTCGGGTTTCCGGCAAGCGCCAAACGAATCGACATGTTGTTGCCCCTTTCCTGAGATTAGCTTATGCTAACTCCTGTGTAAAAAAATTTTGATTACTCTACCAGAATTTTTTCCGCGTCCGCTTTGCGCAGCGAAAGCTCATAGCCGCGCACGGTCACTTCGATCGGGTCGCCCAGCGGCGCGACCTTGCGCACAAACACCTCTGCGCCGCGCGTGATGCCCATATCCATGATGCGGCGGCGGGTCGCGCCTTCGCCCTCAACCTTGCGCACAGTCACCGTTTTTCCGCAGGGTGTGTTCCTGAGATTGCTCACTTCTTTTTCCCCCTTTACACCATGATGCGCGAAGCCATCTGCTGTGAGATCGCAACGCGTGTATCCTTAACCGAAACGATCAGGTTTCCCGCCAGCGAGGAAACGACCGAAACCGACGCCCCCTCGACAAACCCGAGGTTTTGCAGGAACCGTCTGGTCTGGTCCTTTCCCCGAATGGCTTTAATCGTGGTCGTCACGCCGGTATCTGCCAATGTCAACGGCATGATAACGATCCTCTCCCTTCTTACGCGGTTTATATTCATATAGCCAGAAGTTAGCTTTGTCTAACCTCTATTCCGTATGCAGTTTACCACTGCTAACTCAAGTTGTCAAGCGGCAATTTGCAAGTTTGTCAAAACTAACCAACATCGGGATAGTTAGCGTATGCTAATTTATCTGTTCCTCCGAGAAAGGAGGAAGCCTGCGGCCGTTGTTCCGGACAGCCGCAGGCTCATGTTGTGGGATACCGTGCGGGTATCCCCTTTGGGGTTTCCCCCGGGACAAGAAAGGATATTTGTATCATAACCGCCGCCGTCACGGCGGGTATGACCTATATATTCGATGGAAACCAACGGTTTCCATCGAGAGAACGCACCGCGCTACACACGGATGCGTTCTCCGCTTCGAAAAGTTCCGACACTCGAAACTTTTCTCCGCACTTGTATAAAAAGTGTGGCAAAGCGCACACTTTTTATGATTTTCTGCGGAAGAACGCAGAAAATCTATTGAATAGCGCGATATGCGCAAGATAGGGTCAGATTTAATAGGCGGCAAAGCCCTTGCCAAACTCACGGCACTGGTCGAGCACAGCCTCGTCCGGCGTTTCATGCGCCATCAGGCCCTCGCCGGTATAGATGTTGGCATTTGCGTCGTCTGCGCGCTGTACCCAGTCGCGCATCCACTGGCCGTCGCCCCAGCCGTATGAGCCGAACAGCGCCACCTTGCGGCCGCCCAACTTGCTCTCCAGTTCGGTGAAGAACGGTTCGAATTCCGCTTCTTCCAGCACCTCCGCGCCCATTGCCGGACAGCCCAGCGCCAGCTTATCGTACTTTGCAGCATCGGCGGCATTTGTCTCCGCCACGTTCATCAAATCGCATTCCAAGCCGCCCGCACGGATGCCGTCCGCAATGGCGCTTGCCATCTGTTCGGTGTTGCCGGTCTGGCTCCAGAAAATTACTGCTGCCTTGCTCATATGGTTCAAAACCTCCTAAACGTAGATGATGGTGATATAAATAACGCTTTATGCCGCGGCAAACACTTGCAGCAGGGTTTCTCCCTGTTCCACCCGTGTTTTCACCGCATGGCACACCCGCGATAAGCGGTCAAACAAACGGGATGCGGCTTCCGCGTCACCGTAGACCTTCCAATAGCCGCATAGCTTGCAGCCACGGCCTTCGTTGCGGATGAAACCGATGACATCCTCGATCGGATAGCCGAGAAACAGCCCGATTTCATGCGGAAAGCCTGACTGCGCGGCGATGCGCCGCCGCAAACCATTCAGCAGCTCTTCGAGCGGCGCATCAGCCGGATAGCCGAACTTCGCCAGCACCCGCTGCACCCGCGCCTCCGCCATATGCTGTTCCAGCTGCGCCTTGTGATAGACCAGCAGCAGAAAACGTCCGCGACAGGCGCACAGTATCTCAAACCGGATGCCGCGCCGGGCAAAGGCGGTTTGATAGGCATGTAGCTGCTGCGGCAGGTCCGCATACTGCTCACGGTCAAAGGACACCAGACTCGCGGGCTTGATCCCCGCCAAGGTTGGCGAACAATAGGTCGCCAACAAACGATCGAGCTGATGATTCATGCGCAAATGCCTCCTCCCGTGTCCTCCGCCCCTGCGCTGTGTCCGACCGGTGGGCATGGCCGCGGTTAGCCATTCGGCCACGCCCTTGCACCAGTCGTTTCTGTTCAGATGATGCGCAAATGCAGAGGAAACTGTGTATGTGATACTGGTCTATCCCGTTCCGCGTGGATGTTCCGGTCGGTCTGCCTTTCAGTAAGCCTCGGCTAACCTGTATATAAGTTAGCATATGCTAACCAATATGTCAAGCGTTTTTTTCTCTTTTTTTCAACAATGCCCTTGGGCAAAAAAAGACTGCCGAAAAACCCTTGTTTTTCAGCAGTCTCTCGCTATCGTTATGGTACGCTTATCTGCGCCCTTATTCGCTCAGTAACATGCGGTCGTTTTCGATGTTGAACTTCTCGAGCAGGTCACGCACGGTGAGGTTTTTCTTCTCCTCGCCGCGGATATCGACCACGACGCGGCCCGCGTCCATCATGATCAGACGGTTGCCGTATTGAATCGCGTGCTTCATGTTGTGCGTGACCATAAGCGTGGTCAGGTTGTCGCGCGCGACGATTTCCTCGGTGATCTGCAGCACCTTGTCGGCCGTCTTGGGGTCGAGCGCGGCGGTGTGCTCGTCGAGCAGCAACAGGTCGGGCTTTTGCAGCGTCGCCATCAAAAGCGTCAACGCCTGCCGCTGACCGCCGGACAGCAGACCGACCTTGCTGGTCATACGGTCCTCAAGGCCAAGGCCGAGTGTTGCCAACTTTTCACGGTAGATCTTGCGCTCATCGTTGGTGATGCCGTAGCTCAGGCCGCGCCGCTTACCGCGGCGATAGGCGAGCGCGAGGTTTTCCTCGATGCCCATGGTGGCCGCCGTGCCCATCATCGGGTCCTGAAACACGCGGCCGAGGAAGCGCGCGCGCTTGTGTTCGGGTAAACCGGTTAAATTGAAGCCATTGAGCCGAATCAGGCCCGCATCCACCGGATACACGCCCGCAATCAGGTTGAGCGTGGTGGACTTGCCCGCGCCGTTGCCGCCGATGACGGTGACAAAGTCGCCGTTTTCCAGCGTCAGATCAAGGCCGTCGATCGCACGCTTTTCGTTGACCGTGCCCGCGTTGAACGTCTTGTAAATCCCTTTCAGTTCAAGCATTGTCCTCGCCTCCCTTCGCTTGCGCACCGGCTTTTGCAATCGCCTTGCCCGCACCCTTGAAGTATTTGCTCTTCCAGTAGGGGACAGCCAGGAAAATCGCCACAACTGCTGCGGTGATCAGCTTGAGGTCGTTGGTGTCCAGACCAAGCGTGAGTACAAACTGGATGACGATATAGTAAATGACCGCGCCCAGCGCAACCGACAGGAGCTTGAGCGCAAAATTGCGGAAAATGCGGCTGAACAGCACTTCGCCGATGATAACCGCCGCCAGACCGATAACGATCGCGCCGCGGCCCGCGTTGACGTCGGCAAAGCCCTGATACTGGCAGTACAGCGCGCTCGACAGCGCGACAATACCGTTGGAGATCATCAGGCCGAGCACCTTATTGAAATCGACGTTGATTCCCTGCGCACGGCTCATGTTCGGGTTTGCGCCGGTCGCGCGGATCGAGCAGCCGAGCGAGGTGCCGAAGAACCAGTACAGCACTGCAATCAATACGATGGTGAACACCGCCGCAACAAAAATCGGGTTTTCCAGCGTCATCTTTTTGACGTTGCGCAGCGACACCAGTAGGTCGTAGTTATCCGGATTGATGGCCATATTGGCCTTTTTGCCCATGATGCGCAGGTTGATCGAGAACAGCGCAAGCTGCGTCAGAATACCGGCAAGGATCGCCGGAATGCCCATGAAGGTATGCAATACGCCGGTGACCAGTCCCGCCAGCATACCCGCAAGGAACGCGCACAGCAGCGCCACCCAGACGTTCACGCCGTTGGTCATCAGCACGATGCACACCGCGCCGCCCGTTGCCATGGTGCCGTCCACGGTCAAATCCGCCAGATCGAGCACCTTAAAGGTGATAAACACACCGATCGCCATCAGGCCCCAAATCAGGCCTTGTGCCACCGCGCCTGGCAGCGCGGCCAGCAGGTTGGAGAAGAAATCCACTTTTCCATGCCCCCAATAATAATATCATCTGATAAAGTGCGAAAGCACATTCATTAGTATAACAAAATAAAGCGGAAAAGGAAAGCCCTTTTCCGCTCTTTTTTGTCTTTTGGATATAGATTAGCCCTCGATGGCGGTATAATCCTCCGGCACGGTGATGCCGAGCACCTCGCAGTTGGCCGCGTTGTACATCTTAGTAAAGTTCGGCGCGGGCTGGACTTCCATTTCGCCCGGGTTGGAGCCGTTCACCAGAATGTCATACGCCATTTCTCCGGTGATCTGGCCCAACTCATAGTAATCGATCGACAGGGTAGCGACGCCGCAGCCCGAGCAGATGCCCTGCTCACCTGCAATGACCGGAACCTTTGCCGGCAGGACGACGTTCGCGATCGCTTCCGTGCAGGAAGCAGCGGTATTATCGGTCGGAATATAGATCACGTCGCTGGAGGATGCAGCGCTCTGCGCAACGGATGCAACATCGTTGGTATCGGTGAACGCATACTCGGTGCAGGTGTAACCCATGCCTTCCAGAATCGGCTTGATGGTGTTGATCTGGTATGCGGAGTTCGGCTCACCCGAGCAGTACAGCAGGCCGACGTTCTTCGCATCCGGGAACAGTTC
The DNA here is from genome assembly GCA_019421385.1 of Clostridiales bacterium. Taxonomy (GTDB): domain Bacteria; phylum Bacillota; class Clostridia; order Oscillospirales; family Butyricicoccaceae; genus Agathobaculum. Next base: position 18,199 of record JAHZFK010000003.1, read on the forward strand.
CTGCAGCATCTCCGCCTGACCGTCGAGCGGCGCAAGGTCGGTCGTACCCGAAATATTGGTACCGGTCTTGCCCGTCCAGTCATCTACACCCAGCGCGGTGCCGTAATCCGAAATCGAGGTGCCGAGCACCGGAATATCGGCCGTTGCTGCCTGTGCCGCCTGCAAAGCCGCAGTAGCATTCGCCATAATCAGGTCAACGCCGCCCGAAACAAAGCCGTTGACAATCGTCGCGCAGTTGGCAGAGTCGCCGGAAGCATTCTGCGAGTCAAACTCAACCGAGCCGCCGTCTGCCTCCACCAGTTCTTTCAGCTTGTCCTGAAAGCCCTGCGTTGCAGCGTCGAGCGCCTCGTGCTGCACCAGCTGCACCACACCGACCTTATAGTTACCGGCTTTCCCGTTCGCATCCGAATTTGCAGTATCGCTGTTCGTGCCGCCGCAGGCGGTCATGGTCAGGGCCATTGCGCCAGCCATCAACGCGGCGAGTAATCTCTTCTTCATGTGAAAACCCCTTTTCTGCGTAAAATGCATGTGACGGAAGGGTGAAACCCATCCCGCTTTTACAGTTTATCAGTTAAAAGCGCTTTCGTCAAGTCCATTGCTTACTTTTTTCTGGTAATCCCACTTTTGCCGTCAAAACAGATAATAAGCAGCAAGTCAATTGTTAATAAATTGTTAGTATTGACCAGAATCGGTTGACCAACACGAAACCTCATCGTAAAATAGTATTAGAATCCACAAGGAGGATATGCAATGAATATCTCTTTTTTCCTCAAGCCCAAGGCGGAGGTTTCATACTTAACCGAGGACTGCCCGGTACGGCAGGCGCTGCGCGATATGATGGAAAGCGGCTTTACCGCCATCCCGGTGGTTGACCCAAAGGGACGCTATACCGGCACGATCACAGAGGGCGACTTTTTGCGCCTGCTGCTGGAGCATCCGGCTGAGCAGATCGACCGGATGACGGCAGGGGAGGTGCCCCGCCGCGTGCGGCACCGCTCGGTCGGCATTGATGCGCGTATGGAGAACCTGATCGAACTGGTTTCCGCACAGAATTTTGTCCCTGTGACCGACGGACGAGGCATGTTCTGCGGCATCATTACCCGGCGCGACGTCATCCAGTTTCTGCGGGATTCCTGCAAAAAGGGCTGATGCAATATTGGTACATAACAGAAAGCCGTCCGGCAAATTGCCGGACGGCTTATCTATTTGCGAAAGAACTTAGTTCAGCTGCACGCGTTCGCGCACAGTACCGTCGACGGACAGGGCGATCGTCTCGGTGCTATATCCCACGCAAGCGATCTGCGCCATGTAGCTGCCGCGTCTGAGACTGAACGAAGCCGTGCCGTCCGCACCGGTGGTCACATTCTGGCCACCGATGGTGACTACCGCGCCGGAAAGCGGCGCACCATATGCATTGGTAACCACAATCTGTACGGTTTCCAGGATTTCTCCCGTCAGCTTGACTGTGCGGGCAGAGGAGGAAATGCTTGTGGTTGTCGAAACGGGTTCCGTGAAACGAGCATGTGTCGCGGTGATTTTGTAAGTTCCGCTCTTGACATACACCGTTGCCTTGCCGTATTCATCCGTAGAAGCCGTCTGCGTTGCGTTTCCATCTTCATCATCCTTAGGCTCAAACTTGACTGTCGCGCCCTCAATCGGCAGGCCGAGGTCATCGACCACGTTTACCGTCAGCGCATGAGTCGTTACATAGTTGACCCGCAATACCGGATTAACGCCGTTGGACATGATAAAGTTGAAATTAACATAGGATGCACCGTCACTGCCAACATCGGCCACTGCGGATTTGCTGATCGTGACCTGATTGCCGTTGACCTTATACTGCCAATCCTCTTCCAGTGTCTTGCCGCCAGCTCTGATTTCCTTGAGCGTTGCGCCATCCGCTGCATTGAGCGTGACCGTCAGATCCTGATAGCCACCCGAATTGACATTTGCGTCAAAGTCCAGTTCGGTGGGGGAGAGGCCGTTGACCGGCGAAGTATCCACCACATTCAAAGTGCAGTTAAACGAAGAACCCTTGGTCGGTACGAAAACAATGGTATAAGTGCCCTTGCTTTTCTTTTCCAGCGTTTCGAGCAGGAAAGTGGTAGCGCCGGTACTGGAATCATAGAGATAATCCACACCACGCTCGAGCACCGTGCTGCCGAGCTTGATCGAATCGAGCAGCGTGCCCGCCGGCAGGACAACCGTTACCGTCTGGTTGGAGTAGTTGGGCGACTCTTTATACTTATCAAACGTGATCTGCGACGGGCTGACCGCGCTGAGCGCAGAATTGCCGACCAGAATACCGATAGAAGCCTTGGAGCCATCCGCAAACAGCAGTTCAGCGGTATAAACACCCTCACTCAGCGTTTTCAGATAGGTCTTGTAAATGCGGATGCCGTTCTTATCGGTCAGCAGGTTATAATCCGTGCCGAGGACCAGTGCATCGCCATCCACAGTCAGACGCATCAGGTCGTTTTTATCCGCATTAAAGGTAAAATCATAAGAATGCGCGATCGCAGCCTGATTGTTGATGTCGATCGACAGTGTGCTCGGAGAAATCGACACACCTGTCGACGCAGAAACCGACTGTCCCGCAATGACTGCCGTCACGCCGCCGCCCAGCGAATAGGTGTCGGGCATCATGGTCAGCTCGCAGCCGGATACGCTGATCACCGCGGACTGGATCGAGCCGCCGCCGGTGACGGTCGTTTCACCGTTTGCAGTCAGTTCGCTGATGGACGTACTGCCCGTGGTCAGGATCGAAGTCTTGCCGGATGTGGTCACATCCCACACCGCAGCATCCAGCGTCAACGACATGGTTTCGCCGGTCAGGGCAAGGTCGGCAAAGCCGCCGGCCGATGCGGCAAGGTTGGATTCGGTCAGCGCCGCGGAGGTCTGCACCTCGGTTTCACCGATGTTGCTGTTGCCCGTGCAGGTAACCTGCGGTGTCAGTCCCAGCGAGTTGGAAACCGTCATGTGCAGCGCGGAAACGCCGTCCAGCGTGACATTGCCGCTGCTGACGATGATATCGCCCTTTACCGTGACGTTGGTCAGGTTGACATTGCCGGAAAGCACGCCCTCCGTAATGAACAGGTTGCCATCAATCGTCGCGTTAGACAGCGAGCAGGGTGCAGAAATGGTCACGTTCTTGGTGTCGGTGTTCAGATCATCTCCGGTATAAGACTTGCCCGAAGTGTTCAGAGACGAGCCAAAGAAATAATACAGGATCTTGGCGATTTCGCCGCGGGTGATGTTGCCCTGCGGCTTAAAGGAGCCGTCGGTATAACCGTTGATATAGCCCTGTGCAACCGCCTCAGCCACATAGGACTTGCTGTAATTGCTCAGCATGTTCTTATCCGTGAAGCTATTCAGCTCGGACAGGTCGGCGCTGGGCGTATACTTGTGCAGACGGCCAAGGATGGTTGCTGCCTGCTCGCGCGTCAGCGTACCTTCCGGGTCCATCTTATCGTTGCCGACGCCGTTGATATAGCCGTACTTGACGGCAATCTGGACAGTCTCATAATAGAGCGAGTCGCTGCTCACGTCGGAAAAATTGATCGAAGCTTTTTCCGTAAAGCCGAAAGCGCGGTTGATATAGCGCATGAACTCCCAGCGCCGGATCGCCTGATCGGGCGTATATTTGCCTTCCGAAGAGGGGTTGATGACCCCTAGCTCATTGAGTTCCAGCAGGTATGGTTTTGCCCAGTGGTTTTCGATGTCGGAAGCAGCAAACGCCGCCGGCAGCGTGCACAAAAGCAGGGCAACCGCCAGCACGGCGGATAGAAATCTTTTCACAGCTATCACCTCTTTGGTTTCGTTATCCCTATTTTACCATTGTTTTCATCATTTGTGTACTGTTTTTTGCGAAAAGCGACAGAAAGCTACCGTAATTCGGCACATCTTTCCGAAAAACGGTATTTCCGGCTCATTTTTCCCTGCCCAATGAGGGAAAGAAACGGGGCTGCAAGCTCCGTTTCTTCGGATTGGCAGCCCGGAAAGCCGCTCAGATCAAGGTCAGCAGCTTGGCGAACTCTGCGCGGGTAAAGCCGCGCTCCGGCCGGAAGTAGCCGTCTGTATATCCCTTGATCAGCCCTTTCTGCATACACAGCACCACTGCCGCACGGCGCTCCTGCGGAATTTCCGCCGCATCGTTGAACGAAGCAAGCGTTTCCTCCGTGGTCTTTTCATCCGGCAGCGCAGCGCCCTGCTGCACCAGCACATTGGCAAACAGCTGCGCGGCATCCGCACGCGTCATCACGCTGTTCGGCTGGAAATCCGCCTCCAGCCCGTCGAGCAATCCCGCAGCCCAGACCGCATTGACCTCTCCGGCGTACCATGCCGTTTCGTCAATGCCCTCCATGCTGTCTTCGCCGTCCGCTTCCAGCGATTGGCTGCGCGCCATGGTGGCACAGACTTCCGCCTGTGTGATATATTCATCCGGACGGAATTTGCCGCCCGAACCCTGCATCAGGCCCTTTTCCGCAACCGTGCGGATATATTCCGCCGCCCAATGGGTGACATGCACGTCGGTAAATCCCGACACCGTAACCGTGGGCTTGACCAGAGAGGTAATAAGTGCCTGATAACATGCGCTTTCCTGATTGACTGCATCGCCCAGCTGCTCAAACGTGAGCAGATAGCTTTCGGTGTAAGCACGGCTTGTTTCGCTTTCATATTCATTGTAATAATAAGTTACGCCTTTCGTGCTCATACGCGGGAAGCTGTACAGATAAATCTCATGCTCCTCGGGCAGCAGCTGCTTGACCGTATCCATATAGCCGCTGACCAGCAGATCGTTGATTTCATATTGCTCACCCGTGCGCAGATCGAAAGCCAGACTATCGTTCCACACCGATGAACCCGCGCCCTGTCCGCTGATACAGCTGGCCCAAACAACCAGCACCGAACCCTCTACCGAAGCGCCGTAGCTGCCCTCCAGCGCTTCGTATTCCGCGCTGACCGCAGGCCCCTTGAGGAAAAACGCACGGATGGCATCGTTGATGGTTTTCTGCACCTTTGCGTCGGAAAGACCGCTGATTTCCGGAAAGTCCACGTTCCAGCCGTGCTCCGTGCCATCTGCCTGATAGCCCATGAACTTCTCGTAATGCACGGTTTTCGCTGTGATGCCGCTGCCCAGATCAAAGGTTTTGGGCTGCTCCAGCAGCGTGTTGCCCGTGGACAGGTTGATGTATTTGAGCGTGCCATCCTGCGTCACACGCACGACATTTTCGCTCAAAAGCGTCGGGTTTTCCGCATTTTTCAGGCTGGCAAAGTAACCGCCGTTCTTTTTGAAGAAAATCAGGCTGCCGTCCGCCGTGCCGTGCCAGGACAGTCCGTAGCGCAGCTCGTTAAAGCCGCCGACATAGCTGCCGGTACGGTACGCCACATTGCCGTTGGCATCCACGGCAGAAGCCGAGCCGTCCGCACTGCGGGCGGCATACAGCCCTTCTCCCATGTAGGATAAATAATAATACGTCGGCTCGGTCAGCAGCTTGCCGGCGGTATTGATCATGCCCCACCGGTTTCCCTCGCGCACCATTGCCACACCGTCATGAAATTCACTGATCTCGCTATATTTGAACACCGTCAGATAGTCGCTTTGGGACAGCGAATACAGCGCCTTAGCCATGCCGTCAGAGAGAACGATGGTATCCTCGTCGAAAATGGTCATATAGCGCGGCTCGATGCCGCTTTCCAGCGTGTACAGTGTCTGACCCGCGGTGTCGATAGCCAAATACTGTCCCTCGGTTGTCAAAACCAGCGCGCGGCCACCGGAAAATGCGCCCGCATCCTTGTATTCCCCTTCAAACGCCGCGCTGCCATCCTGCAGAACATAGGAATACAAACCGGATGCCGGACTTTTGCACAGCAGCAGCCCGTCCTCAAAGAAGCCCACAGCCCCCGCGTAAGAGCCGATTTTCTCGCCCTCGAGCGTATAATATACGCTGTGGTCGGCATAGCGGTAAGCGATCGCGTCGTCCGAAAACTCGACCGAGACCGGCGCGTCCGTGTAATCCACGACCACATAGCCCGCGCGGTCGATCACCGCGGTCTGGTTCTTGTCATCCTCGACCGCTGCCAGACCACATTCAGCAAACTCGCCCGCCTGCCGGTAAGAAAACGCCAGCACCGTGCGGCCCTCTTCATCCAGATAGCCGTATCGGGTCACGCCGTCAACATCCGTGCGCTGCGCCGGGAAGATCGTTCCCTCGGCGGAAGCGCCTATTATCATGAGAAACGCCACAAACAGGGCGGATATGGTTTTTTTCAGCATAGATTTTTCCATCCTTGGATTATTGATATATAAATTATATCCTTTTCCTGCATTCCGCTCAATAGCAGGCGGAAAAGTGTAACATTTGTGACACAAGCGCGTGCAATATTACATTTTTATTGCAATTGCATCCGTCCTGATGCGCGCAAAAAAGCCGCCCCCTGACCGGCAGGGGACGGCTTTTTGCATATTTTCCCGGTAAAGGCAGCTCGTGAGCTATTCCTGCGGGGGCGCTTGCTCGGCGCTTGCCGCATTTTCCGCGTTCTGCGGCTTATGGCGGCGGCGTCCGCCCCGGCGACGGCGGCGGCGCGGCGCACCTTCGGCAGGTGCAGCGCCTTCGGCGGGCTGCTCACCCTGCGCCTCTTCCGACATATCCTCGGCATCAGCCTGCTGCTTCTTTTGCTGCTTGGCGGCTTCCTGTTCCATGCGGCGGCGCTCTTCGGCCATGGCAGCGGCGTTCTGCCGGTTGCGGCACGCACCCTTGACCACACAGCAATCCGTACACTGGAACTCGGTCAGCGAATGCTCCGGGCTGTCATCCAGCTGCACCTTGCAGGTGCCGCGCAGCATCTGGGTCGTGATGACCTTGCCGCGCCCTTCGGGCGTATCGACCACACTGCCCTGCTTGGGCGTCACCTTTTGCAGTTCCGCATAGGCTTCATGCTCGTATTTCAGGCAACACATCAGACGGCCGCACACACCCGAAATCTTCGCCGGATTGAGCGACAAATTCTGATCCTTCGCCATATTGATCGAAACCGGGTGGAAATCCTCCAGATATGAGCAGCAGCACAGCTCGCGCCCGCAGGTGCCCAGTCCGCCGATCATCTTCGCTTCATCGCGCACGCCGATCTGGCGCAGCTCGATGCGCGTGCGGAACACGCTGGCCAGATCCTTGACCAGCTCACGGAAGTCCACACGGCCGTCTGCGGTAAAGTAAAACAGCATTTTGTTCATGTCGAACGTGCATTCCGCTGTGACCAGATTCATTTCCAGCCCGCGCTCTTCGATCTTGCGCTTGCAGATGATAAACGCCTCGTCCGCGCGCTTTTTGTTGCGCGCAAGCGTCTTTTTATCCGCGTCGGTCGCCACGCGCACCATGCGCTTGAGCGGCTGGACGACCGTCTGGTCGGGCACCTCTGTGTTGCCCTGCACGCACTGGCCGTATTCCAGTCCGCGCGTCGTTTCCACGATCACGTCCTCGCCCGCGGACACCGGCGTGCCCTGCGGGTCGAAATAATACATTTTTCCGCCCGCTTTGAAGCGGACACCAATTATCGTTGTCAAAAACTGATCCTCCTATATTATAAAAAGCAGATGCGGTAGGCATCGCTTGTCAGCGCGTTTGTCACTGCCGCGGCCGCCGCATTGCGGGAAACGCGGTCGGTCAGCACGCTCAAAAAATCATACAGCTCCAGCAGCCGGTCGGCGCTCACGGTGCTTGCCAGCGCCTGCGTCTGCTTGCGCAGCGCCGCCGCGACCGGTGGCTGCGGCAGCCCCTTTGCGGCAAAAATTGCGTCGCGTAGCGCGCTTTGCAGCACGCCGATCACACCCAGCAGCGCACGGCGCGGCGTTTTTTCCAGCGCGAGCGCGGCGAGCATCATCCGATCCTCACGGCGCTGGGCGATCGCCTCCAGATAGGGCGCAAGGAGCGCGGCGGCTTCGCCGTCTCCGTCCGCTTCCTCCTGCGGGACGAGCGCGAATTTGGTGCAGCGCGAACGGACGGTCTGCAATAACGTATCCGGCTGCTCCGCGGTCAGCACGAAAAAGGCGTAAGACGGCGGCTCTTCCAGCTCCTTGAGCAGCGCGTTCTGCGCCATGGAGTTGAGGTTCTGCGCATGTCGGATGACGGTCACGCGGCGTTCGCCGTCGTTCGGGATAATGGCGTTTTCGGCCTTGATGCGGCGCGCCAGATCGACCTTTAACTCGTTTTCCCCTTCGTCGATCAGGGTCAGATCGGGGTGCACACCCTCGCTGACCTTGCGGCAGGAAAGGCATGTCCCGCACGGGCGCGATCCTGCGCTTTCGCACAGGATGCCTGCGGCCAGAGTGTCCGACCATGCCGCCAGCGCCGCGGAATCGTCCCCCGAAAGCAAAACAGCCTGCGGAAAACGGTCGGCCAGCGCCTTTTGCAGCGCGCTTTTGAGCGCCGCATTGCCCGGCAGCGCGTCAAATGAGATCACAGCTTTTCAAAGCGCTCGACGTTCAAAACGAACACGGTCGCGCCGCCGACCTCGACCTGCACGGGCGTGGACGGGAAAAAGCCCATACCCAGTTCAGCTGTGGTCGGGATGATCTGCTTGCGCGAGGAAGAATGCTCGCGGATGATATCGAAGCATTCGTCCAGCTTGGATTCATCCAGACCGATCAGAACCGTCACGTTGCCGGCCTTGAGAAAACCGCCGGTGGTTGCCAGCTTGGTGATCTGGAAGCCGGCCTTCATCAGATTATTGTTTACGTCCTGAGCATCATCATAATTGATGATCGCAAGTACCATTTTCATGGGAAAATTCCTCCTTTGAGGTAAATCAGCCGATTACAACCGTAATCTCGCCGATTTCATTGTACCATCTTTCGCGGATAAGTTCAATGTGCGCGCGGGTAATTTTCTCCCCAGGCCACAGCAGCGGCACGCCCGGCGGATAGGGTGTGACCGGACGGGCGCACACCAGCCCTTCGGCGGCAGCCGGTTCGACGCGCCCGGTCTTGGCAAACCATGCGTCACGCACGGACAGCACCCGCTCGGCCGGCGGGAAGGGGAGACAGGCAGACGGCAGCAGCGCTTCATGACGGCGGCGCGAAATGCGGCGCAGCCCGCGCCGCAGCCGGTACACCGCCGTGCCGGAATCCGCACAGGTCAGGATAAACACCACGTTGCGGTCGTCCGCCATCTCGCAGGCGACCCCGCATTCGCTCCACAGCATGTCGGCCAGCCGGTGACCGGTCACATCCGTACCCGCGGTGCACACGGTCAGGCGGCAGGGGTCAAGCGCGGGGTAGTCGTCCATCGTCAGCGGCGTAAAGCCCGTGCGGCGCAGCACATATTCCCGCAATTCCCCGCAGGTTTCGGCGGCGCGACGATAGGCGGCGCGCCCCGGCCCCTCGGTATAAGCGCGGGCAAGGTCGATGGATGCCATAATGGGGTAGGAGGGGCTGGACGTGCCGAACAGGGCGGTATTTTCGCGCAGCGCACGCTTGTCCACACCCGAACTGCTCAAAACCACCGCGCCCTGTCCCAGACAGGGAAGCGTTTTGTGGATGGACAGCACCGCAAGATCCGCGCCCTCGGCGACCGGGGTCGGCAAGCCGACGGCAGGGAAGTGTGCACCATGCGCCGCATCCACCAGCAGCAGCTTGCCGTAGGCGCGGCACAAGTCGGCAAACGCTGGGATCGCGCGGCGCACACCATAATAAGTGGGGGAGGTGAGCAGCACCGCGCGGATCTCCGGATGGTCGATCAGCTGCTGCTCGGCATCCCCGGGCGCGAGCGCGCCCGAAATACCGAACGGCTCCAGCACTGGCGCGGAAATAAAGTAAGGCGTGATATCGAGCAGCGCGCAGGCATGGCAGACCGATTTGTGGCATTCGCGGTCGAGCAGCACCGCGCCGCCGCGCCCGACCGCGGTCGCCAGCATGGACAGGATGCCCTGTGTCGAGCCTCCGGTCAGGAAAAAACAGTCGGACGCGCCGAAATACCGTGCCGCAGCGACCTCCGCATCGCGGATCGGGCCATCGCCCAGATACAGATTGCCCGTGCCGTAGGTTTCGGTGAAGTCAATTGAAAAAACCTCGGAAAAACTGTTGAACAGCGGCTCGCCCTTGTGTCCGGGCATATGAAAGCGCGCGGAATCGCCGGTCGCAAGCAATTGCAGCGCGTGAAACAGCGGCGCATTGGTGAACGGCAGCAGACGGTTGATCTGCCGGTGGCTGAGCTGGGTGCGCTGGTTCGGCTGGCGGCGCCGGAACATGGCCGTCCTCTCCTTTCGTATCGCCTGTTTCTCCACAATCCTGTGCAAAAACAGGCGGTATTCCTTTCTCATTTCTGCCTTAGTATACCATATCCGCACGAGCGCTTGCAATCGGATGCGCTTTCAGCAATGCTGCGATATCTGTCCATAATGTGCAGACATTCGTCTTTTTGCGGTGGAATTTTGGTTTAATTTCCCGTAGTAAAACCCTAATGCTTATATTATAATGAATATTGCATTCCTATACGGAATAGCACGCTGATTTATTGAAAGGCAGGTTACTATCACTATGGCTGACAATCGTATCTACAACTTTTCCGCAGGCCCCTCTATGCTTCCGGTTCCCGTGCTCGAGCGCTGTGCATCCGAAATGCTGAACTACAAGGGCTCAGGCATGTCTGTCATGGAGATGAGTCACCGATCTAAGGTATATGACGGCATCATCAAGGAGACCGAGGCTGCGCTGCGCCGTGTGCTTTCCATTCCGGAGAATTACAAGGTCCTGTTCCTGCAGGGCGGCGCGACGACCCAGTTCGCGGCGATCCCGATGAACCTGATGAAGACCGGCAAGGCGGATTACGCCATCACCGGCAACTTTGCAAACAATGCATATAAGGAAGCAGTCAAGTTCGGCGACATTCATGTTGCGTTCTCTTCCAAGGAGGGCGGCTTCGACCGCGTTCCGACGCAGGGCGAGCTGGATATCCGTCCGGACGCGGACTACTTCTACATCTGCGCGAACAACACCATCTACGGCACCGAGTACCAGTACGACCCCGAGACCCCGGCAGGCGTGCCGCTGGTGGCTGACATGTCCTCGAACATCCTCTCCAAGCCGGTTGACGTTTCCAAATATGGCGTGATCTACGCGGGCGCGCAGAAGAACATGGGCCCCGCGGGCGTTACGGTCGTGATCGTGCGCGAGGATCTGTTGGGCAACTACCCGCTCGACAAGTACCCGGTCATGCTCGACTGGAAGACCATGGCCGACAAGAAATCCATGTACAACACGCCCCCCACGTACGGCATCTATGTGCTGGGCCTTGTGCTCGAGTGGGTCGAGCAGATGGGCGGCGTGAAGGCCATGCAGGAGCGCGCTGCAAAGCGTTCCGGCCTGCTGTATGACTACCTCGACAGCCAGGACTTCTACAAGTCGGTTGCCGAAAAGGCGTCCCGCAGCCACATGAACGTCACCTTCCGCACCGGAAACGACGAGCTGGACGCGAAGTTCGCCAAGGAGTCCGCAGCGGCCGGCATGAGCAACCTCAAGGGCCACCGTTCGGTCGGCGGTATGCGCGCATCCATCTACAACGCGATGCCGATCGAGGGCGTAGAGTACCTGATCGACTTCATGAAGAAGTTCGCGGCGGAAAACGCATAAACAGTTATAGGGGGTATCCAATACCCCCTTCGCTCTTTCCGAGCGAAAACACAAGATAAGAGGAGTGCTTCCCATGTATAATGTAAAGCTTTATAATAAAATTTCCAAGGTTGGTCTGGAAAAGCTCGACCCCGCCAAATACACCTGCTCGGAGGATTTTACCGACTATGACGCTGTCCTTGTCCGTTCGGCCAAGCTGCACGACGTCGAATTCCCGAAGAACCTCAAGTGCATCGCCCGTGCAGGCGCAGGCGTAAACAACATCCCGCTCGACCGCTGCGCACAGGAAGGCATCGTTGTATTCAACACGCCGGGCGCGAATGCCAACGCCGTTAAGGAGCTGGTGGTCTGCGCGCTGATGCTCGCTTCCCGCAAGATCGTACAGGGTGCCAACTGGGTGCAGTCCCTCGCGGGCACGCCGGACATCGGCCCGGCGGCTGAAAAGGGCAAGGCAACCTATGCCGGTCCGGAGATCTCCGGCAAGAAGCTGGGCGTTATCGGTCTGGGCGCGATCGGCGTCAAGGTCGCAAACGCTGCGGTTGGTCTGGATATGGAAGTCTGGGGCTATGACCCGTACCTGTCGGTCGACGGCGCGCTCAGCCTGTCCCGTTCGGTCAAGCACGTTACCGAACTCGATCAGATTTTCGCAAACTGCGACTATATCACCATCCATGTCCCGCTGACCCCGGAAACCAAAAACACCATCTGCGAGGAGTCCATCGCAAAGATGAAGGACGGCGTGCGCGTGATCAACCTCGCCCGCGGCGAACTGGTCGACACCAAGGCCATGGCTGCGGCGCTCGAGAGCGGCAAGGTTGCGGCGTATGTGTCCGACTTTGCTTCCGACGAAATTCTTGCACAGCCCAACGCGATCACCCTGCCGCACCTCGGCGCATCCACGCCGGAGAGCGAGGACAACTGCGCACAGATGGCGGTCAAGGAGATCGCAGATTACCTCGAAACCGGCACCATCCGCAACTCGGTCAACTTCCCGAACCTCAAGGTGCCCTATGAGGGCGGCTACCGCATCTGCATGATCCACAAGAACATTCCGAACATGATCGCCTCGATCACCGGCGCGGTGCGCTGCAACATCGAGAACATGGGCAACCGCTCCAAGGGCGACTTTGCCTACACGATCGTTGATACCGCTGAAGCGCCGACCGAGGCAAACCTCGACGAGCTGCGCGCAATCGACGGCATGATTTCTGTCCGCGCCCTCTGATCCCTGTATATGAAAAAATGCCTTCCGCTTTAAGCGGAAGGCATTTTTGTTTGTCGATCAGTCGTAGATAGACTCTACATCCCAGTCGGTGATGGTTCCGGAAGAAGCATCAATAGTGAATTCATATTCCATGCTGTTATAGATGATCTTGCCCTCGTATTCCAGACGGCCGTCATCGCGGTCCAGCTTGAATTCATAGATGTTAGCCGTGCTTGCGCCGGGTACCTTGTTCAGCGCGATTTCCTTGGCGCGCGCCTCGGTGATGGTCGCCGTCTGGCTGCCGCTATTGCCGCCGGTCGAAGGTGCATAGCCCTCGGCGTCATAGTCATAGCTCAGAATCTTACCGGTGGAAGCGTCAATCTCATAATCGTATTCCAGATAGCTCGTGCCGGAACGGTAGATGAATTCGATCTCATAAACCGTTTTGCCGTTCTCCCAATCGGACTTTGCCTTGACGAAGGTCACTTGGCTCGCGGTCTTGCCCGCGTGATCGAGCGCGATCTGCTTGGCCTTATCGAGCGTTACCGAACCGGTATTGCCCGTATTGCCGCCGGTGTTGCCGGAGGGGTTGTTCGTGTCAAAATCGGTCACACCGCCGCCCGTGGTATTGCCGGAGAGCAGCACGGTCTGGGTTGCGCCGTCCCACGAAACGTTCTTGCCCATGATCTCGCCAATCGCGCGGATCGGCAGGTAAATCGAGCCGTTATACAGCGCAGGGTCGACTTTCTGGCCGTTTGCGTTATAGAACGTGCGCGCCGTGCCGTCGATCACGATGGTGATGCCCGGTTCAATATCCATCCGGATATCCTGCGTCACTGCGTTTTTGTCCGGAGTGCCGGTTGCGTCCGGGGTGACACGCGCGCCGCCGATGGTGGCGGTGTTGGTCGTGCCGTCCCAGTTGACGTTCTTATCCATCAGCTCACCGATCGAGCGGATCGGTACATAGGTCGTGCCCGCGTAGCTGATCGGGTGCACTTCCTGTCCCTGCACATTGTAGAAAATGCGCTCTGCACCGTCAATCTTGACCGTGATATCCGGGCTCAGTTCCGCCGTTACCGTGTAGGAGCCGTTCGCCGCTCCCGCCGCGCCGCACAGCAGTGCAGCCAGTGCCATCGTGCAAACCAGTTTTTTCATTTTGTCTTCCTCCTTTTATTATTGTCAATCAAATACGGATTCCGCATCCCATTCTTGAATGGCGCCGCTGTATGCGTCGATCTCGAAATCGTATTCCATTCCTTCATAAATGATTTTGCCCTCGTATCTCAGCTTGCCGTCATCACGATCCAGATTCATGCGAATGTCGTTTTCGGTCGCGCCCGGTACTTTCGCCAGTGCAATGGCGCGAATGTCCGCTTCGCTCATGGTCTTATCCGAAGTGGAACCCGTGTTCTGCTGCGACGGGTTGTAGTTTTCCGCGTCGTAATCGTAGCTGCGGATCTCACCGGTCGCGGCGTCGATCTCATAATCGTATTCCGAAGCAGTTGCGGCGACGTAAAATTCCACATCGTATACCTGAACGCCGTCATCACGATCCAGCTTGGCCATCAGGAAGCTCGTATCGCTCTCGCTCACGCCCGCATGGTCGAGCGCGATCTGCTTGGCCTTCGCTTCATCGACTGCACCTGTCTGGGTCGTGGCGCTCGCGGTATTCGTGCCGTCCGTCTGCGCCGCGCCGCTGTTCGATTCGATCACCGCGCCGGTCATCGCGTCGATCGCGTAGCGGTAATCCATACCGTCCGCGGTGAAATCCACCTCATAATACACGATGCCGTCCTTTTCATCGAGCGAAGCCGTCGTAAAGGTTGCGTTTGCGGCATCGACCTGTGCGGCGGTGACTGCCATATTCTTGGCTGCATCCTCACCGATATATCCCATCTGCGCACTGCTTTTCTGCGTGGACTGACCGCATCCTGCCAACGCAGCGGCCAACATCGCCGCAGCGGTAAACATCAAAAACTGTTTTTTCATGTTGCTCACACCTTTCGTTTGAGTTCATATACAGGATACCAGCCCAATATTAAAAAACCATTAAAAAAGTAAATTTTCAAAAAATAATTTTTACACAGGGGTTTGCGGCTCATCCGGCTGCTGTCCGATGGGGAAACGGAAGGTGAAACAGCTGCCCACGCCGATGGCGCTGTCCAGCGTGACCGTGCCGCCATGCAGCGCAGCGATCTGACGCACCATGGTCAGCCCCAATCCCGTACCGGCCTGCCCGCTGCGCGACGGCTCCACCTGATAGAACCGCTGCCAGATCTTTTCCTGCTGTTCCTTGGCGATGCCGATGCCGTCATCCCGCACCGCAAGCACGGCATCTGCCTGCTCCCGCCGCAGGGAAACCCAGATATGCCCGTCCTGCCGACCATACCGCGCCGCGTTGCCGATCAGGTTTTGCAGCAGACGGCTCATCAGCGTCACGTCAAAACGGGCTTCCACCTCGGGCTGGATATCGGTTTGCAGCGTGATATTCTTTGGAAATGCGGGCTGCTCGGCACAGATGACCTCCACCAGCCCGCTCAAGTCCGCCCACTCGAAGGATGCGCGCTGCGTGCCCTGCTCCAAACGGGTCATTTGCAGCAGCTGCGCAATCAGGTCGGACATTTTGCCCGTCTGCCGCTCGATCACCTCGATTGCCTGCGCATACTGTTCGGGGGTTTCGGCATGTCGCCGCGCGTCCTCGCATTGGGCAAGGATGACCGCAGTCGGTGTGCGCAGCTCATGCGATGCATCCGAGGTGAATTGCTTTTCCGACTCAAAGGACGCTTCCAGCCGCATGAACATGTTGTCGAACGCCTGTCCCAGACGGCTGATCTCGTCCCGTCCCGCAGGCAGGCCAATACGGCGGGACAGGTCGCGCCCCTCTCCGATATTCTCAGCCGCACGGATGATGCGGTCGATCGGGCGGAAGGTCGATCGCGCCAGCAGATACGCGCCCAGACCGCTGAACACCACCATCAGGGGCAAAATCAGAAGCGCCAGCCCTACCATATCGTCCAGCACATCGGCCACATCGGGTGCGGAAATAATGCCGCGCACCCACACGCCGTCCTCCCAGCTAAACGGTAGCCAAAAATCCAGCACATAATAATTGCCGTTGATGCCCTCTTCCATGCGGATGGCGCCGTTTTCAAACGCCAGCGTATCTGGGAAGGACAGCGGGAGCTGTCCGGCCAGCAGCGCACCGCTGCTGCTGTATACGACAGTGTACACGCCGTTGTGCGTGAACGTAAAATCTTCGCTGAATGTGAGATTACCATTTTCCTTGGAAATACCGCTCAGGTTGGTGCGCACGGTATTGGTCAGCTGCTCATAGGCGTTTTCGGAAACGACCGAACTGCTCACCGCAACCATAAATGTCAGTACCATCGTGGTGAGCAGCAGCATGAGCAGGGTGATCCACAGGGTCAGCTTGAGTTTGACGGAAAATCGCTTCACGGTTCCTCCTTTAAGATCCAGCCCGCGCCGCGAACCGTATGCAGCAGCTTTTTGTCAAAGCCGCTGTCGATCTTTTTGCGCAGATAGGTGATATAGACGTCGACCACGTTCGAGCCGCCCGCATAATCATAGTTCCAGATGTGATCCTCCAGCCGGGCGCGGGAAATGACCGTGCCCTTGTGCTGCATCATATATTGCAGGATGGCGTATTCCTTGGCGGACAGGCGGATCTCCTTGCCGCCGCGCGTCACCGCATGGCTGCCGGTGTCCACAGTCAGGTCGGCCAGCGTCAGCACGCTGGTCTTTTGCGTGCCGTATTTGCGTGTCGCCGCGCGGATGCGGGCGAGCAGCTCGTCAAAATCAAAGGGCTTGACCAGATAATCGTCCGCGCCGAGGTCGAGTCCCTCAATGCGATCCTGCACACTGTCGCGCGCGGTCAGGAAAATTACCGGCACGGCGCTGCCCTGTGCGCGCACCGCGCGCAGCACGTCGCGCCCGTCCTTCTTGGGCATCATGATATCCAACAGCAGGCAGTCATATTCCGCCCCCAACAGATAATCGAGCGCGGCTTCCCCGTCAAAACAGGCGTCCACGCTGTATCCCGCGCGCTCGAGCGTCCGGCAGATCAACCGATTGAGATCGCGCTCATCCTCTGCCACCAATATCCGCATATGATATTCCTCCTTTGCCGCTTTACCCTATTTATTATAGTCTTTTGCGCGGCATTTGCCAACCGGACACCGCGGGAATCCTGCACGAAAAAGCGGTTTCTCCTTTGATGAGAAACCGCTTTCCTGTTATCTGCTCAAACCATATTGTCCCGCAGCAAGCGCACCGTTTTGCCGATTGCCGCAAGCGTATCCATCGTGTAATCCTCGTGCTCGATGGAGAGCACGCCGTCATAGCCCATCATCTTGAGCGTGACCATAAATTCCCGCCACCAGCGCTCGTCGTGGCCATAGCCGGGAATGGCGAAATTCCACGACCGCTTGGCAAATTCCAGCACATGCTTGCCGTCCAGCAGGGTATTGACCGCCGCCGGCTTTTCCACGCGCACATCCTTGACATGTACATGATAAATCGCGTCGCCCAGCGCCCGCGCCACCGCGATCGGGTCAGCGCCCATCCAGAACAGGTGCGAGGGGTCGAGATTGAAGCCGATTGTCTTGTCGCCGCCGCAGGCATCGCGCAGCCGGTAAAAATTCTCCACATCATGCACCAGCTGGCAGCCGTGCGGCTCAAGCGCAAGCCTTGTCACGCCATGGCTGTTTGCCACTTTGACCAGCTCTTTCCAATAGGGGATGGCCACTTTGTTCCACTGATAATCCAGCATTTCCTGCGTTTCCGGCGGCCATGACGTGACCACCCAGTTCGGGTATTTGTCCTCCGGTCCGCCGCCCGGCAAGCCGGACATCATCACAACGGTATCCAGTCCGAAATATTCGCTCAGGCGGAAGCATTTGCGGGTGACCGCATCCTCCCGTTTGCCCCAGTCGCCGGGCGCAAGCGGATTGCCCGAGCAGTTAAATGCCGAAACCGAAATGCCGTAATCCCGCAGCATCCCCTTCATTTCATCCCGCCGCGTCTCGCTTTCCAGCAGGCCGTCCAGATCGACATGCGGTGCGCTCGACCAGTTGCCAACGCCCAGTTCCACCTGCTCGATGCCCAATTCCTTGCAGATTTTGAGCAGGCTTTCAAACGACTGATTTGCAAGGCAGTCGGATACCAAACCGATTCTCATTGCGCTTCCTCCTTACTTGACCGTGACCCAGCGGCGGCTTTCCGCGGATTCCAGCACCGCGTCAATGACCTGCATCACCTTCATGCCGAAGCGGAAATCAATCTCGCAGAACGTCTTTTCCGCCACGCATTTGAGCGTATGATAGACTTCGATCGTTTTCTGGTCGGCATAGCCCAGACAAATGCCCGCGCCGCCGTAAAACCGGTCGTATTCTCCATGTCCGGGTGCGATCAGCACGGTTTTGAAGCCGCGTTCGCGCTTGTCATCGTCATGGCGGTAAATCTGCACCTGATTCTGGTTTTCCTGATTGTAAACAATGCAGCCCTTGGTCATCTGTATCTCATAGCCCAGCGACATTTTCCGGCCTGCGGCCAGACGGTTGGAAAAAATCGTGCCGCAAGCGCCGTTGGCATAATTGAACATGAACTGCACCACATCGTCGTTCTCCACCGGCAGCATCTTGGTCGGGTCCTTGGAGTCGGGACGCTCGGGCACGATGATTTTGGTCATGCCGCACACCTCCGCAATATCCCCGATCAGGAACTGCGACAGCGACAGGGTATGGCTGGCCAGATCGCCCAGCGCGCCGGATGCCGAAGCGGACTTAAACATACGCCACTCATGCTTTTGCGCGGGGTCATTGTAATAATCCTGATCGTACATGCCGCGGAAATTGACAACTTCGCCCAGCTCGCCCGAAGCGATCAGCTCCTTGACATACTGCTGGATCGGATTCCAGACATAATTGAAGCCAACCGACGTCACCACGCCCGCTTTTTCCACCACTTTAGTCGTCTCGGCGGCTTCCTGCGCGGTCATGGCAAGCGGCTTTTCGCAATAGACATGTTTGCCATGCTTTGCCGCCTGCATGGCAATCGGACAATGCGAAGCATTCGGCGTTGTGATATCCACCAGATCAATCGCCGGATCGTTGATGATCTCATGCCAGTCGGTCGTCCAGCGCTGATAGCCGTACTGCTCCGCCACCGCTTTTGCGTTTTCTTCGTTGACGTCGGCAACCACCACCAGCTCCGGCACGACTTCATCCCCAAAGATATTGCGCACCGATTTATAAGCGGCGGAATGAGTTCTGCCCATAAAGCCTGCGCCGACCAGACCGATTTTGATTTTTTTCACGTTGATGCAACCTTTCTCTTGATACGCTCGGTTTATCAAAGGCTGCCTTGTCAGGCAGCCTTTGCTCATTTTGCTTTACTTGGTCCACTCAGCCAGTTCTTCCAAAAATGCATCGACATTGGAAGAATCGATGATCTTGGGCTCTGTGGGATAGAATTCGTCGATTTCCTCGCCGTTGATCGCGTCCAGCGCACGGACAACACAGTTATAACCCATTTCATAGGGGCCAATGTCAACCGTTGCGGTCAGCGTGCCGTCCTTGACCGGCTGTGCACCCGAAATGCCGCCGAAGCCGCAAACCATGATCTGATCGCTTTTGCCTGCTGCCGAAATGGCATTGACCGCGCCCATCGCAACGTCGTCCGAATGGCAAACGACCGCGTCGATCTGATCGGGGTACTGCTGCATCAGGCCTTCCAGCACCAAAACTGCCTTATCCGCTACTGCATCGGTATACTGCATATCCAGCACCTTGCAGCCGCCGGCCTCCAGACCTTCGGTCCAGCCCTTGATGCGGTCCTCCGAAGTGGTGTCGCCCTGCACACCGGCCAGAATCACAACATTACCCGAGCCGCCCAGCTTTTCCGCCACATATTCGCCGCCCGCCTTGGCTGCATCCTCATTGGAAACACCAATATAGCTGACCAGCTTTTCCGACGGGAAGGTGGTGTCCACCGCAAGGATCGGGATTTCCGCATTTGCCACAACTGTGGATGCAGAGTCTGGCTGCAGCGGCGCGAGCACCAGCGCATCCGCTTCTCCGCTGGAAAGCTCGGTTTCAATCATGTTGATCTGCTCATCATACGAGCTTTCGCTCGGCGGGCCGTTCAGCTTGACCTTGCAGCCGAGGTCACTCTCCGCCTGCCGGATACCGGCGGCAACCGCGCTCCAATATTCCGAGTTGAGCGTTTTTAAGATGACGGAAACGACCGGGGTTTCTCCCTGCGCGCCGTCACCCGTCTGCTCCTGTGCATCCGATGAAGGCTGAGATTCCGTGCCGCCGCAGGCGGTCAGTGAAAGCGCCATCGCGCCAGCCATCAGCATTGCCAAAAGTCTCTTTTTCATGTTCGTAACCTCTCTTCCCAACCATACGCTTCCCGGCGTATATTCGGTTTTCTTTTTGGCGGGATCCCTTTTCATGGCTCCATTATAGACTTTTTGCATGAAACATTTCCATTCGCAAAAGAAATAATCCTGTTTTTCATCAAACACAACATTTTTGCGCTGCAAAACTATACACAATCACATGCAAAACCCGCTTTTTATGCGCATAAAACAAACCGTGCGGAGCGTGCCTTTTAAAAGGCACGCTCCGCACATTGCAATATGCTGTGATTTTCCCTAAATCCATCTCCCATAGGCACGCAAAAGGCACGTTGCCTATAAATACATATTCTGGCTGAGCATGTCGATATTTTCATCAATGCCGATCAGCAGCGGCATTTCCAGAAAGGTGGATTCCGGCGTTTCCCCATGCAGCAGAAACCGCAGCATGGCGCGCATCGCGCTGACACCCTGCCGATAGGGCGAAAGGCCGATGGTGAAGTCTACGATCCGCTTTTTGATGAGCGCAACGATATCCGGCGTAAAGTTATAGCTGATCACCTTGATGTTTTTTGCCTGCCGATCCATGATCGCCTGTCCGATGTCACCCGTGCAGCCGGTCACGCTGAAAATACCGCGCAAGCCGGTATACTGCTGCAGCAGCATATCGGTCTTTTTATAGGCGATCACACTCTGATCAAAGGAATAAACGGTTTCAACGATACGGATTTTCGGGAACCGCTCGCGAATCACCTGCTCAAAGCCCTGCATACGCGCACGATGCACCGCAATATCCGGCAAGCCGCCGATGATCGCCACATCTCCTTCGCCACCGATGCTCTTTGCCAGCAGGGAAGCGGCAACACGGCCGGAGGTGATGCTGTCCTCTCCCACCATGCAGAGCTTTCGGCAGCCGGGGATATCCGAATCCACCAGCACCACCGGAATATTCTGATCGGCCAGCGCGTTGATCCGGTCGCAAAGGCATCGGTTTTGGCTGCCGCGCATGATGATGCCGTCCACACCGCGCCGCTCGATATACTCCAAAATGGACAGCAGCTCGCTGATGTTCGCGCCGTCGCAATAATAATAGTCTACATGCAGTTCGCAGTTTGGATCGGCAAACTGCACCTCCTCCATACCGAGCTTGACCGCCTGAAAAAAAAGGGTTGGTCAGCCGCGGAATGATCACGGCAAGTTGAAGCCGACGGCATGTTTCTTCCGCCGTTTTACGATGCTGCACAGGCCGATAGCCCTGCTCCTCCATCACGGCCTGCACATGCGCCCGCACTGCATCGCTGACGCCCGGGCGGCCGTGGAGCACTTTATCCACCGTGCCGCGGGATACACCCGCAAGTTCTGCAATTTTTCGAATGGTTATCTTCATATCCACATCCACCTGATTGGAAATAATATATTATTATAACAGAGCCACGCCGTTCGGCAATCGAAGTATTGCGGGCGGCGCTTGCGTTTATTCCGCCGGTCGGCTATAATAAAAGCAACATAACCGGTTGGCGGCAGGCCACCGGTACGGAAATCAGGAGGAACCACCCCATGAAAAAGATCATCACCATCAGCCGACAGTTTGGCGCGGGCGGCGGCGAGCTGGGCCGGCGCACGGCTGACGCACTGGGTATCCCGTTATACAATAAGGATCTGATCCTGTTCACCGCCAAGGCATCCGCGGGACTGACGCCCGCACAGGTGCGCAAGTGGGACGAGCGCGTGCCCACCAGCTTCGGCCTGACGCAGAGCCTGTTCGATTTTTATAACCGTCCGCTCAGCGACAAGCTGTGGGAGGCACAGGTCAAGGCCATCCGCGAGATCGCGGACCGCGAAAGCTGCGTCATCGTCGGCCGAAACGCGGATTTTATCCTGCGGGAGTTCGACCATTGCCTGCGTGTGTTCGTCCATGCGGATTTTGAATGGCGCTATGAGCGTATGCGCGACATGATGGAGGACACCGAGCCGGAGAAGCTCCGTGCCAACATCAAGGCAGTGGACAAGGCGCGCAACGCATATTGCACGCATTACACCGGTCGCCACTATGCCGATGCGACCAATTATGACCTGACGCTGTGCACCAGCCGACTGGGCATCGACTTTGCGCTTCAGGAGATTTTACAGGCGGCAGAGCGGATTTGACTGGCTTTTTTGTCAAAAAGAGGCGGTGCGCTTGACGAAATATTGATTTTACGTTATAATAGTTTGGGCATGATAGGCGATGGTAGTTGTCTGGATACTTCCATCGCCTGTTATATATCTATGGCTGATGCACTGCACACGCGTGAAATAACGCAATGCGGATGCGGAGGGTAAGAAAAAAGTAAAGGAGAATCACAAGTGAAAAAAGTACTTTCTCTGCTGATGGCGGCCAGCCTGGCGCTGGGTCTGGCGGCATGCGGCGGCAATTCGTCCGGTGGCGACAGCAACGCGGCAAGTGGCTCGTCTGGCGATGCTTCGGGCAACGGCAAGACTTGGGTGATCGCGTCTGACACCGTATTCAAGCCCTTTGAGTACACCGACGCTTCCGGCAACTTCGTCGGCATCGACGTTGACATTGTTGCAGCAATTGCGGAGGATCAGGGCTTCCAGTATGAGATCAAGCCCCTCGGTTGGGATGCTGCTATCGCAGCTTGCCAGTCCGGTCAGGCGGACGGCATGATCGCTGGCGCGTCCATCACCGACGAGCGCAAGGAAAGCGGCTGGATCTTCTCGGACGGCTACTACCAGGCCACCCAGACCATGACCGTTGCAGCGGATTCCGATATCACCGGTTTTGAAGACCTGTCCGGCAAGACGGTTGCCGTCAAAACCGGCACCCAGGGCGCGGCTTATGCGGAGAGCCTGAAGGATCAGTACGGCTTCAACATCACCTACTTCGAGGATTCGCCCACGATGTATCAGGCGGTACTCGGCGGCCAGACGGTAGCCTGCTTCGAGGATACCCCGATCATGGCGGCTTCCATCAAGGAAGGCGATCTGGCACTCAAGATTCTTGAGGACACTGCCAACGAGGGTGCACCGTACGGCTTTGCGATCTTCAACGCAGACAATCAGGAACTGATCGACATGTTCAACGCCGGTCTTGCCAACATCAAGGAAAACGGCAAGTACGACGAGATCATCGCCAAGTATCTGGGCTGATCATAGCGGATTGACCTGAGTTTTCAGGGGGCACTGGTTGGTTCCGGCGCCCCCTCATTTTTTAGAAAGAAAGGAGTCATGTCCCATGATGCTCAAAATCCTTAGCACTTATGGGCCGCTGCTGCTCGAAGCAATGGGGCAGACGCTGCTGCTGGCACTGTGTGGCCTGTTTTTTGCCTGTATTCTGGGCTTGATCTTCGGCCTGCTGAGCGTGCTGAAAAGCCGCGTCTGCAATATCATCTCCACGATTTTTGTTGATATTATCCGCGGCGTGCCGATGATCGTTCTGGCGTTCTTCATCTATTTCGGCTTCCCGCAGTTTGTCGGCAGTTCGCTCGGAATCAAGAATTTCACCCTTTCTGCTTTGCAGGCCGGTACTGTCTGCTTGGCGCTCAACTGTGGTGCGTATATGGCGGAGATCATCCGCGCCGGTATCCAGAGCGTGGACAAGGGTCAGATGGAAGCGGCTCGCAGCCTTGGTCTGCCGTACTGGAAGGCCATGCGCAAGGTCGTGCTGCCGCAGGCCATCCGCACCATGATCCCCTCCATCATCAACCAGTTCATCATCACGCTCAAGGATACCTCGATCCTGTCGGTTATCGGCTTCCCGGAGCTGGTCAATACCGCCAAGAACGTTGTTGCCAACACCATGCGTTCTTCTGAAGTATGGTTTATCGTCGGCGTGATGTATCTGATCGTAATTACCATCCTGTCTCGCTTCGCAAAGATCATGGAAAGGAGGATCAACCGTGGCAGAGAATAACAAGCAGGTCAAGATCCATGTTTCCCATCTGAAAAAGAGCTTTGGCGATCTGGAAGTGCTCAAGGATGTTTCGATCGATATCCACGAGGGCGAAGTCGTCGTCATTCTCGGGCCGTCCGGCAGCGGTAAGTCCACCTTTCTGCGCTGCCTGAACCGTCTGGAGGAGATCACCGACGGCACGGTGATCGTCGATGGCTACGATATCACGGACAAAAAGACCGATATCAATAAGGTGCGCGAAAACGTCGGCATGGTGTTCCAGCTGTTCAACCTGTTCAACAATCTGGACGTGATGGGCAACATGATGCTTGCCCCGACCGAGCTGAAAAAGGCCACCAAGGAAGAAGCACGCGAAACCGCCATGCGGCTGCTCAAGCGCGTCGGTCTGGCGGATAAGGCGGAAGCCTATCCCGCACAGCTGTCCGGCGGCCAGAAGCAGCGTGTCGCCATCGCGCGTGCGCTCGCGATGAACCCGGATATCATGCTCTTTGACGAGCCAACCTCCGCGCTCGACCCCGAAATGGTCGGCGAGGTATTGCAGGTCATGCAGAATCTGGCCAAAGAAGGCATGACCATGGTCGTCGTCACGCACGAGATTGGCTTCGCCCGCGAGGTTGCCAGCCGCGTCATCTTTATGGAAGGCGGCTATATCGTCGAGGAAGGCACGCCGGATGAGGTTATCAACCATCCGAAGGAGCCGCGCACGATCGACTTCTTGAGCAAGGTTCTCTAAACCCCCGCATCCATACCCATAAACATCGGTATTACGCAAAACTCCCGCCTGTCGGCGGGAGTTTTTTTATGTCTTTCCGCAAGTGCACCAAAAAGGAATACAAAAATTTGGCTAAAAACCTCATTGACTTTTTTGTTTATCAGATTAAAGTGAAAGTATCAGTTTTTTTATCATTTTATAAAGTGGGGGGAACATTTTATGCTGCAAAAACTATCGACAAAGCAGAAGGCCATCGGTGCGGCTATCCTGATTGTGGTATTACTCGCCGCCGCGTGGTCTGCTTACAAATCCCATCAGCACACAGAATATCTGAAAGACACCATCATTAAGGGATTATTTACTGATTATACCTTTTATTCTCCTTTCGATGAGGATACGCAGGAACGGTATACCGAATTTTTCAACGAAGGCATCCGAAAAAAATCGATTCGAAAGGCATTGGCAGAGGTAGTAAGCGAACAGACCGAGATCGCGCTCAACAATACAAAGTATCATGACGCGAGTGAGAGCGAGAGGGAAGAGCAAGGGCTGCACGCCATAGAAGATGCGTTTGGAGAGGAGTGTACCCTGTCCGGCCTGCAATCCATGCTGCCGGACGTGATCGGCGCCATCAGTGATCTGGGGTATCAGGATGAAGCTCTACGAGACAACCTGCTTGGGTTTTATGAGCAAAAGCGGCAATATACGGTCGATTCCTGTACCGCTTCATCCGACCCTGACGAGCTGGACTATGATCTGGCCAGCGGCATGGAATCCAACCGGAAGGCACTGGATGAATTCAATCGGTCAGCCAATGAATTTTATCAGATCGATGCAGAAGCCCTCTATCCGGTATCCGAGCTGAAAGACCATTATACACAGGCAGTCGATCTGGCATACGAACAAGAGGATATAAAGCAGTTGGCGGAGGCGCTCTCCGCTGCAACGGAATCCGAATATGTCAGCGATGAGACCTATCTGGACAGCCAACAGATCATCGACTTTTTTGCATCAGACGCAACCGATGTTGCAACGACGGTCAATGGTATCGGCGGCTATTACGATACGCAGGACCCGAACAACAGCTACAATTATTACGGTGACTTTTATTTCGGCACCAGAACCTCCGGCGGCAAACGCTATGACACCAGCGCCTTCACGCCCGGTCTCTGGTCTGCGCTGACGCCCGGCCAGCGGTCAGAAATCCGAAGCGGGAATAGTTCGCATACCACGACCTACCGCTATTTCCGAGGGAAGGGTATCGACAGCTTTGCACCCGCAGATCAGGACGACCCGGATAAATATCAGTATGCATTCGTGATCCCCGGCGAAGAGCCTGGTTTTGTGTATGTTTCGCCGCAGTCGATTTGCCTCGATCTGTCAGGGATCGCACAATTGGAGATTGCAGGTGATTTTCAGGACTCCTTTGAGGAAGCCAAGCAAACCTTTGCGGCAACACACGGTGCCAAAACCGGCACAGCGGCCGAAACATCATCTGCGCAGTAGGGAAGTGCCGCTCTCACCGCAGCACACCTGCCAATCACATATAGAAAAAAACCCGCCTTTTCCATTCGAGAAGGCGGGTTTTTTTCGGTCATTCATCCAACGCCGGATGAGATTGCACATAGGCTTTGCGGATATCCTCCGGCATCTCCTCGGGTTTCATATGGCGCAGCCGTTCCTCGTTCCCGTCCTGCATTGCCTGCTCATAGTACCAGCACTTGAACCGCAGCATTGCCTGCACCTGCTGCAAGCGCGCCATCTCCTCCTCCACGCACTGCTTTTGCCGACGGAACAGTTCGAGCCGCGCCGGATAGGTGCTGCTGCCCTCCACGCACCACTTCATAAACCGTTTGATATCCTTGATCTCCAAACCGGATTTTTTCAGGCAGTCGATCACGCGCAGCGCGTCGATCTCCTGCTCGCTGAACTTTCGGATACCGGATTCCCGGTGTATTCCGGGAAATAATCCCTCTTTATCGTAATACCGCAGCGTCGAAACCGGAATATCAAACATTCTGGATACCTCACCGATGGTGTACATTCCTTTTCCGCACCTTTCAAAAATATCTTGACCTAAAGTTAGGTTTAGGTATTACAATGATCTTATCATAAAAGATCAACCCCGTCAAAGGAAAAGGAGCAACGAATATGGAAAAATTGCAATTGAGTACAGAATGGGATAAAACCTTCGCGCGCAGCGAGCAAGTAGAGCACAAGAAAGTCACCTTTCACAATCGCTACGGCGTTACACTGGCGGCAGACCTGTATGCGCCGCGCGGCGTGGACGGCCCGCTCCCTGCGCTTGCTGTCAGCGGCCCGTTTGGAGCGGTGAAAGAACAAGCCTCCGGTCTGTATGCGCAGAAAATGGCGGAAAAAGGCTTTCTGACCATCGCCTTTGACCCGTCCTTCACCGGCGAAAGCGGCGGATTCCCGCGCAACGTTGCCTCGCCGGACATCAATACCGAGGATTTTCAGGCGGCTGTGGATTTTCTCTCTGTGCAGGAAAACGTTGACCCCGAGCGCATCGGCATCATCGGTATCTGCGGCTGGGGCGGTATGGCACTCAACGCGGCCGCGATCGACCCCCGCATCAAAGCAACCGTCGCTTCCACCATGTACGACATGACCCGCGTTACCGCAAAAGGATATTTTGACGCAGAGGACAGCGAGCAGGCGCGCTTCGAAAAGCGCAAGGCGCTCTGTGCGCAGCGCACGGAGGACTATAAGAGCGAAACCTACGCCCGCGCCGGTGGTGTAGTAGATCCGCTGCCCGCGGATGCCCCCGATTTTCTCAAAGATTATTACGCGTACTACAAAACCGAGCGCGGCTATCATCCCCGCTCCCTCAACTCCAACGACGGATGGAACGTGACCTCGTCGCTGTCCTTCCTCAATATGCCGATTTTGCAATACAGTCAGGAAATCCGCAGCGCGGTGCTGCTAATTCACGGCGATCAGGCGCATTCCTGCTATTTCAGCCACGATGCCTACGCCAAACTGACCGGCGACAATAAGGAACTGCTGCTGATTCCCGGCGCTGTCCACACCGATCTGTATGACAATCTGGATGTTATTCCGTTTGACCGGATGGCAGCATTTTTCACCGAATACCTCAAGTAAGCCCTTGAAATTGCGTACTGCACAGGAGGTGCATATCACATGCTTTCCAAACTGATGCTGACCCTGCTTGTCTGCATGGGCATGACCGGATGCGAAACACCGCCCGCCGCGACGGACACCCCCACCACCCCGTCTGTTTCCAACCCGTCAGACGTGCAGCCGCCGGAAGAGACAGCAGAAGGGGAGAGTGCATCCGACCAGACTATCGTACTCGAAGTGAACGGCACGGAAATTCCCGTCCAGTGGGAGGAAAACCGCGCGGTCGAGGATTTGAAAGCGCTCTTATCAGACGGGGAACTGACCATACAGACAGCTGCATACGGCGGCTTTGAGCAAGTCGGCGCACTGCCGCAAACCCTCACGACAGACAATACCCAAATCACTACCGAGCCGGGGGATATCGTTTTGTATGGCGGCAATTTTATCGTGTTGTTCTATGGCTCGAACACTTGGAGCTATACCAAACTGGGACATATGACTGACTTCGATGAGGCTTTGACTGAACTGCTCAGCGCGGACACCGTCACAGTCACATTATCCCTGACCGAATGACACGCTGTTATGACTCCTCTTCTTGATTTCTGATATAATGTCCGGATTTTCCTCCGGTTTTCTCCAAAAGACAGATATTTTGTATCACCATGCCGCGGTCAACCGCTTTGCACATATCGTAAACCGTCAAAGCCGCAACGCTTGCCGCGGTCAGTGCTTCCATCTCGATGCCGGTTTTCCAATGGCATTTCAGCGTGGCTTTGACGCGCAAACACACCGGTTCTTCGGTTTCAAAGTCAATGGAAACCGACTCGATCGGCAATGGGTGGCACATCGGGATCCACTCAAACGTCCGCTTTGCCGCCATAATACCAGCAATACGCGCACAGGCGAAAACGTCTCCTTTCTGCATGGTTCCCTCACAGATCATAGCCAGTGTTTGGGGCTGCATCCTAATTTCCGCCTGCGCCACGGCTACACGTTCGGTGATTGCTTTTTCACCGATGTTTACCATGTGCGCATTACCTTTCTCATCCAAATGGGAGAGCTGCATTTTCTCATCTCCTGTGTTTTTATGTCTCTGACAATAGCTTTTGTACCGTTTGCGTACTCTATTGTATCAAACGTCTTTTTATCGGGCAATTGTAACAGAAAAAAATCCGGCTCCATAGAGCCGGATTTTTTGTATTTCCTTTTCTGTTGATGGTCCATGCCCCGGGATTGCACCTACTGATATGCACATCCGCCGATTTTTTATTGAAACATCGCAAATACTCGATATACTTCGTTCCGGTTGATATATTCCGTCCGAATCAAACCAGTCTGCCACGGCTTGTTGGCAACCCGTTCCCGGTTGTGATCAATTTTGGCATCCAGTGCGTCCATAAATTTATCCATGAACGGCTCGAATGCGTCTTTCAGCAAGTCGGAGAGCCGATCGCTGATGCCTGCATCCTGCATCGCGTCTGTCAGAGATTGATACTGCTGGGCAAGATATTTGCCTAAATCGGCATCGCTGTTCTTGATTTCATAGGTATCCCATTCCGGCTTCTTGATTTGGTTGGACAGCCCTTTGGCGTAGTTGGCGGCAAATGCCAGATCCTCTTCGCTATAGGGCGCCGACTCGCTGGCAGTTTGGGTGGCAGGCGCATCCACCGACGATGCCGCAACGCTTTCCCGCAGTTTGGCAGCCATGAAACCGTCATCCTGCTTCAGCCATTGCTTACTCGGATCGGTGATATCTGCATAAATGTCGTTTTCCGCAAGATATGCGCTATATTCGTCCGCTTTGCTGTCGATAGCAGCCAATACGCTATTGCGCATATCTTCAGAGACACCGGATTGTCCCATATCTTCATAAAACCCGCCAATGTTCTCGGCATAGGAATTTGCCATGTCTTCCTTGGCCTTGGTGTACAGGTCATCCAGCGTCTGCATTTCCTGCTCCAGCTTTCCGCCAGAGTACTGGGTCTGGATGCGGTCTTTCAAAACTGCATAGCGGGAAGCCAGATAGTCCGCCTTGATCTCAAAGCTTTGCGCATTGTCAAAGCGTATGTCCATACGAGCAAAATCTTCCTGCACCCCACGCCAGTCGATTTCGTCTCCCAGTCCGTTTTTCTCAAGCTCAGCGCGGAATGCATCCAAACTTTCCTGGCTGACCTGTCCCTCTATCATCAGCTTCACCGGCTTGGAGGTGTCAAGCACAAAAGAATCCCCGTCCTTAATGAAATTCAGCCGGTACTGCTTCATGTACTGATTCATCAGTGCATCTTCTTCGGTATACTCTTTTTCCGAAGCAGGACGAAGAACCGCCGTTTGATTCAGATTAGATTCAACCGGAGTAGCTTCCGGTGTTTCCAGAACTTGCAGACGGTTGGGCAGATACGGATAAGAACCGCTCAGTTCCACCCGATCCCGATTTGCCGCTTTGGGCTGTGTCCGCACCTGCGAAAGAGCGGAGGACACAGCAGAATGATTCTGCTTCATGCCAATATTGTTGAGCCAAGTGCTTTTCAGCCATGGGTTTGTGCCGAATTGACCGATATACATTTTGATTCCTCCAAAACATGCGTTTCAAGCGATGATTTCTACATCTATCTCTATCGTATTTATCGGCTTATTTTTCCAGAAATTAAGAAACTGAGTGTGCGCACTCGCACCGTTTTGAATCCACTCCTTCCAATTCAAACAAAAAAAACGCCACCTGACTTCCTTTGAAAGAGGCCAGATGGCGTTTTATCATTTTTTTAGTTTTTTATCGTGCTGCGTTAGCACCAGTTAGGTTTAATCTCTCAACGCAAGAAACCTGTACTGTTCCTGCTTCGCACTCATAATAAGACAAGCCGCAGCCAGCCGAGTACGTTTTTCCGTCATAGGAAAATAGCTCGGTACCAACAATAGAGTAGAAGTCAGCCTTGTTATCCCTCATTTTTTCATATACGGTCTGAGGGATGTCAAACGTTAAGGTCGCATGTCCGGTGGAATCGGTCTTGATTTTCTTTACCGCAGTGGTTTCCGGGAAAGAATTATCGAAATCGTTGCTCTGGTTCGCCCGGTTGACATAGATCCGTAATTCAAGGTCAGCCGGATAGATATACCGATTATTTATTACATCAAAAAACTTGAGATCAACCGAAACAGTTACCGGTGTACCCGGAAAAGCGTCTACCTGCGCCTGATAGTCCGGGTTTACCTCATCGTAATCCAGCGTCTCGTATGCCTGTTTATATTCGCTGTTGTATTCCGGCGGTGCCGGCTCATCCGACTCCTCACCGTCATCATAGCTTTCGGTGGTGATAATATCGACGCGCTGGGTTTCTCCGTCCCATGTGACATTGAAGTCAAAGGCATCGGCTACATCACGCAGCTTGTAGTAGTTGTTTCCGTTGATCTCAAATCCCGTCAAGGACGCCGGCCGGCCATCCTGATACACCCATGCCGTAGAAAGATTTGCCGTCTGCGTTCCGGCCGGAATCGTTTCCAGCTCACCGCCTACCGTCGTGTATGCCTTGTCGTCAGTCAGATCAATACGGTTCTCCGCGCCGTTCCAAGTGACCTCGAACTGTGCGTCCGTGCCGTTGAGAATCGCTGCGATGTCACGCAGCTTAAAGAAGTTATTGCCATTGATCGACGTACACCTTATGGGTGGACGGCGTGGCCGTAGTCGATACAGCTCCCGCCGACGCGATCAGCGCGAGCGCAAGACCTGTTGAAAGAATTACTTTTTTCATTTTTCTTCCTCCTCTGTTATTTTGGTTTTTCTACTATCTCTACATTATCTTTTTCTTTCTATGCCTCTACAAAAAGAAATAAAGGTTATTTTGCTTTACCATCTGTCCATCCGCACGCGATTGCCGTTATAGCTTATTTCCGCATTCCGTACAGAACGTGCAATCCGGTTCGTTCACCGCGTCGCAGCTTGAACAGGTTTTAGAAGTCTGCCTTTGCTCGATCGGTGTGGATTCTGTCGGCACTTGTTCTGCCGGCGTTTGCGCTTCCGGCACCTGCTCCGCTGGTGCTTGCTCAGCTGAAACAGGCGGCACGACATCCCGCAGCATCGGTTTTCCGCATGCAGTACAGAAACGGGTTCCTCGGGGGATCATAGCGCCGCAGCTGGCGCATTTTTCCAAGTCCTGTGCGTTCGTCGATGTTGTTCTTTTGGGAGACGGCGCACCGCAAAAGCTGCAAAATGCCGAACCGGCAGAAATCTCTGCACCGCATTTTTCGCAGCAGACAACACCCTTGATGTCCTGAATTCTCTGCCTGCACTCCGCTATTTTTCTTTCCGACTCGATCACAGAGCCGATCATACCGGCAAAATCGCTTTCATAATCCGCTGTATGCTTGGCAACATATAATTTACCGATTTGAAAATACAGATGATTCGCCGTGCGCTCCAACTCGGAGATCTCTGCATTGATTTTTGCAATGTCTGCAACATCCTTTGTCTTTTGTACCGCCGTCTGGCTGACTGAGGTCAGCTTTTTTCCCAAATCATCAAAAAATGCCATTCAGATTATCCCCTTTATCGTTTTTATTTTTGCCTGCATCAAAAAGAGCCGATATCCAAATACCATGACCGGCCGACTTTTATCACCGGAATATCCACATCCTCTGCGCCTGATAAAATACCGGCATCGATTGAAACCGTCACATGTACATCTTTTGCTTTCTTCACCTTTACGCCGTACTGCGTCTTATACTCCTCCTGTAATTCCTTCAATTCTGTCCCTGTGATATCGGTGTCTCCTGTGATATCAATCGCCAGATTCATTTCGTCAGCAATGAAACCGCCGAATGACAGCATGCCCCTTAACTCATCCTCTGCTTCTTGTGCAAACGCTTCAAAATCCCCCTGATCGTATCCCTCGGATTCCATCGCGCTTCTTATCACATCTTTCGGGATCAATTCCAGTACGCTTTCTATATCCCCATCCATACTGGCGTCAAAAAACTCTTCGACCGTAGCCTTATAGCCTCGGCCGCCGAATAACAGCCATCCCACAAACGCAATCACCACTACGATAACCGCCGTCGCAATGATGCCCGTTTTTTTGTACGGCTGTTTTGGCGCCAATGTTTCCGTGCCTGCGTTTGTCTGCGGCGCTGTCAGCCGTGACCCACACGCCTGGCAAAAAGCAGCCGTATCATCATTTTTTGTTCCGCAATTTCCGCAATACAATGTAAAGCCCTCCTATTCCGCTAGATATCTCCCTTTTTTCTGCTACTGTTTTTCTTTCACTCTTGTGTATGTGCAACAGATTGATAAACCTGCTGCGACACAGCAACAATATGATTTCTTGCTGCGCCTGCATTCATAACATCTTCCGACATTACACAAAGGATATAAGGGGAATCGCCGCTCCAAATGATTGCTGCATCGTTTTCCACGGTGTCGAGTTCTCCGGTTTTATTGGCGGTTTCCACCCCCTCGGGAACTCCGGCAGGGATTTTTTCCGTCCTTGTCTGCTGCTTTAATGCATCCAGAATGGCATCTGCTCCCGTGATTCGGCCAGCCAGCAGCGACTGCAAGAATGCACAGCAATCTTTCACCGATGTGTAATTATCGGAATCTGCATCAAAGTCCAGCATCAAACGCCCCATAGAGGTATCTGAATAGCCGTTTTCTGTGCAATACTGATTGACCAATGCCATGCCTGCTTCCGCATCCCCGTTTCCCAGACGTGTAACCAGTGCATTGGTCGCCTCATTGTCGCTTTCCGAGAGCATATGGAACAACAAATCCGCTGTTTCTCCGCTATACGACTCCCACGCCGCGACCGAATCCAGATTTTCTTCGACCGTCGCCGCGACAAATATCTTAATCAAGCTGGCAGACTGCATCGGCTTGCTGTTGACCGCGCAGCACTGTTCTTCATCCGCACGCTGCACTGCAATTGCCCACACGCCGCCGGCCTGTGCCGTATCATTTGCAAGCGATTGCAGCATGGCGGACAATTCCTCATCCTGAACGGCCGCTGCGGTTTCCTTCGCTTCAAAATATGCCTTTACTCCCTCTGCGATCCCCTCTGCCATCGTTTGTCGGAACGCATCCTGCGCCATTGCCAAATCATCGTGTTTGTTCGTCATAAATCCCATTTCCAGAATGACAACCGGCTGCGCGCTCCAGTTGATACCGGTCATGGTATCATTATACTGAAGCCCCAGATTTTTCATCCCTGTGGCATCGCAGTAAGCGTCTAAGATGGTTTCCGCCAAATCTTCACTTTCCGCAGAGAGACAGCCGACATAGGTATTATCCGCAGAAGGAACCACCGCCAACGCACCGTTTGCCGCGGCATTCTCACTGCCGTTGGCATGAATGCGTAACAGTATATCCGCGCTGGCGTCGTTTGCCATGGTCGCCCGCTCCGCATTGCTGATTGCCGTTTGGTTGTCCTCCCGCGTGAGCAGGGTGGAGAAGCCCTCCTGCTCCAACAATTCCCGCAGCCGCAGCGAGATATCCAAATTGAGGTCATACTCATACGTTCCCGAAAAGGTT
Organism: Clostridiales bacterium; assembly: GCA_019421385.1. Lineage (GTDB taxonomy): Bacteria > Bacillota > Clostridia > Oscillospirales > Butyricicoccaceae > Agathobaculum. Next base: position 52,648 of record JAHZFK010000003.1, read on the forward strand.
CCCATCGTCCCCGTTGTTGCTTTTGCTTTCATCACGGAAGAGCCGGGCGCATTTGGTTCGGGTGCGCTCATATCAATTTCCCAGGATTGATGTCCGGGGTCGATCGCAATCAGAATATCTTTTTTATTCGGTTTTTCTTTTTCCTGCGGCTGGTCGACTTTTACCTCCGGAATATCCGGAACGGTTTCCTGACGGGATATCTGATGTTGCTTCCCTGCACAGCCGCTGAAAACCATTAGTACGAGCAGCGACACGACGCAAACCTGTCCTGCCTTACTGATCCAGCTGATAGCCCTTCGGTGCAATACTGAATTCAACCTCTGCGAGAAATGCTGCATTTTTCTTCTCCACATCGCTCAATACACTTTCACTAAAATCCGCTGCGTTGACCGTTCCATGGTACCACGACTGCGCATCAAAATAGTTTTGCAGCTCCTTGGAAGCAAATTTTCTGCCGTGACGGGCATAGATTTCATTTTTGGCATAGTTGATCTGCTGCAGCGTCAAACCATCCACATCGTTTTGCGTCAGCAGACGGGAATCGCTTTCCGGCAGGATTTCTTCGGATGCCGCTTCCTCCGCCTGGGTCACAATGGCATTCCCGTTTACATCGGTCATCCGTTCTGCTTTCAGAATCAGTTGACTTCCATCCAGCTCCAACCCTCCGGTTACACGGACTTCCTGTTTCAGCGGAAGCTCACTCCACAGGCTGATATCCACACCGTCATTGTGCAAATAGGCCGAACTGACATCGCTCAGTCTGACAAATTCGCCATCGTCCTCTTTCAGCAGGATGGACATTGGTTCGCTCCACTCCAAGAACAACCGGTTATCCGTCGAAATCTTGACCGTTCCGCTCAAAGAGACTTCATCCTCTGCAATCATATCTGCATCACTGCTGTCGATCTTTTCGGGATTCACCTCTTCGATTTCTTCTGCTTGTTGCTGCTGTGTTGTATCAGATGTGCTCTCCGCCGTTTTGATATCTGTCGGTTTGGCAGAAAGGGTCACCAATATAACTGCTGCTGCAATACCAACACACAGCACAGCAACAACTGCAAGGATGATCGGAAAAGCACTTTTCTTCTTCTGCATGGGTTTTTGCGCTGTCGCCTGCTGCGGCACATTGCTTTGCTCCACCGACGCAGTCGATGCAGGATTTGTCTGCGCATTGTCCGTTCTTTCGCCTGACTGTTGCGGTAAATCTGCAGCTACCTTTGCACCGCAGGCAGTGCAAAATGCTGCACCGGGCTTCAAAGGCGCACCGCAAGCCTTACAAAACCGCTTTTCTTCTCTTGGCATTTCCTGTTTTGCGCCGCAGGCCTGACAAAATTTTGCGCCATCCTTTATTTCCGCACCGCATTTTGTACACTTCATTTTTATCCCCCTATCATTGACATTTTATCTGCCTAAAATGATTGAATGCAATTTTAGTATAGCACTAAATGGAAATCGCGCAAGCGGAAAGTCAATAAAACCCTTTGTGATTGCGATTTCAAAAAATTTTTTAACCGAAGATGCCCATATCAAATCATAGTTATTTACATTTTTATTGACTGAAAATTGTATTTCCTTTACTATTAAAACAGAAAGAGAATGGAACTACAGGTGTTCTAAAGGACGAAAACAGAATGAAAAAAATGCAATGGATTGCAGCGGTACTGTTGCTTCTATCACTGACAGGCTGTACAGCTCCCGCAGAAGATCAAACGATTTTGATAAACGACGCGGACAGCGTCGAAGTGACAGACAACGAGGATACAAAACCACTGGAAGAGCCGGAGGAAGCGGAATCGGATATTGTGACGATACCCGACCCACCGCAGGATACACAGTCGTTTGTCCGTGTGCAGGATTATATTCCGGATATTGCAGTTGATCTGCGCTATGCAACCACGAATAACTTTACCGGCACGGTAATTTATGCCTATGACGATGCGTGGCTGCGCTATGATACTGTCCGCAAGCTGTCGGATGCACAGGAACAGCTCAAGGCGCAGGGATATCGTCTTTGCATTTGGGATGCGTTCCGTTCGGCCAAGTCGCAGCAGAAATTATGGGAGACTTATCCCGATGGCAACTATGTTGCCAATCCCGCCAACGGATATTCGGGACACACCCGCGGTGATACGGTTGATATCACACTGATTACGCTGGAGGGTGAGCCGGTAGAAATGCCTTCCGAATTTGATGATTTTACCGCGTTGGCGGATCGAAACTACGAGGATGTATCTGCTGCGGCAGGGAAGCACGCGGCACTGCTCGAATCGGTGATGGAATCCTGCGGCTTTACCGGCTATGACAAAGAGTGGTGGCATTACAGCGACAATGACCGCGCGCAGCCTGCTCCGGACTTTGAACCGACGGATTAAAAATGAAAAAACCCGTTATTTCCGAAGAAATAGCGGGCTTTTTTGTGTATCTTGAGGCTGAACTGGAACCAACAACCTGCGGTTTACAAAATATGAATGGTCAGACACCCATAGACTTGCTGGTCAATCCAATTCATATCCTCCGGATAAATATCGATTGATCCTTACATTGGTGTAGTTTCCTGCTACGGACAATATTTGTGATAAGCACCATTGTGTGACGGTTTCTTCTGAGTATGCATCCGGCATACCATCCTTGAAAAATCTCTGAGAAAGCCGTTCCTCATCCTGGAACACCTCAGTATACCAATCATTGAACTCATCTGTCTGGAACCAAAGCATTTTCCTCTCGTTCTCGCTGCAACGATTTAGCAGTAACGTAGAAATCAGACTTGCCACATATTCCTCATAAGCATCCCAAAAGATAGAGCTTTCACCTTGAACCTGTACACAAATCTCATCCCACAGATTTTCCAAACCGCTATCCTCTTCGCTGGTCATCTTGCCGCTGTCTCGTTTGCATTTTTGCAGCTCACGAATACATATTTTCTCTAAACGCTCCAAGATGGCTTGTGCCTGACAAGCAATGATTCCTTCGTAGCATTGGCTAATCTTTTCATCACAATTCATGCCTCATTCAACTCCTTGATCAGCTTTGTACTTGGTCTGTCACGTTTCAAAAATCACTTCAAGAATAGTATATCATAATAGGGGTTCTCTCAAAAGGCAAGCGGCACAAAATAAAGCAGAGGACGTCAGGACGTGCTATCATAACCCTACCGGTATCACCGGAATTTATTTGCAGGAGATATGCTGTTTGAAACGAAACAATACCTTGGAGATTGTATCCTGACCGGAAGGCCGGAACATAATCCCCGTGCCTTCCCATATTGCGCCCACAATATGCAGGAGGAAAATAAAATGAACAAAATCATTATTCGTAACGAAACACCCGCAGATTATGCCGCTGTCGAGCATCTGACGCGGGAAGCCTTTTGGAACGTCTACCGTCCGGGATGCATGGAACATTATGTTTTGCATGTGCTGCGAAACGACCCCGCCTTTGTGCCGGAGCTTGATCTTGTCATGGAGCAGGATGGACAAATCATCGGCCATGTCATGTATATGCGCGCCGCCATCACAGCCAACAACGGTCGTGAAATTCCGATTATGACCTTTGGCCCGATCAGTATCCGTCCCGATCTGCAGCGACGCGGACTGGGCAAGCATCTGCTGGAAACGTCCATGGAAAATGCTATGGCACTGGGTGCTGGTGCTCTGTGCATCGAGGGCAATCTGGACTTTTACGGCAAGTCCGGCTTTGTGGTGGCTGGTACACGCGGTATCCGGTACCACGGCGAACCAGATCAGGAAATTGTCCCTTATTTTCTGCTCAAAGAGCTGAAACCGGGTTTTCTGAAGGGTGTCACCGGCGTTTACCATACCCCACAGGGATATTTTGTGGACGAAGCAGCGGTCGAGGCTTTTGACCGGAATTTCCCGCCCAAACAAAAATTGAAGCTGCCCGGACAGCTAGTGTAAAAACAAAAAATCGAAACCCTGCGGCATAATGCCGCAGGGTTTCTTTTTTCATTCACAACAAATACAATGAATGCTCAATTAGAAAACTACAGCAATTCTTCCCTTATGCGTGAACCTTAAGATTGTGGAGCATCTTAATAAACTCAGGGTTGTTATGATCCACAATGTTGCTGTGCCCCATATCCAGAGCGTCGATTTTTGTCATCTCTTCCTTAGTTAAAGAAAAATCCCAGATATCAAAATTCTGCTCCATACGATCTTTATGCACAGTCTTGGGGATAACTACCACGCCCCGCTGGATATTCCATCGCAAAGCCACCTGAGCCGCGGTCTTGCCGTGGAAGCGGCCAATCTCCGTCAAAACAGGATTGGTGAAGATGTCGAACTTTCCTTCGGCAAAGGGTCCCCATGCCTCGGGCGTTACGCCGTAGTCCGACATGATCTTCATGGCTTCCTTTTGATGGAAGAATGGGTGGATTTCCACCTGATTCACTGTCGGGCGCATCTCAACGGATTCACAGAAGTCCAGCAGCCGGGCGGCATTAAAGTTGCAAACACCAATGGCCCGTAGCTTGCCCTCCCGATAAGCTTCCTCCATCGCCCGCCAAGCACCGATATAATCTCCCACCGGTTGGTGAATCAAATACAAATCCAGATAATCCAAGCCCAGATTGTCCAAAGAGGCTTGGAGTGCTTTTTTCGCCGCCTCGTAGCCTGCATCCTGTACCCACAGTTTGGTAGTGATAAACAGTTCTTCCCGAGGAACACCGCATTTCGCGATTGCCGCGCCCACGGCCTGCTCATTCATGTAAGCCGCCGCCGTGTCAATCAGGCGATAGCCGGTGTCAATAGCATCCAGCACCGCCTGCTCACACTGAACCGGGTCCGGCACTTGAAATACGCCAAAGCCCTCCATAGGCATCTTCGCGCCATTATTCAAAGTCACGTAGTCCATGCTGCATCCTCCATTCATTATCAGCATACCAATTGTTTCTAATGTTATTGTAGTGGCATAATTTCGAAAAGTACAGAACCGATCTTACATAGTATTATTCATATCACGCATACTGACTTGTTGGAGGCTCCCTATCCTGTTATAATGAAAACATAAAGCGAGGTGAGTGTGCTTATGATAGAACTCGAACAGCTTCGGCAGCTGGTGGCGTTTTCCGAATACGGTACTCTATCCAAGGCAGCGGAAGCCCTGCATATTTCCCAGCCCTCCCTGAGCCGGACCATGCAGGCGTTGGAAGAGGAACTGCAAGCAGTCCTCTTTACCCGACAGAAAAACCGGATTGCCCTGAATGAAACAGGGGAAGTAGCTGTGGAGCAAGCCAGACATGTGCTTTCAGCGGCAGAAGAACTGAAAGAGCGGGTGCAGCTGGCACACAGGTCCAGACAGAGAATTTTCTTAGGCTCTTGCGCCCCGGTTCCCATTCAGGATTTAAAACCACTGTTTCGGGAGCTATATAATGATGTGATGGTTTGCGCAGAGTTAAACGATTCGGATGAAGCGCTGCTGGATGGCCTTCGACAGGAGCGGTATCAAATCGTGGTCACCCATCAAGCACCGCCTCAGGACATGGAACTGTTCTCCTTTGCCTACCGAGAGGAACACCTCAGTCTGCTGGTGCCTTTAGACCACCCCTTGGCGCAACTTCAAGTCATCCATGCCGATGACCTGGCACACCAAAACCTTTTGCTTTACTCAGAGATTGGATTCTGGACGCAGGTATGCCGGGAAAAGCTACCCGATGCTCACTTTCTCTTCATGAACGAGTGGGATGCGTTTGGAGAACTGGTGGGACTGGGCGCTTTCCCTTCCTTTGTCACCGATGCCTTTGACCCCGAACGTCCGGTAGAAAACAAAGTGATAATCCCCATTGAAGATGGGGACTTTCAAACCGCTTATTATTTTCTGTGTTTGGAGAAAGATCAGGAGAAATATCAGAAGATCATCAGACGGCTTCAGGAAAAACGATTCCGGACGGAACCTTTATAACTAATAGTGCAAGTTATTAACATCAACGTAAATAATATCTTGAGATTTAACAATTTAAAAAGCATCAAAAAGTACAAAAAACCCGTTATTTGTTTCGAAATAACGGGTTTTTGTGGAGCTTGCGACCGGACTCGAACCGACGACCTGCGCATTACGAATTCAAAAATCATAACTTTTTTAGCGTTAATTCATTTATTTTAATGTAATTATTGATATTTCCAGAATTTTTATAGACTGTTGTTGAAGTTAGCGACAGTTGTTTTCAATAGCATAAACACCAAATAAACACTAGCTCGCCGGTTTAAGAGCAAGATGCCTGAAGTTCGAGTCTCCCCACTCGGACCAAACAATGATAATCCGAACTACATTATCCAAGTGGGTAATGTGTTCGGATTTATCATTTCTATTGAGAATATTTTATAATCTAAAAGCGGGGTAAGCCAATGGCTTTCCCCGCTTTACTTAGATGTTCATTGTCTTTTTTCAAGAACCAACCATACAAGTTGATTATTACTGTCATTATATACGAAACTACAAATTACACCGCTTTTATCGTCAGCATACTGGGCCTGACGCAGATTTTGCTCTCTGTCATACCATGATATAGAGCCATCTTTACCTAACAAACTCATTACCTCATCATAGGTCGTACAAGTATTATCTCCATTTACGCTAATTGAAATGGAACTTATAGTAGCCGTGATTTTGGTAATAATATCATCATCAGTTTCTATTCGTACTTCCTCATAATTATATGTTCCCTCATTTTCCGGGAATCGGGTCGATGGCGTATAATTATCAACTGATACGGAATCCATACTGTCGCCAATTTGAATACCATTAACTTCTACTTGTGACAAATCTACTGATGGAATATCATTGTTGCTTTTAATGCAAGCTGGCAAAAGAACAAGAGATAATACCACTAATAGAAACACCAATTTTTTCATACATTTCCCTCAAGTCAAATTTTATTTTTTAAGGATAACATAAAAATATGAACAAATCTACATTTTGATATGAAACTAAGGCGGGAGCATTTTTTTGAAATGTTCCCGCCTTTCATGTTAGTCCTGTTTCACCTTGTCTTTTTCCTGCTGTGCTTTCCACTCGGCGAACTCCCGCTGCCCTTCCTCGCTCTCGAAAAAAGCCTGTATCTCCGGAAGCAGGACACGGGCCAGGGCTTCCACGTCGTGATAGGGTATTCCGGTGCCGTAGTCATTGGGTTTCTTTTTGCGCCGCATGGAATCACCCCATCAAAGCTGCTTCTCGTCGAACAAATAGCCCTGGAACACAGCTCCGTTCCCGGTGATGAAGCGGCCCCTTGCGTCCTTGGGAATCTGATCGGCGGCGCTGGTATTATCCAGAATGATTTGAGAAAGTACGTTGTCCGCCCTGCCGCATACCCGGAAATCCAGGTTGTTCTTGATCTGACCAGGGAGAATATTGGCGTCCGGGCGCTGGGTGGCAAGAATTAAATGGATACCAAAGGCCCGTCCCAGGCGTGCAAGGGTGGCAAGCCTGTTTTCAATCTGGCCCAGCCGCTCCTTTTCCTCCTTGCTCCGGCCAGTCTTGTCCAGCAACTCCGCCACCTCGTCACAGGCAAGCACCAGCCGAGGCAGGTTGTCCCCTGTGGCCTCGTTGTATGCGTCAAGGTTAGGACACCCGGTTTCCGCCAGCCGTCCCTTGCGGTATTCCAGCACCGCCACAAGCTGACCCAGGGTATCGAGCAAATCTTCCTCAGTGAAGCACATCCGGCATTTTTGGTGCCAGACTTTGGGAAAGTCCACACCGCCCTTGAAATCGGCTATATAGACCTCCGCCCCCTTGCGGAGCGACTGCATAATCAGCAGCTTTAACAGCACACTCTTTCCGCTGCCCGTAGAGCCGCCCAGCAGGATATGAGGGATATTTGCAAGGTTGACCGTCACCGCCCCTGTGAGGCTTTCTCCCAGCACCAGGACAAAACTTTCCGGGGACAGGTATTTGTCATTCCAGGGGAGCAGAGCCGGGAAATCACTTTTTGCCGGGACAGCATAGACACGAATGAATTTTCGACCCTCCGCCCAGGTCATTTTCGCTATGGTAATATCCAGGGCCGTTTCAATCCTGGCCCGTTTGTCCTCCCACTCGCTCAGTGGTATCCCGCAGGGGTCAAACTCCCAGATCGTCAGCCGGGGATTATCCCTGTCCTGCCGTTTGGCTATGAGGGCAGGGGCCTCCCCTGCATGGTTGACAAGGCCCACTTTCTGCAAGCCCTCCTTTACCGCTTTACTGCCCCAGGGCGTTCCCAGGAGCGCCAGGAAAGCCAGGAGGCCGCCCACAGCATAGAGGGGAATCAAAAGGTTGATAGCCGCTCCCAGAACAGGGGAAAACATACCATAGGAATCCAGACTGAACAGGTATGCCCGAAACAACCAGACCAGTGCAGCGCCCACCAGATAGGCTCCCAGCAGCACGCCCTTGTAAGGAGTATGCTTTACCACCTCAAGCCCCATTTTCATGCGTTGGAGTAAGCGGCGGTTCTCTGTCCTCTTGTGAATCGTGTCTTTATCACTTCTTGTCATAGGGAAAGCCCCCTTTCTTGTGGATGATCGTGGAGCCGTTCGGGAGGTACTCCACCACAGTATGGATACGGCGGAGAAATGCCCGCCAGGTTTCTGGCCTCGCCTGCTGTTCCACCCAATATTGATTTTCCAGCGGCGAGTTAGATGTGATATATACTTTTGTGTAACAGGCCGTTTTGTCGTTGTACCGGGCCGGGAGGGACAGGGGATAAATGTCCAGATAGTTCAGCATATCTTCAATAGGAATTTGACTGCTGAACTCCTCGAATACAAGCACATCCTGCCCGTGGTAGCCGTCAAAGGAAATGCCCCTTGTGGCCCGGTAGTTTGTCACCCGGTAAATGCTCCGGGGGTCATGGGTGCTGTAAATGCTCCGTGTTTTGCCTGCACCGCTGGCCCCGTAGAGATAGGACACCTGTAAGGGCCTATTCTCCACGGCATACTTTTCCGCCGTCAAGGTCTGCCGCAGCAGGTCAATATCACGGACACGAAAGGCCATGGCCGGATTATCGTCTATGATTTCCGTGGTGGTCAGGCCGTTCCGGATATTCTGGACGAGCCGGAACATCTCCGGGTGCTTCTCTGCCCGTTCCGGTGGAGCATCGCCCCACTCCTCAAATGTTCCAGGCACCGCAGTTTCCGCCTTGTCGGTATCCGCCCATCGGCCCTCCTTGCGGATATATGCCCGGTTTTCCTGCACTGTTCCGTATGCCTTTTCAATATGCGCCGTGGGAAAGCGGTTTTTGATGGTGGAAAAGCGTACCGGCGATGGCGTATAGAAAAACAAGTGCGTGTGACATGTCCCCGTTGACGCTGTTTCGTCGGCCATGCAGTAATAGACCGGGGAAAACTTCTGTAAGATTTCCTTGATGGCGCTATGGTCTAACCCGGCCTCTGATGGATTGTTGATCACCAGCGCCCATTTTCGGGATTGGCTGTTGCTGCCCATGTAAAGCCTCCCTTGTATTGCTACATGCTACAAGTTTCCCATAAGGGGTAATACTATCCCTTATGGGAGGGCGGCGCTGGCGCTGGCGCTGCCGCCGGGGGCCATTCCCTTGAGGGGACTGTCCTTTTCCCGGCTGGCCTCTCCAACGCCGCCCAGGTCATCAGGCTTTCGGATTCACCAGATGGATACCCGCAGCCCTGGCCCCCACCTGGGGCTGCCCCTGGCTCCAATAGATGAATACCTCCAGGCCGTCAAAGCGCACTTCCACATAGCCGTCCGGGGTATCCATACGCTTTTCACCGTCAATGCGTACATTGACTTTTTCCAGGAATTTTTCCGGCAGAGCCACCGTATAGCGGTAGCCGAGGACGGTATCCGTCCGCCTGTTGTTCTGGTACTCATAGGCTGGGGACACATCCACCAACCACAGCTTGCTCCCCAGGCTCCGGGGATCGATAGTCAAATCAGTAATTTTCATGGCAATTTCCTCCATTTGTTTGAGGGCTTTGGATGGCCTGTCCGCCGCTCCGGTTGATGTTGACACAAGTCCTTGTGTGATCCCATCATACCGCAAGAAAGGGCCCAAAAATTTCACGGGTGAAATTCGAGCAAAAAAATTTACCGCCGCCCCATTGCTGCCTGGGACGGCGGTTTCCTGTCATTCTTCAAAATTGCTCCCCAAGAGGGGTATTCCTTGTTCGGACAATTCACAGTTTACCCGGAACACACACCCATCACGCCGTTTCAGCCCTTCATCGACTTCATACAGTTCAGGCCATACGAGATACCGCATTTTATCTCGTTCTTCCGGAGTCTTTTTGAGGCCGAGGGCGAGTTGGTTAATGTCCCGCTCTGTGATTCGTACTGGTCCGCCTCCCATAATCCGGCTCACCCTGGCTTCTGACATCCCGCTTGCGGTTGCCAATTCCTTTTGGTTTATGCCGAGTTTTGTGAGGCCTGCTTCGATTTGCCTTGCCAGGGCAAATAGGTCTTGATGATAACCAGGGCTTTGCTTCGGCCTTTTTTGAGCCAAAGCAGATACCTCTGGTTATCTGGTTTTATTTAGGCTTTTTGCCGGAGGTGGTTTGCTGAATGGTTTCGTTCAGACTGCTACGGTGGAAAGAAAAATATACCATAGCCGCTACCCCCTTTCGTGAAACGCTGTTGGTGAATAACTTGGATTATCCACCTCCGGCGCAAAGCCCGCTCACGAAAGAAAATCATGGGCGCAGTTTTAGACTGCGCTGAGTCGTAGTTCCCGCAGGATACCGGGTTGGCAAGTGCAGCAAACTTTTCCCGCCTGCATGTGGGATTATTCGGGCGTTACCGCCCACCTCGTGGTTTTTCATGCCGCCCATAGGACGGCGTCCTCGTTGTGTGCCGCTGAAAGCGGCGTTTTCATTTGACTCTTGTTTTCAATTTCAACAAAATTCTTTACCCGCTATCATACATTACCACAAACAGCCCACATTTTGATGAATAAACTGTAAACAAATCTATATCTTGTGGTATTTGCTTCTCCTCGCAGTAGCCCAGGGCGCTCCCCCTGTCAATGGTCAAGATAAACGGCCCATGTGCCGCCATTGACAGGGGGAGCGCCCTGGGCTTTTGGGTTATCAAGGGGTGTCAGCCGCAGGCTGGCTGACACCCGTAAAGATATTTTGAGAGAACACAAAACTGCATTTACAAATATCTTGATTTGTGATATTTTAACTTTGACAGGAGGTTTTTTTATGGAGCAGATTGGAAAGCGGCTTCGGGCCTTGCGCGAGGGTGTGCGGCTGACCCAGGTAAACATGGCGGAGATTTTGGGTGTGCAGCAATCCCGTATCAACCGATACGAAACAGGCCAGACCACCCCGGCCCCGGAAATTTTCATCAAATACGCCGATTATTTTGATGTATCAATGGATTATCTCTATTGTCGTACCGATGACCCAAGGGGCAAGCTGTACGAATATAAACCCCAGGCGTTGAAAGAGAAAACAGAGCAGAGCCGGGAAATGCGGGAATTTATAGAAATGTGCTTTGACCCGAAAGCACCTGTGAATCAGCGGTTAAAAGAGGCGCTGCTACGGATTATGACGGAGGAGGCGAAAGAATAATGAAAGCGGTGATCTATGCCCGGTATTCCAGCGACAACCAGCGGGAAGAAAGTATTGAGGGCCAGCTCCGGGAGTGTACAGCCTACTGCAAGAAAAACGATATAACCATCTTGCGGACATACATTGACCGGGCCATGTCTGCCAAGACCGACCACCGCCCGGACTTCCAACAGATGATTAAGGACAGCGCCAAGGGCCTCTTTGATGTTATCATTGTTTGGAAACTTGACCGTTTCGCCCGCAACCGCTACGACAGTGCCCACTACAAGGCCCAGCTTCGGAAGTATGGCGTTAAGGTGCTGTCCGCCACAGAGAACATTTCCGAGGGGCCGGAGGGTATCATCCTGGAAAGTATGTTGGAGGGCATGGCGGAATATTACTCCGCTGAACTGTCCGAGAAAGTCATACGGGGCCATACGGAAAACGCTCTCAAGTGCAAATACAACGGCGGTACACCCACCTTTGGCTTTGTCATTGACGAGGATAAATATTATCAGATTGACCCGCATACCGCTCCTGTGGTGCTGGAAATGTTTAACCGCTACGACAAGGGCGAAACGATGAAGAATATCCGGGATTGGCTAAATAGTGCCGGAGTGACAACGGTACGGGGCAAGAAAATTGATTTGAATTTTGTGGCGGCTATTCTGCACAACCGAAAATATATTGGGGAATACCGTTACCGCCACATTGTCACCCCCGGCGGTATTCCCGCTATTGTCCCGCAAGACCTGTTTGACCGGGTGCAGCAGCGGCTTGAGGCAAACAAAAAAGCCCCAGCCCGTCACAAGGCTGAGGACGATTATCTGTTAACGACCAAGCTGTTCTGTGGTACCTGTGGGGCTATGATGGTGGGCGAATGCGGCACAAGTTCTACTAAGGGTCGAAAATACCATTATTATCGGTGTGTGAACAGCAAAAAGCACAAAACTTGCAGCGCCAAGCATAAAAGCGTCCGCAAGCTGCCCCTGGAAAATGCCGTGGTAAACGCAACCATGGCAAAAGTGATGGATGACAATTTTGTGGAGTACATAGCGGACGCTGTGATGGATTTGCAAGGCAAGGAGAGCAGCCAACTCCCAGCCCTCCGCAAGCAGTTGGAAGAAACCGAGCGAGGCATTAGCAATATGTTGAACGCTATCCAAATGGGAATCATCAATCAGTCCACAAAACAGCGCCTTGACGAGCTGGAGGAACGGAAAAAGGAAATCGAGTTGCATATC
>JAHZFK010000003.1:65417-67562 GCA_019421385.1 Clostridiales bacterium
AAGCCCATGCTCTCCCGTGAAGATGTGACATTCTGGATTTGCCGTTTCCGAAAACTGGATGTGAGCAAGCTGGACGAGCGTCGAAGACTTATTGATAGCTTTGTAAACTCCGTAACCATCTTTGACGATTATATTTTGATAACATTTAATTACAAAGAGGGCGAAACAAGGCTTGATTTTTGTGATATCAAAAGTTCGGATTTAAAATCGGTCGGGGGACCATGCGAAGTATCATGAAAGGATCTGAAAAGGTCTTCTGATGATACTCCGCATTTTTTATTTCCAAGTTTATATAACAATCTGTGTGAAGGCGTAGCTTAATGCTACGCCTTTTCTGGTCGTGCCAAGAATTTTTCGCACTTTGATTTGCAGACTCTGGACTAAATAAAGTCAGCCGACAATGGAGGTGTCCTCAAGAGTCACTTTCAGGTGCTTCATATTCATGTGCTTGCTGTTGCCCCATTAAGTATCGGCCAAATGGCGCAGCCGGACGCAGACCAGCATCAGAGCAGAATTACCGTCCGGGAAACTACCCACTACACGGGTGCGGCGGCGGATCTCCCGGTTCAGCTGTTTAATTCCTTCGCGTACATCCGGCCTTCTCTTATTGCATCCACTCCGCCCAAACCCCGGAAAACAAATTATCCTTTAAGCAGGCGAAATAAAATGCTCCGCTCATGGGTACATCTGCCAGCTCAAACCGGGCCAGCTTTCCTTGTACCAGCTCCCTTTCTACAACCGGAGCATACAGAAAAGAGATCCCAAGACCGTCGGCCACCAGGGACTTAATGGTCTCGAACTCACCGATTGTCACGATACTCTCAAAGCTGTCCAGCGTATCGTTTGATCTGTGCAGTGCATCTTCGAAGATGGCCCGGGTTCCAGAACCTGCCTCACGAAGAATAAGCCGTTCCCCATACAATTCATCCAAAGATACGCTGCGCCCTGCCAGACGGTGCCCCGGCTCACATACGCCAAAAAAGTCCTCTCTGCGGAACAACTGCGTCTCATACCGGCTGCGCTCAAAAAAGCCCTCGACCAGCACAAAGTCCACCTGTCCATCCTCCAGCGCGCGGAGCAGTGCTTGGGTATTGTCCACCAGCAGGGAAAAATGAGCCTCCGGGTGGGCCCGGAGAAAGCGTTCCACCTTGGGGGCGATCACATACTCTCCAATGGTTTTGGAGGTTCCTACCCGCAGGGAAATGGGCGCCTCTGCCGCCATAGCCTCCTCGATTTTCTGACTGTTATAGGACATGGAGCGGGTAAACTCCCGCAGCCGCAGCCCTGCTTCAGTCAGCCGGAGCACTTTTCTCTCATAGGAAAACAGCTGGCAGCCGTAATGCTGCTCCAGATAGTGGATGTGGTGGGTCACCGCGGGCTGAGTCAGGCACAGTCGCTCAGCCGCCCGAGTGTAGTTCATGGTTTCGCACAACACCAGAAATGTGTTCCAACGAGGATCCAGCATATCGATCACCTATTATTTCAATTTATAGTTAAATAATAATTCTTCATTTTATTTTATCGTCTTTTTGGCTTATAATCAAGTCAGACAAAAGAAAAGTAAAGTGAAAGAGAGAGATCCCCATGGAAAATCTGAAAAAAACAGTCCCCGGCCTTTTGGTTTGTCTGGCCCTGGCTGTCCCCAGCTGGTTTTTGGGTCATGCCTTCCCGGTCATCGGCGGTCCTGTCTTTGCCATTCTCGCCGGTATGATCGTGGCCATGATCATCGGCTCCCGGGACGTTCTTCAGCCCGGCATCGCCTTCACCTCCAAGAAAATCCTGCAATACGCCGTGATCCTTCTGGGCTTTGGTCTGAACCTGTCCCAGATCGCAAAGGTGGGACTTCTTTCTCTGCCCATCATCTGCACCACCATCACGGTCTCTCTGGTCATCGCGTTCGTGCTGCAGAAATATCTGACCGTGCCTAACAACATCTCTGTGCTTGTGGGCGTCGGATCCTCCATCTGCGGCGGTTCTGCCATTGCCGCTACCGCTCCTGTCATCGGCGCGGACGACGAGGAGATCGCCCAGTCCATCTCGGTCATCTTTCTGTTCAATATCCTGGCTGCCCTCATCTTCCCAACTCTGGGCGGCATCCTGGGCATGAGTAATGAGGGCTTCGGCCTGTTTGCCGGCACCGCTATC
>JAHZFK010000003.1:67572-103787 GCA_019421385.1 Clostridiales bacterium
TCTTCTGTCCCCGCCGCGGCCCCCCCCTGGGACACCCTACACAACCCCAGCGGCGCGGTCCTCAACTATGCTACCATCGTCAAGCTCACCCGGACTCTGGCTATTATCCCCATCACCCTGGTCCTTGCTTTCTGGCGCACCTGGCAGGTGAAGCGGGGCGGTGCCGTATCCAACGGGTCCTTCCAGCTGAAAAAGATCTTCCCATTCTTTATCCTCTTGTTCGTTCTGGCCTCCATCATCACCACGATCGCCACTTTGTCCGGTGTGGATGCCGCCGTCTTCCAGCCCTTTAAGGAGCTGTCCAAGTTCTTCATCATCTGGGCTATGGCCGCTATCGGTCTGAACACCGATCTGATCAAGCTGATCAAAACCGGCGGCAAGCCCATTTTCATGGGTGCCTGCTGTTGGGTGGGCATCACCTGCGTCAGTCTGATCATGCAGCACCTGGAAGGTCTGCTGTAAGTCCTATAACAATCAAAATACTTTAATACAGGAGGAACGCAATCATGTATGACATCCTAATCATCGGTGCCGGTCCTGCCGGTATCAGCGCTGGTATCTATGCGGTCAGCCGCGGCCAAAAGACCTTGATTCTGGAACAGGCCCAGATAGGCGGTATCATCGGCAAGGTATCCACCGTCACCCACTACACCGCCCTCCAGTCTCATGAAACGGGCGCTACCTTTGCCGCCCGCATGAAGGAACAGGCGTTGAACGCCGGCGTAGAGATCGCCTATGAGACGGTGATCGATGTAAATCTGGCTGGCGAGTTAAAAACTGTCCGCACCAACAAAGGAACCTATCAGGCCCGGCGGATCATCCTAGCCAATGGCGGCACCCCCCGCAAGCTAGGCATTCCCGGTGAGAAGGAGTTGACCGGTAAAGGCATGGGTCTGAACGCCCCCAGAGACGCAGCTGCCCACACCGGCAAGAACATCTATGTTGTAGGCGGCGCCGACGGCGCGGTGAAAGAGGCCCTGTATCTGTCCTCTTTTGCCCGCAAGCTGACCATCATCCATTTTGAAGCCCAACTGGGCTGTATCCCCGAGTTCCGACAGAAGGTGGCTGCTGCGGGTAACATCACCCTGAAGCTGAGCTCCCGCCTCCACGCTGTCTACGGCCAGAACCAGGTAGAGCGGCTGGAAATCGCCAGTGAGCAGGACGGCTCCATTGAGACGATTGAGGACCCCGGCTGCGGCATCTTTGTGTACGCTGGTGTGACCCCCAACACCCAGATGTATGGTCAGCTCACGCTCCAGGACGGCTATATCGTCACCAACGAGAAAATGGAGACCTCTATCCCCGGTGTGTACGCCGCAGGTGACATCCGGGTCAAGCAGGTGCGCCAGGTGGCCACTGCCGTATCCGACGGCGCAATCGCCGCCATCAACGCCGCTCTGTAAACTTATAAGCTCTCTATGAGGCAAATGGGCTGTTGCAAAATAGGCCTCAAAAGAATGGCTGAACTGCCCTGAAAAGGGCTGTTCAGCCGTTCTTTGATCATCGCCGTTCCGGTTGACACAGCGGCACAATGCTTGTATGAACGCTTGCAGATGTGGAGATTCTTTGCTATGCTGATACTAATTGCATAATAAACCAAGAAAGCGAGCATAAACGATGATTTTCTATTTTTCCGGAACAGGCAACTCGGCGTGGGCGGCCCGGCAGCTGGCGCGACTGACCGGGGATAAGGCCTATGATATCACCAACCTGAACCAGTTGCCGGATTTGGGTAGAGCCAAGCAGATCGGGTTTGTCTTTCCGGTCTACGCCTGGGGGGCACCGGAGATCATGGCGGAATTTGCGAAAAAGCTGTCCAAGACCCAGTCGTTCACTTTCGGCGTCTGCACCTGCGGTGGAGATGCCGGCCTTACCATGAAGCAGTTTTCCAAGGTATACCCCCTCAGCAGCAGTTACAGTCTGGTGATGCCCAACAACTACATCATCGGCTCCGATACCGACAACGAGGATGAGATCCGCCAAAAGATCACCGCTGCCCGCGCGGAACTGGAACGGATGGCGCAGGAGATCCAGCAGCTGAAGCCGGTGTACCGTGTCCATGAGGGTGGGCTGGCCGGGGTGAAGTCCCATCTTGTGAGCTTCGCGTTCAATAAATTTGCCCGAAGCGCCAAGCCCTTCTTTGCCGAGGATAGCTGCAACGGCTGCGGCCTGTGCATGAGAAACTGTCCGGCCCGTGCCATTACCCTCCGGGACGGTAAACCCGTCTGGGCGGCACAGTGCTTTCAATGCCTGCGCTGCATCAACGAATGTCCCCAGCAGGCCATCCAATACGGAAAATCCACGGCCGGGCGGCGGCGCTATATCATCCGGGAGTATCTGCCCCAGGACGAGCAATGAGGTGCGTCGCTATGAACAAAACTCCCATGTCCCGGCGCAAAAAATGGCTTGTTGCCGGTGGAATACTTGTTCTTATCCTGACTATTCTGGCGGGCGCGTTTTTCTGGTATGTGTCCGATTACTATCGGGCGGAGGATGTGGCCTTGGAGGTGCTGGCACATGACAGCACTATCGAAGTGCGGGACAATCTGACCATTCTGTCCCCAAGCTATCCCACCAACACTGCCATGATCTTTTATCATCCCGGCGCCAAGGTGGAGGCGGAAGCCTATCTGCCCCTGCTGAATCAGATCCGGCAGACGGGAGTGACCTGTATTCTGGTGCATATGCCATTCCACATGGCGATTTTTGATGCCAATGCGGCGGAAGAAGTCATTGCCCAGTTCCCGGAGTACCAGCACTGGTATATAGCCGGCCACTCCATGGGCGGCGGCATGGCCTCCAAGTTTGCCTCGGAACATCCCGATCTGGTGGACGGCCTGATTTTGATGGGTGCTTACATCTACGGCAACTATCCGGCTGAGAACACCCTGACCATCTACGGCTCCCTCAACCAGAGTGTGGAGGACAATATCGACTATACGGAGAACATTGTGGAGATCGAGGGCGGCAACCACGCCCAGTTTGGCAATTACGGCCCCCAGAAGGGGGATCTCCCCGCCACCATCTCCGCCGAGGAACAGCAGGCGCAGACCGTGGAGGCCATTGAAGCCTTTCTGGCGCAAAGGGATAACTGACAAAAAGCGGAGCGCTCACATGGGCGCTCCGCTTTTCATAGCTCTCTTTGTAGGTACACCATATCCACGATTCCGTTGCATGATTCTGTTCCAACAAGATTCAGTAGAAGTTTCTGGAAAAAAATATGACACACAGTTGTTTTATTATCTGGTTAACCGGCCAGTCCCATATTCTTTGATGAGGCGATATAAATTTGTACTGCTTGCCTTACGGCTCCGTCTCATAGGGCCAGGTATTGATACCGCCGAATTCATAGATGTTGGTGTAGCCCAGTTCGGCCAGTGTGGAAGAAGCTGTCTTGCTTCGGTTTCCGCTGCGGCAGTAGACCAGCACCGTAGAGTCCTTTTCTGGAATCACCTCAGCGGCAGTCTCCTCATCGATGGTACCCACCGGCAGCAGGACAGCACCGGGGATGTGTCCGCTGTCGTATTCGTCCTGCTCCCGCACATCCAGGAGGATGACCTCCTCGGTGTCCATCATTTCTTTGGCTTCTTCCTGAGTGATCTGCTCATAGGAGCTGTCCGAGGTGTTTCCACCGCATCCGGTCAACAGCAACAGCAAAGAAGAGAGTAAAATTGCAATTCGTTTCATTTGAATTCCTCCAGAAGTCTGGCAGCAAAGGTTTTGTGGCCCTGCTCTGTGAAGTGTACGCCATCATAGGCCAAGGAGATATCCCACTTTCCAGCATCGGCAAAGTGAATACCCAGTTGCTCCGCCATGGCCTGACAGAGCCGGGCAAAGGTATGGGAATCGTCAATGAGCTGCTGGCTGGGTACCCACTCGCCCAGAGTCATCGGTGGCGGAGCAATCAGCAGGATCTCGCTTCGGTCCAGAGGGATGTCTAAGAGGAACCGCTCTAACCTCTCAACGGCCTGCTCCGTACTTCTGCCTTGGAGCAAATCGTTGGTGCCCAACATGACGATCAGTAGATCGGTGTCAACAGGAAAGGCAGGAGCGGCAGAAGGGATTTCCCGGCCGTTCTGACCCATGTTGCAAACGATCCAGCCGGTTTCCGCAGCTAAGATATCCACCCACCTGCTGTCCGCATCATATCGTCCGCCAAAATAGCCACGAGGGTCGTAGCCGTAGGTGTTGGAGTCGCCGAAGCAAATGACATGCATTCCGCACTTTTCCTTTCGCTGTATTCTCGTGTTTTCCAGTGTAGTCAATGAATCTTCTATCTAATTTTCTGTCCACTCAATCGTTTTAGTCTCGTTAGAATTTCCTCATCTGCCGGGCAGAACTCATATTGATCAATCTCATTTACTGTGATCCAACGGATATCATTGTGCTCCATTTTCTGGGGAATACCCTCCCGGATGGTCGCATGAAATAGTGTCAGATGAACGGTCAAATCTGGGTATTCGTGAACGACATCCATGAATACCTCTCCCACATCCAAAGTGATAGCCAGTTCCTCCTGACATTCCCGGATGAGTGCCTGTTCTTTGGTTTCTCCTGGCTCTACCTTACCGCCAACAAACTCCCACATCAATCCTCTGGCCTTATGCGCCGGACGCTGGCAAATCATAAACTTGTCCTGATTCCAGATCAGGGCCGCAACTACCTCAGTTGCTGTCTTCATTATCATTTTCCTCCAAAATCTACTTGCAATAATCTATTTTTTCCGCCTTGTCAATGGGCGCAACCGATTTACGGGCATCTGGGATTTCCGAAAGCTCGCGGTTCAGGGCAGTATTGATGACTTGTTCATAAAGGCCAGGAGACAGCATTATATTTCACTCTTCCTATCTTCTCTTTATGGATGTATATTGTACTTAGTATAACTGGAATTCTAAAATCCGACAAGGACTTACTGGAAAATATCAACAAAACCATCCGGCTTTGTCGACAATGCGTTCACCATTATTTTGAAATAGTTTCGCACAATATTTATCCAATAAACAGGACTTTCCTGTGCACTGCTCCCTATCAAAATAGAAAGCGAATGATTCAAATTATGTACACTTTCTCAACAAAGGGCAAAACGATATCCATTTTCCCAAATAAGGAAAGCAAAACTCGAAACCCGGTTCTGCGAAGTGTTCGACAGAATACAGATGAGATTCACGCTTTCTATCAAAACAAGGGCATTGACACAGTGTTCCAGCTGAATCCAGGCAATCACTACAACCAAGCCGTGGAACGCACAGCTGCAGGCCTTTGTTGGCTCCTGAGAAGGTGAGGTAACTCCTCTCGTCAGACTGTATTCTTTGATTAGGCGTTCGAAAAACCGATACGCCTGAGGGACAGAAATGACTTGTATACAATCCTCGTCGGAGTTACAATACCTCAAACCCAAACAGCGCCGGAGCACCTGGAAACAGTGGAATTAAGAGCGTCAAAGAGTGAGTGGAATAGAACGAAAATGGTTAAAACCATTGGAAGGCAGCAAAAAAATTTATTTCAACCGTTTGCGATAAAGAAAATGCTGCGCGGCAAAATGATTGTAGCTGGGTGAAATGTTTTAGAAAACTCTAAAAAGTAAAAAAAACCCGTTATTTCTTTCGAAATAACGGGTTTTTTGTGGAGCTTGCGGCCGGACTCGAACCGGCGACCTGCGCATTACGAATGCGCTGCTCTACCAACTGAGCCACGCAAGCAACAATCTGAACTGACAGCGTTTCCGTATGTCAGCCTTGATAGTATATCATGTTTTTTTGCTTTCGTCAATCTTTTTTTCAAATTTTCCTTGACTTTTTCTATCTATTCGATATAATAGTAAAGTATCCTTGCTCACATCAAAGGATGTGGGCCAAAAGTCCAAAAGGAGGTGCTAAGAATATGGCAAAGATTTCTGGCAAGTACGAGACGATCTTCATTGTCAACCCCACGCTGGAAGAGGCAGCGGCTACCGCTGTTGTGGACAAGTTCAAGTCTCTCGTCGAGGCGAACGGCACGAACGTAGAAGTTGAGGATTGGGGCAAGCGCCGTCTGGCGTACCCGATTGAGGACCAGACGGAAGGCGTTTACACCCTGATCCGCTTTGAGTCCAAGCCGGAGTTCCCGGCCGAGCTGGACCGTATCTACAAGATTACGGACGGCATCATGCGTTCCCTGATCGTCTGCCTGGACGACTAAGGCGGTGAACGACCAATGCTCAATAAGGCTATTCTGATGGGTCGTTTGACCCGCGATCCCGAGCTGCGCCACACGCAATCCAACATGGCTGTGTGCTCGTTCCGCCTTGCGATCGACCGCGACCGCAAAGGCCCGAACGGCGAACGCCAGACCGACTTCATCGACTGCGTCGCATGGGGCCGTCAGGCGGAGTTTGTTTCACAGTGGTTTGCAAAGGGCGTTATGGCGATCGTAGTCGGCCGTGTTCAGTCCCGCCAGTGGCAGGATCAGAACGGTAATAACCGCACCGCGATTGAGGTAAACTGCGACGAAGTTTCCTTCGGCGAGACCAAAAAGTCCCGTGAAGCAAACGCTGGTTACGCAGGCGGCGGTTATGGCGGCTATGATAACGGATCGCAGATGCGGCCCGAGCCTGCCGCGTCTCAGGTAACTCCTGCATTCGATCTGCCTGCGGGCGATTCGGATTTTCAGGAGCTGGCCGATGACGACGGCGATGTCCCATTCTAAACTGAAGGAGGTTACGCGACAATGGAAGAAACCAAGAAGGAATTCACGCCCCGTCCGGAGCGTGCAGAGCGCCCGCAGCGCGGCCGTCGCCGCCGCAAGGTTTGCGCTTTCTGTGTTGATAAAGTCGAGCACGTTGATTACAAGGATGCTGGCAAGCTTCGCAAGTATATGTCTGAGCGCGGCAAGATCCTGCCCCGCCGTATGACCGGTACCTGCGCGCGTCATCAGCGCCAGCTGACCGAGGCAATCAAGCGCGCCCGTCACATCGCTCTGCTTCCCTATACCGCAGAGTAATTCGTTTTTCATTCATAAAGGATACAAAAAGACCGTTTTCATCCGAAAACGGTCTTTTCTTTTCTCATTCCTCGGTAAAAGTGAAAACCTCTTCAACGGTCAGACCGAACACCTTTGCAATATCCATTGCCAACTTGAGCGATGGATTATACTGTCCGTTTTCCAATCTGCCGATCGTCTCACGACGCACACCGACCAGTTCCGCCAGCTGTACTTGATCCATGCCGCGCGCGGCGCGCAGCTCCTTGATCCGTGTTTTCAGCATGGTGGTCACGACGCACGGCGTTCGTAATATAAAAATGCCAGATCCTGAAACACATTGAGCAGCGCCATAAGCAGAATGGCATACTCATAGGAGATGGTGAGCGGCATTTCCTTGCCGAAAAGGATATAGAGCACCAGCGCGCCGTTGAGCAGGTTAAACAGCAGGGAATTGGCCTTATAACCGTTGGCATTGGCGCGCTCGTCCGGCTTTTCCACGCCAAGCCCAAATTCCAGCAGCAACAGACCAATTAGCAGCACCACGCACAGCGCGATGCCGATGCCCTGCCACGGCTGGTCCTTGATCGGGCCGAAGTTTTTGGCAAACACCCACAGGACGACGAGCACGCCCCACGCGGCAGCGTGGAGTTTTTTTGCGCGGGTCAGTGTCATAGTCTATCCCTCCCACATGTGATATATTTGTATCTCTGTGTGATAAATATATCACATCATATGGATACCGTCAAGTTTTTTCTCCACAGTATTGTGGATAATTCTTTGCATGAGATAGGGGAGGGGGAAGAAAAAGGACGCACTTTCGTGCGTCCTTTATTTTTTACTCTTCCGTTGACTCAGTAGATTCGGTCGATTCACTGTCCTCAGTGGCTTCGCCCTCTTCCTGCTTGTCCGTGCGCGCAATTGAAATGACCTTTACGTCCTCACTTGTGCGCATGACGATAACGCCCTGCGATCCTCTGCCGCATTCGCGGATCTCCTCGCAGCCCGTGCGGATGATAACGCCGTCATCTGTGATGATCATTACGTCGTTTTCGCTGTCCACGACTGCAATGCCGGCAACCAGACCGGTCTTAGCGGTCAGGTTATGCAGCATCATGCCGCCACCGCCACGATGATGGATGGTGAACTCCTCAACAGGCGTGCGCTTGCCGTAGCCGTTCTCAGTGATAGAGAGCACATAAGCGCCCTTGCGCGCCCGCGCTGCGCCGACAACATAATCGCCTTCGCTCAGGCGGATGCCGCGTACACCGGTCGCTGTACGGCCCATTGCACGCACTTCATTCTCATCGAAGCAAATCGCACGGCCCTCATGCGTTGCAATCAGGATATTCTGCTCGCCGTCGGTCAGGCGCACATCGACGAGCGCGTCATCCTCATTGAGGTTGAGCGCCCGCAGACCTGCGCGGCGGATATTCTGCAAGTCAGACAGCACTACGCGCTTGGCAACGCCCTGCCGAGTGACAAAGAACAGGAACTTGTCGTCTGCAAACTCCTTGATGGCGAACATCGCGGTGATCTTCTCATCGCTTTCCAGCTCCAAGAGGTTAACGATGTTCATGCCCTTTGCCGAGCGGCCGGTTTCGGGAATCTGGTAACCCTTGAGCTTATACACCTTACCGCGGTCGGAGAAAAACAGAATGGTGTCATGCGTCGAGGCCGTGAAAATGTCCTTTGCAAAGTCCTCTTCGCGCGTGCTCATCGCGGACACGCCGCGGCCGCCGCGCCGCTGCGCACGGTAAACCGAAGTCGGCTGACGCTTGATATAGCCAAAATGGGTCAGCGTGTAAGCACAGGTCTGCTCCTCGATCAAATCCTCGATGTCGATCTCGTCTGCGACATTCGCGATCTCGGTGTGGCGCTCATCGCCGTACTTCTGCTTGATCTCCTGCAATTCTGTCTTGACAACTTCAAGAATATTCGCATCGCAGGACAAAATCTCCTCAAAGCCCGCAATTTTGCCTTCGAGTTCCTTATATTCGTCGTTGATTTTCTCCTGCTCCAGACCAGACAGACGGCCCAGACGCATATCCACGATTGCCTGTGCCTGCGGCTCGTCGAGGTGGAACTCGAAATGCTCCGAGCCGTCCACAATACCGAGCAGCGCGATCTGGTCGATCCAGAACGGCTCTGCCATCAGGTTGACCTTGGCTTCCGCTTCGTTTTTGGACGCGCGGATAATGGCAATGATGCGGTCAATATTATCGGTGGCCACCTTGAGACCTTCCAGAATGTGCGCGCGATCTTGCGCTTTTTTCAGGTCAAAGCGCGTGCGGCGCTCAACCACGTCCTTTTGGAACGCGACATACTGGTCTATGATCTGCCGCAGAGTGAGCACGCGCGGCTGCAGTTTGCCCGATGCACCCGGCACAAGCGCAATATGGATCATCGAAATGGTATCCTCCAGCTGCGTATAGGTAAACAGCTGGTTCAAAATGACCTGCGCGTTGGCATCGCGCCGGATATCGACCACGATCTGCATACCCTCGCGCGAGGAATGGTCCTGAATATTCGTGATACCATCAACGCGCTTGTCCTTGACGAGGTTCGCCATAGACTCAACCAGACGCGCCTTGTTGACCATGTAGGGAATTTCAGTAATCAGGATCTGGCTCTTGCCGTTCGGCAGATCAACGATCTCGGTCTTGGCACGCACCTTGATCTTGCCGCGGCCGGTCGCATACGCCGCACGGATGCCGCTGCGGCCCATGATGACACCACCGGTCGGGAAGTCCGGTCCCTTGATGAACTGGCAGATCTCGTCCATCTCGGCTTCCGGATGGTCGATCACATAGCAGATGCCGTCCACGACCTCGGTCAGGTTGTGCGGCGGGATGTTGGTTGCCATACCGACCGCGATACCCGACGAGCCGTTGACCAGCAGGTTCGGGAAACGGGACGGCAGCACGACCGGCTCCTGCCGTTCTTCATCGAAGTTCGGCTCGAAGTCGACTGTGTTTTTCTTGATATCGGCCAGCATATAGTTGGCCAGCTTGGCCATACGAGCCTCGGTATAACGGTAAGCTGCCGGGGGATCGCCGTCGACCGAACCGAAGTTGCCGTGGCCGTCGATCAGCGGATAGTGCAGCGAAAAGGGCTGCGCCAAACGCACCAAAGCATCATAAACCGACGCGTCGCCGTGCGGATGATAGCGGCCGAGCACATTACCGACGGTCGTTGCGGACTTACGGTAAGGCTTATCCGAGGTCAGGCCGTCCTCGTACATCGCGTACAGGATACGGCGGTGTACAGGCTTTAAGCCGTCGCGCACATCGGGCAGCGCGCGGCCGACAATGACGCTCATCGCATAGTCGATGTAGCTCTTTTTCATCTCTTTTTCGAGATCGACCTGCAATATTTTTTGCTGTTCGTATTCTTGACTCATTCTTTGCCTCCGGAATTGTTGGCGTTATTATGCATACCGTCCGCGCATCAAACGTCCAGATTCATAACATACTTGGCATTTTTCTCAATGAATTCGCGCCGCGGCTCGACCTTTTCGCCCATCAGAAGCGCAAAGGTCTCGTCGGCCGCCGCCGCGTCCTCCATCGTCACCTGTAACAGCGTGCGGTTTGCCGGGTCCATGGTGGTCTCCCACAGCTGCTGCGGGTCCATCTCGCCCAAGCCTTTGTACCGCTGTACGCGCACGCCCTCGCCCATCTCGGCGATGCATTCGCGCTGCTGCTCGTCGGTGTAGGTATAGCGCACATCCTTGCCCTTCTCATTCTTGAAGAGCGGCGGCTGCGCGATATAAACATGTCCATGCTCAATGAGCGGACGCATGAAGCGGAAGAAGAATGTCAGCAGCAGGGTACGGATATGGCTGCCATCGACGTCGGCATCGGCCATCAGAATGATTTTGCCGTAACGCAGCTTGGACAAATCAAAATCGTCGCCAAAGCCCGCGCCGAACGCGGTGATCATGGGAGTCAGCTTATCGTTGCCATATACACGGTCAAGGCGCGCCTTTTCGACGTTGAGCATCTTGCCCCAGAGCGGCAGGATGGCCTGATGCCGCCGGTCGCGGCCTTCCTTGGCCGAACCGCCTGCGGAATCACCCTCGACGATGTAGATTTCGGTATAGGTCGGGTCTTTTTCAATGCAGTCAGCCAGCTTGCCGGGCAGAGAAGCCGAATCAAGCGCGGACTTGCGCCGTGTCATTTCGCGCGCCTTTTTCGCCGCTTCGCGGGCGCGGGCAGCGGTCTGTGCCTTGTCGATGATCGTGCGGGCGACCTGCGGATTTTCCTCAAAGAAGGTCATCAGCTTTTCGGACACCATCGCGTCCACCAGCGTACGCATTTCGCTGTTGCCCAGCTTGGTCTTGGTCTGTCCTTCGAACTGCGCTTCCTGCAACTTGACCGAAATGATCGCGGTCAGACCTTCGCGCGCGTCCTCGCCCTTGAAGGACTCGTCGTCTTTCAGCAGCTTATATTTGCGGCCGTATTCGTTCAGCACGCGGGTGAGCGCGGCCTTAAAGCCGGTCTCATGCGTACCGCCCTCGGTCGTGTTGATGTTGTTGGCAAAGGACAGCAACAGCTCACTGTAGCTGTCGGTATACTGCATGGCAACTTCGGCCATCGAGGTATCGCGGCTGCCCTCCATGTAGATGACCTGCTCATGCAGCGGGTTCTTGGTGCGGTTGAGGTGCTGCACAAACTGGCGGATACCGCCCTCGTAGTGCATGACCTCTTCGACCGGCTCATCGTCGCGCTCGTCGCGCAACGTGATTTTGAGACCTGCATTCAGGAATGCCTGCTCGCGCAGACGCTTTTCCAGCACGTCGAACTCAAAGATAGTCGTCTCAAAGATCTCCGGGTCGGCGTGGAAGCGGATGGTCGTGCCGGTTTCGCTCTCGCAGGGCGTGTCGCGCATTTTGATCTGCGTCACGCCGCGCTCAAAGCGCATATAGTGCTTGGTGTGTCCGTCGCGCACCTCAGCTTCCAGCCAGTCAGACAAGGCGTTTACAACCGACGAACCAACGCCGTGCAGACCGCCGGACACCTTATAGCCCGAGCCGTCGAACTTACCGCCTGCGTGCAGCACGGTCAAAACGACCTCAAGCGTCGGAATGCCCATCTGCGGATGGATGCCGCAGGGGATGCCGCGGCCGTTATCCGCCACGCGGATGATATCGCCCTTTTCGATCGTCACCTCAATATGGGTGCAGTAGCCCGCCAGCGCTTCGTCGATCGAGTTATCGACGATCTCATACACCAGATGGTGCAGGCCGCGCGCCGAGGTCGAGCCGATATACATACCCGGACGCTTGCGCACAGCCTCCAGGCCTTCGAGCACCTGAATCTGGCTTTCGTCATAGGTGTCGGTGACCTTCAGGTCGAGCACTTCGTCCTTGATTTCCATTTCTTCACTCATATGATTTAATTTCCTTTCCAGAAATTGCGGTTAACGATACAGAGGGTCATATCGCATATCCTTTTTCCGCGCGGCGCTGCAATGCCTGTGATGACAGGCTGGTCAAATACAGCGTTTCGCCCAGCGCATTTTCGCATAAAACGCCGGCGCGCGGCAAATCCTCATACAGCTCGATGATGCGTCCTTCGTCCTGTAATCGCTCGATCAGGCGGGCGGTACGCTTGGAGGCGGTGGCAGTGTCCATATCGAACACGGCGACCACGCTTTGCAGCGGCACAATATAATCTTGTCCCAGATGCAGATACATGGAATATCCTCCTGTTTTCGCATAAAATGGACAAAATAACAGACCGCAAAACGACCGCGCGCGGGTTTTTTCAGCCGCCGCGCGGAGGCTCGTCCGCCGGTCTATCCCTCGGGCTGTATTCTATTCTGATTATACCACTTTTTTCAGGTTTTGTGTACCAAACAGACCGAAAAACTCAAATGATTTTACCGTTTTTTATCTCAAATACTGCGCCTGCACGCAGCTTATCCGAAATGCCGTCCTCGCAGCAGGTAATCATGACCTGACCGGCCGAAATACGGTTTAACACAAAGTCCTGCCGCCGGCGATCCAGTTCGGAAAGCACGTCGTCCAGCAGCAAAACCGGATACTCGCCGTCCTCTCCGAAAAACAGCTCACGCTCGGCAAGTTTGAGCGATAACGTACAGGTGCGCACCTGTCCTTGCGAGCCGTAGGATGCTGCGCTGCGCCCATCGAGCAGCAACACCAAATCGTCCTTATGTGGACCGGAAAGACAGCTTCGCGCCGCGATTTCCGCCTGTTTATGGCGCAAAACGTGGTCGATCAGTTCCTGCTCGATCTGCTTTGCGGATGCAAAGGGATCGGTCACGGAGGAGACGGTCTGGTACTCACCCGAAAGAACCTCCTGCGGTGCAATATCGGCATAGACAGTCGCCGCCGCTTCGAGCAGCTTTTTGCAATAATAGGCACGATAACGTATGATTTGCGCACCGATATGCGCCATACGCAGCGAAAAATCCTCCCACATCGAGAGCAGCGATGGCTTTTCCTCACTGTCGCGCAGGATGCGGGTTTTGTGTTCATGCAAGCGGTTATATTCCTCCAGATAGCGCGCATAGTATGGCCTCAGCTGGCACAGCGCGGTATCCAGAAAGCGCCGTCTTGCGCCCGCGCCCTGCCGCACCAGCATGAGATCCTCAGGGCAAAACAACACGGTTTTCAAAAGCCCTTGCGCATCGGCCTGCCGCTTCTGCCGCACGCCATTTTTGTAGATTTCCATGGATTTTGTGCGCGAAAGACGCAGTTCCAGTGCAAAATCGCGCCCCTGTGCCTGAAAATCTGCTATAATCCGCGCGTGATCTTCTCCAAAACGCAAGCCTTCTTTTTTCTGTGCCGTGCGGAATAAACGCATGGTGGAGCAGGCGGCGGCTGCTTCGAGCAGATTGGTCTTTCCCTGTCCATTTTCGCCGCAGATCAGGTTGACCGCCGGGTCGAATACAAACCGCGCATTCTCATAATTTCGGAACTGTTCCAGCTCCAAAGAACGGATATTCATACGATTTTGACGGTTTCACTGTCGAGTGTCACGGTGTCGCCCGGGCGCAGCTTTTTTCCGCGCATGGTGCAGGGCTCGCCGTTTACCAGCACTTCCCCTTCGGCAATGCGGATTTTGGCTTCGCCGCCGGACATCACTAAATTAGCAAATTTTAGAAGTGCATCCAGTTTTATGAATTCTGTTTCAATTTTGATCTCATTCATTGGCCTTCAACCTCACCGGCAGCACCAAATAGGTGTACTTATCGCCTTCCAGCGGCGAAATAACGATCGGATTGAGTGCACCCTTGAGCTGCACTTTGACCGTATCGTCGCCAGCTGCACGCAGCGCGTCCAAAATATAGCGGTTATTGAAACCAATCTCCAAATCGTCGATCGTACCTTCAAATGCACATTCATCATAGCTCTTGCCAACAGCCGTGATGCACGACATTTGCACATAAGAGCCGTCAAAATGGAAACGAACCGGATTTTTCAGCTTTTCCGATACGATCAGAGACACACGTTCGATGCAGGTGATCAGCTCATGCCGATCTGCTTTAACAACATATTCAAATTCTGAGGGAATCGCCGCGCGGTAGTTGAGGAATTCGCCGTCGATCAGGCGGGTAATGAGCGTTGTGCTGCCGATACGGAACAAAATATTCTTTCGATCGGGAAAAATCTCTACATCGCCGTCTTCTTCGGTTAAAATACGTTCGATTTCGCGCAGGGATGGGCCGGGCACGACAAATTTCATATCTCCGGAAATGCCTTCCACGGTTTCGCGGCGCACAGACAGGCGATAGCCGTCGACGGCGACCACGTTCAGACGGTTTGCTTCCAGTTCAAACAGGCAGCCGGTGTGTATGGGTTTGGATTCGTTGTCAGATACCGAAAAAATCGTCTGTGCGATCATGCTTTTGAGCATAGACTGCGGCAGAGAAAAGCCAGTATCGGCGGAAACCTCGGCCAAAGCCGGGTATTCGTCCGCTTCGGTAGCCACCAAGTTAAATACAGCGCGGCCGCATTTGATGGTGGTCAGCAGTTTGTCGTCGGTTTCCAGATAGACAACATCCTGCGGCAGCTTGCGGACAATGTCATAAAATAGCTTTGCGTTGAGCACGATGCTGCCGGGTTCGACAATGTCGGCTTCGGCTGTGGTGCGGATGCCCATGGAAAGATCGTAGCCGGTCATGGTTAGAGAATCTGTTTCGGCAGTAATGAGCAGGCCTTCAAGCAGTGGCATAGAGCTTTTGCCGGTAACGGCACGGGAGGCAGTACCGATCAGGCTGAGCAGTGTTTCTTTTTCACAGGAGAATTTCATCGGTCGTTCCTCTTTCTTTGGAAATCGTAAGAAAAAACAGGATAGGATTTTATCGTAGTAGTAGGGGCTGGGGAAATTGGGGAAAAACGGTGAAAAGCTAGACGTGGTGCGGGAAATGTCGTACACAGGAGGATGTGGATGAATTTTATGCGCTCCACAGCTTCCACAGTTTGTTTTTTTATCCACAGGACAACTCTTGTGGAATCCACAGGGATATGTGGACAGATTTTTTATTCCCCACGGATGTTATTGTGCAGCTTTTTGATGACCTCTTCGGTCTCTCGGGAGTTCTTGCGCTCCTCCTCGATTTTGTTGCAGGCGTGCATGACCGTGGTATGGTCGCGCTTGAAAATCTTTGCAATATCGGGGAAGGAATATTCCAGCTCCTGACGGATCATGTACATCGCCATTTGGCGCGGGTAGGCAACATCCTTAGAACGGTTTTGCGAGATCATTTGCTCGACAGGGATATAGAAATAGTTAGCGACGGCCTCCATAATGCGTTCGGGCGTGGGATTGAGGCCGGGATTTTCGATGCGGAGGGCATCAATCGCGTTTTCCGCCAGTGCAACGGTGATGCGTTCGCTCATCAGTTCATGCATGGCCTTGATTTTCTTGACCGCGCCTTCCAGCTGTCGGATGTTGGCTTGGATGTTCTCCGCAATGTAGGTGGAGACGTCGTCGGGCAAATCGACCCCCATCTTGACCGCTTTGTCGCGGATGATGGCGATACGGGTTTCAAAGTCCGGTGGCTGGATATCTGCCAGCAGGCCCCACTCAAAGCGGGTTTTCATGCGGTCTTCCAGTGTATTGATTTCCTTGGGCGGCCGGTCGGAGGTCAGTACGATCTGCTTTTTCGCTTCGTATAGCGCATTGAATGTATGGAAAAATTCTTCCTGCGTGCGCTCCTTGCCCGCGATAAACTGTACGTCGTCCAGCAGCAGCAGGTCGACCATGCGGTATTTGTTGCGGAAGGTTTGCACGTTGCCTTCCTGAATGGCGGTGATCAACTCGTTGGTAAAGTCCTCACCCTTGACATAGATGATGCGGAATTCCGGATGCGTGCGGCGCAAAACGTTTGCAATCGCGTACATCAAGTGGGTTTTGCCCAGTCCGGAGTTACCGTAAATAAACAGCGGGTTGTTTTCCGCCGCGGGACGCTGCGCGACCGCAAGCGCCGCCGCATGTGCAAACTTGTTGCTCGAACCGACGATGAACCGCTCAAAGGTGTAATCATCATATGGGGAAGAGCTGGTGGTCGGCGCAGTGTATTCGCCGGTAACGACCACGACGGTTGTCGGATCGCCGGTCAGCTCATACAGCGCGTTTTGCAGCGGTTCAATGAATTTCTGGTCGATAAATTCTTTTTTGAATTGAACCGGAGAATGCAAAATCAAACGGTTGTCCGAAAAAGAAACAACCGTTGCATCGTCAAACCAGGCGGAAAGGCTGGACGGCGGGAAATCGCGTTCAAGGCGTTCGAGCGCCATTTCCAATATATTATTAGCCATGGGGCGCCTCCTGTCGATATAAGTACATAGATAATAATATAATAGCACAAGTCTTAAGCGGATTCAACAGCAAGGGTTTTACACAGCTGTGCGGAAATTTGTGTATAAAATTTTGTGTTTTCCGTTTGGTGGCCCAATGTATAGTGTGATTTTGAAACTTTTCCCCAAGATGTTGAAAACACAAAAAATCCTTGACATTTTGGTGCTTCTATAGGATAATATTTATTGTCTCATATTCTGCGGACAGGCAGCGGCATATGCCCGCGTCTCGCGCCGGACCTATGCCGGTGCCCATCCGTAAATCCATAAATAGGGAGGTGCACGAAGAAATGAAGAGAACGTATCAGCCCAAGAAGCGTCAGCGCTCCAAGGAGCATGGTTTCCGCAAGCGTATGCGTACGTCGAACGGCCGCAAGGTACTGGCCCGTCGCCGTGCCAAGGGCCGCGCACGCCTGACGCACTAAGCGAAACCCGATTTTTCAATACGCGCCGGCGGCGCGAAGGAAAAACGAAGCGAGCCGCTTTATTCTGCGGTTCGCTTTTTCTTTTGTCAAAAATGGGACAGGCTGGAAAGAACTCTCTTTAGCTTGACGAAGGAAACCGGCGAAAAGGATTTGGGTCGCATCCGCCGGAACACAAGCGATGCGGTCAGCTTTGCAAAACATACTTAGCTGCAAAGAAATTGAGATAACGCGCCTGCAAAGGGTGCGTTACCTTCCGTTTTTTCTCGGGCATCGGAAAAACGAGGAGAAAAAGATGAAACACACCATATCCTTGAAGGAAAACCATGAGTTCCGGCGATTGTATCACCGTGGGACTTCCACGGCAGGGCGGCATTTGGTGCTGTACTGCCGGAAGAACCGGCTGGGATATAACCGGTTGGGACTGACGGTCAGTGCCAAGCTGGCCGGCGCGGTGCAGAGGAACCGCGTCAAACGCCTGTTCCGCGAGGCGTATCGTCTGCATGAGGACGAATTTGCGGTAGGCGTGGATCTGGTGCTCGTCGCGCGCAGCCGCGCGGTGGGCGCAACCTATTTGGAAATTGAGAAATCGCTGCTGCGGGCTTTGCAGGAAAATAAAGTCGCAGCAGCTCGGTCATGAAGCGTTTTTTGCTGGCGGCGATCCGGTTTTACCGTCGGCATATTTCACCGACCAAGCCACCTTGCTGCCGTTATATCCCGACCTGTTCGCAATATGCGATCGAAGCGATCGAGAAATACGGCGCGCTCAAAGGCAGCTGGTTGGCGTTCAAACGCATCTGCCGGTGCCATCCCTTCTCCAAACGCGGGCCATATGATCCCGTGCCGTAACGGAAGAAGAAGAAAAAGGGTGGAATCGGTCTTAGTTTCGCTTCACGAATGAACAAACAACCCTACGGAGGTTTATATGGGAGAAATTTTCGGACTTGTCATCGTCAGGCCGCTTGGTCTGATCCTGCTGGCAATCTTTAAGGCGGTTGGCTCGTATGGTCTTGCGGTCATCCTGTTCGCCTTGCTGGTCAAGCTGATTTGTATTCCGCTGGCGATCAAGGGCAAAAAGAGTATGCTCGCCATGAATGCGCTCAATGCAGAAATGCAGCAGCTGCAAAAGAAGTATGCCAACAACCGCATCAAGCTCAACGAGGAAATGCAAAAGCTGTATGATAAGCACGGCGTCAATCCGATGTCCGGCTGTCTGCCGCAGTTTATCCCGCTGCCGATCATGATGGGTCTGTACTATGCGGTACAGCAGCCGCTCAAGTTCATGATGGGCTTTAGCGACGATGTGATCTCGCAGCTCGGCTCGCTGGTTGGTGTTGATATGGCATCCGCCGGTTACTATGGACAGATCACGATCGCGGAAAAGCTGGGTGACCTGTTCACGCAGAACGGCGGCGTTTGGCCGGATACGGTGACCAACATCACCAACGGTGCAGGCGAACTGCTCAATATTGATTTCAACTTCCTCGGTTTGAATCTTGCGCAGACCCCGTCTATTTCCAATCCGAGCATTTTGTGGATCATCCCGATCCTGTCGGGTGCAACTGCATTCCTTGCAAGCTTTGTCATGCAGAAAATGCAGGGCATTAAGAATAATGCTGCGGCCAGCCAGATGAAGATGATGAATCTCATTATGCCGCTTATGTCGCTGTATTTCGGCTTTATCTTGCCGGGTACGATCGGTATTTACTGGATTTTCAACAACGTATTCTCCTGTGTGCAGGAAATCGTGCTGACGACCTACCTGCGCGGCAAAAAGGAGAAGCAGGACGCGGAAGAGTCTGCGCGCATTGCGGCGGAAAAGGAAGCCAAGCGTGCGGCACAAAGAGCGGCCCAGCAGGAACAGTCCCAGAACGCGAAGAAAAAGAAGGGGGACAAGTAAGTTATGGAGAAATATATCGAAACTACGGGCGATACCCGAGACGCTGCCATTGAAGCAGCGCTCAAGCAGCTCGGGATGGACCGGGATGATGTATCGGTAGAGGTTTTGGATAACGGCAAAAAGGGTTTTCTCGGTATCGGCGCAACGCCTGCGCGCGTGCGCGTCACCTATGAGGTGCCCGATGAGCCGGTCAAAAAAGCGGAACCTGTCCACACCCCTGTGGAGAAACCCGCAAAGCCGCATCGTGCGGAAAAGCCGGCGAAGGAAGAAAAGCCCGCTATGAAGCCGCAGAAGCTGTCCATTACGGATGAGGATGACACGCCGCGTCTGGTCAAGGCTGCGCCGGCGGATTTTGTACCGGAAAAGCTGGAAGTGGAGCGCCCGCCGCGTCGGGAGCGTCCGCGCCGGGAGCGCGGCGGCCGCCGCGACCGTCGTCCGCGTGAGGAACGTCCGGTAACCCCGTCCGTTCCTAAGGAGCGCGAGCTGATTCCGGTTTCGGAAGAGTGCATGAAG
Source organism: Clostridiales bacterium (assembly GCA_019421385.1). Taxonomy (GTDB): domain Bacteria; phylum Bacillota; class Clostridia; order Oscillospirales; family Butyricicoccaceae; genus Agathobaculum. Next base: position 87,194 of record JAHZFK010000003.1, read on the forward strand.
AAGGCAGAACAGCTGGCAACCGATTTTGTCACCGGTCTGCTCGAGAAAATGGGTGTGGAAGGCGAAGTCAAGACACTGCCGCAGGTCGAGTGCGACCAGCTGCGTCTGGAGATCTCCGGCCCGGATATGGGCCCGATCATCGGCCGCCGCGGCGATACGCTGGATGCGATCCAGTATCTTGGTTCGCTGGTGCTCAATAACGCGCTGGACGAGCATGTGCGCTTGTCGGTCAACACCGAGAATTACCGCGAAAAGCGTGCGGAGAGTCTGGAGCGTCTTGCCCGCAAGATGGCAATGAAGGTGGTCAAGTCCCATCGCTCGATGACGCTGGAACCGATGAATCCCTATGAGCGCCGCATCATCCATGCTGCGCTGCAGGATTTCAACGGTATCACAACGTACTCGACCGGCACCGAGCCGGGTCGTCGTGTTGTGATTGCACCGGATAACAGCTTCCGTTCGCGTTCTTAACGCGGGGTATTGTCTATGAACGATACGATTGCCGCCATTTCTTCCGCCGGCGGACCGATCGGTTTGATTCGGGTGTCTGGTGAGCAGGCGATACAGGCGGTGGATACTATTTTCCGTGCAAAAAACGGCAAGCGTATGCTGGATGCACCGGGGCAAAAGCTGGTTTACGGCACACTGCATGATAAAAACGGCAAGATGATCGACTGCTGTTATGCAGTGGTGTTTCATGCGCCGCATACCTATACCGGTGAGTCAATGGCGGAATTGCAATGCCATGGTTCGACCGCTGTGCTGCAGCAGGCGCTCGATGCGCTGTTTGCGCAGGGCGTGCGACAGGCCGAAGCAGGCGAATTTACCCGCCGGGCGTTTTTAAACGGCAAGCTTGGTTTGTCCGAGGCGGAAGCCGTGCATGATTTGATTACCGCCCGCACTGCTGAAGCGGCGCAGAATGCAGCGGCGCAGATGATGGGTGCGGTCGGCTCTCCCGTGCAGCAGATGCGGGAGGAATTGATCGGTATGGTAGCGCATTTTCATGCGGTCGTGGATTTCCCGGATGAGGATATCGACCCGATCTTGTTTGATGATGCCGCTGCACTGCTGCACCGTACCACCAGCCGTTTGTATGCAATGGCCGAAAGCTATGAGCGCGGCCGTATCCTGCGTGAGGGTGTCCCGTGTGTGATTTTGGGTCGTCCGAATGCGGGCAAAAGCACACTGCTCAATACGCTGCTCGGTCGGGAGCGCGCGATCGTGACCGATATTCCGGGCACGACCCGCGATCTGATCGAGGAAAACGTCAAGGTCGGCCAGCTTTTGCTGCGCGTGACCGATACAGCAGGTCTGCGCGATACGACCGATCCGATCGAACAGGCGGGCATTGACCGTGCGATGGCGGAAGCTTCTGCTTCCGCACTGATTCTTGCGGTGTTTGACGGTTCACAGCCGATCGGGGACGAGGATATGCTGGTGCTTGCCCGCGCAGCGGGACACCGCGCGATTGCTGTGGTCAATAAGGTGGATTTGCCGCAGCAGTTGGACGAAAAGCTGCTGAAAAAGCATTTCCTGCATATCGTACCGCTGTCCGCGAAAACCGGCGCCGGTATGGATAAGCTTTTGTCGCTTATTCCGCGTACGATTGGCTTGGGTGACGGCGCGTTTGACGGCGCATTGATTACCAACGCCCGTCAGGCTGCTGCTCTGGCCCGTGCGGCCGAGCGATGTGAAGCTGCGTTGTATGCCGCGCAGTCCGGTATGACGCCGGATGCGGTCGTCATGGATGCAGAAGGTGCAATTGCCGCGCTTGGAGAAATCACGGGCGAGACTGTGACCGAAGCAGTCGTTTCCCGAATTTTCAGTGATTTTTGCGTGGGAAAATAAATATGTATGCCACAGTGAGAAGGGCCGCCTGCCGCGCGCAGCGGCCCTTTTCCATGGGACAATTATATTACTATATGTAATATTTGATTTTAATATTTTGTTTTTGTTATCAATTTATTTGCCAAAAGTGCAAGTTATCCAAAGTTTACACAGAGTTATCAACAGCTGTGCACTAGGGTTGACTTATTCATCCTTTGTTTGCCAAGCTCTGTGACGCACGAAGAAGGAGGAGGATTCATGACGGTTTTTCCAGCCGAAGCATTTGATGTTGTCGTTGTCGGCGCGGGACATGCGGGCATTGAAGCGGCGCTTGCTGCTGCACGCCTTGGGATGAAAACCGCGTGTTTTACGATCAATCTGGACGCAGTCGGTAATATGCCATGCAATCCTGCCATCGGCGGCACGGCGAAGGGTCATTTGGTGCGTGAGATTGATGCACTGGGCGGAGAGATGGCACGCGCGGCGGATGCGGCTTGCATCCAGTACCGTATGCTCAACCGTGGAAAAGGTCCGGCGGTGCATTCGCTGCGCGCACAGGCTGACCGCGTTAAATACCGGACGTATATGAAACATGCACTCGAGCAGCAGGATGGTTTGCAGCTGATGCAGGATGAAATCGTTTCGGTAGAAACGGAAAATGGAGCAGTGTCTGCGGTTGTGACCGCGATCGGTGCGCGCCATCCTGCCAAAGCAGTGATCATTGCGTCCGGTACGTTCCTTGGTGGGCGTATCATCATTGGCGAGTATGCGCGGGAGAGCGGGCCGGATGGTATGGCGGCGGCAAAGCCACTGACTGAATCGCTGCGTTCGCTTGGTTTAAGGCTTCAGCGTTTTAAGACCGGCACACCGCCGCGTATTCACCGTCGTTCGATTGATTTTTCCGGTCTGGAATTGCAGGAAGGGGAAGAGGAGATCATTCCATTTTCCTTTGAAACCGACCGTCCGCCGGAAAACCGCGCGGTTTGCTATCTGACCTATACCACCGACCGCACGCATGAGCTGATCCGCGCGAATCTCGACCGTTCCCCGCTGTACGGCGGGCAGATCGAAGGCGTTGGCCCGCGATACTGTCCGTCCATTGAGGATAAGGTTGTGCGCTTTGTGGATAAACCGCGCCACCAGCTTTTCTTGGAGCCGATGGGACTGGACACGGAAGAAATTTATGTACAGGGCTTTTCTTCCTCCATGCCGTTTGACGTGCAGCGGGATATGCTGCATACAGTCAAGGGGTTGGAACATGCGGAAATCATGCGTCCGGCTTATGCGATTGAATACGATTGCGTCGATCCGCTGGAACTGCGCCCAACGCTCGAGACCAAAAAGGTCAAGGGTCTATACGGTGCGGGACAGTTCTGCGGTTCGTCCGGTTATGAAGAGGCTGCGGCACAGGGTCTGGTCGCAGGCGTGAATGCCGCGCTTGCCATCAAGGGAGAGGGGCCGCTCATCCTCGACCGCGCGGACGGTTATATCGGTACGCTGATTGATGATTTGGTAACACGCGGAACGAATGAGCCATATCGCATGATGACTTCCCGTTCGGAGTATCGTCTGCTGCTGCGGCAGGATAATGCGGATGAACGTCTCGTCCCGATTGGTGTGCGCATTGGTCTGAACCCACCGGAGCGTGGGGAAAAGGTGCGCCACAAATACGAACAGGTACAGGCGGAGATTGACCGTATTGCTGCGGTCGGTATCGCGCCGTCGGATGCGCTCAATGGATTTCTGGCAGGAAAGAACAGCGCGCCGGTCAAGGCTGGATGCAAGCTGATCGACCTGCTGCGCCGTCCGGAACTCAGCTATGCGGATTTGACTCTGTTTGATCCGGAGCGACCTGTATTGCCTGCGGTCATCCGAGAACAAGTGGAGATCCGCGTCAAGTATGCGGGGTATATCGACCGCCAGCAAAAAGACGTGGAGCAGTATCGCAAATTGCAGTCGCGCCCGCTGCCGCCTGATTTGGATTATGAACAGGTTGAATCACTTCGGTTGGAAGCGCGGCAAAAGCTCAATGCGGTGCGGCCGCTTAACTTCGGACAGGCCGCGCGTATTTCCGGTGTTTCTCCGGCGGATATCACCGCGCTGATGATTTATATTGAAACGCGCTGGAAGGAGGAAAAGGCATGACTGCATATGAACTGTTGGTTTCCGGCTTGCAGCAGTTTATCCCGGAGGTTTCTCCACAATCTGTGGATAAATTATTGCGTTATTCAGATTTACTGCTCGAAAAGAATAAGGTGATGAACCTCACTGCCGTGACTGATCCCTGTGAAGTCGTTACACGTCACTTTCTCGACTGCGCTTCGCTTGCACCGTATATTAAGAAAGAGGAGACCGTACTGGACGTAGGCACTGGCGCGGGCTTTCCCGGCTTGCCGCTTGCTATTCTATGCCCGGGTGCGGAGTTTACCTTGTTGGATGCGCAGCGCAAACGCATTGACTTTCTCAATGAGGTTGTTGATGCACTGGAATTGACCAATGTCTTTCCGGTGCATGGACGCGCGGAGGAGTTTGCGGCGGTGCATCGTGCATCGTTTGATCTGGCGGTTTCCCGAGCGGTCGCGGAGCTTCGCGTGCTCTGTGAGCTGGCGCTGCCGATGGTCAAGGCGGGTGGTGCGTTTTATGCGATGAAGGCGGCCGACTGCATGGATGAAGTCGGTTCTGCGTCACAGGCGTTTGACATATTAGGTGCACCAGCTGCTGAACTGCTGCGTTACACGGTGCCGCATGATGGCGTTGAGCGCGTGCTGGTGCGTCTGCAAAAAAGCAAAGAAACGCCGGACAAATATCCGCGCCGTTTCAAAAAGATTCAAACCGATCCGCTGTAATACAATTGCATTACAAATTGTTTACCCTCTGTATGGAAATTACAGAGGGTTATTTTTTGTCCGAAAATGCATGGAAATGTGTGATATCTGGGAGGAAATGACAAATATGTGTCGAATAAGGCAGGTTTTGCGGTCGATTTTCCTTGCCAAAATGTAATAATATGGTAATCTATTACCGAAGGACAAACCGGCGTGGTGTTTTGAGCCGGTCGACAGCACAAGGAGGAGATGACATGATGTCGGTTTTGACGTTAGTGACAGGAAAAGAGGACCGGACGTTGCGGCGGGTGCGGGTGAGTGATATCGTGCGCAATCCCAATCAGCCGCGCAAGTATTTTGATCCGGAGGCGATTGCGCAGCTTGCGGAAAGCATTCGGCAATATGGTGTGCTCAATCCGTTGACGGTGCGCCGCGCGCCGGGCGGCGGCTATGAATTGGTAGCAGGAGAGAGACGGCTGCGTGCAGCGCGCGTGGCGGGACTGAATGATGTGCCCTGTCTGGTGATTGCGGCGGATAATGAGGATTCTTCTGCGATTGCGCTGGTGGAGAATTTGCAGCGCCGTGATTTGGATTTCTTTGAGGAAGCGGAAGGTTTCAAGCGCTTGATCGACCAGTATGGACTGACGCAGGAGGAAGCTGCGCGCAAGGTTGGAAAGACGCAGTCCGCGGTGGCAAACAAGCTGCGCCTGCTGCGTTTGTCCACGCAGAATATGGAATTGATTCGTAGTGCGAATCTGACCGAGCGTCATGCGCGTTGTCTGCTGCGGCTCGATGATGAGAACGATCGCATTAACGCGACCAAGTATATCATTGAGCATGATCTGAACGTCAGCCGTTCGGAGCAGTACATAGATGCCTTGCTCAAGGAAAAGGATGCGCCACCCATTGGGGGAGAGCGCAAGGTGGTGCGCTTGATTAAGGATGTCCGGTTTTTCCTGAATACGCTCAACCGTGCGGTCGGTGTGATGGTGGATGCGGGCATCGGCGCAACAGTCGACCAAACCGAGGATGAGGATTGTCTGACCCTGACCATCAGTATTCCACATGCGCGTGCATAGCGTGTGTTTGACATAGAGGATCGGCCTTTGTTTCACGTGAAACATTTGACCGAAGGAGAGAGCTGCCGTAGGGCAGCTCTTTTTTTATGTTTCACGTGAAACAAATCGTAAAATTTAAGGGATTTGCTTTGCATTCCCACAAGGGTGTGATATAATGAAACCCGTAGGAAAATTACCAAAGATAAGAGGGAACCAGATATGGGGAAAATTATCGCGTTCGCCAATCAAAAAGGCGGCGTAGGGAAAACCACCACGGCGATCAATCTGGCGGCTGCGCTTTATGAGCGCGGCAAACGCATGTTGCTGTGTGATTTCGATCCACAGGGAAATGCAACCTCCGGTTTCGGCGTGGACCCGCGTTCGCTCGAAACCTCGGTCTATGATTTGATTGTAGCGGATGAGCCGGATGTGAAAAGCGCGATCGTATCCACAAAATGGGTGGATCTGATCGGCGCAAACGTCAATCTGGCGGGCGCGGAACTGGATTTGATCGCAATGGAAAACCGGGAAAACCGTCTCAAAAGCGTGTTGGACCGTGTACGCGACGATTATGACTACATTTTTATTGATTGTCCGCCGTCGCTCGGCTTGCTGACGCTCAACTGTTTGTGTGCAGCAGACAGCTTTCTGGTGCCGCTTCAGTGCGAATATTATGCGCTGGAAGGCCTCAGCCAGCTGATGACGACCGTGCGCATGGTGAAAAAGTCAATGAATCCCGCACTGGAGCTGGAGGGTGTGCTGCTGACTATGTTTGACGGCCGCACCAACCTTTCTATTCAGGTTGTGGAAGAAGTGAAAAAGCACTTCCCGGGTCAGGTATTTTCATCGGTCGTGCCGCGCAATGTGCGCTTAAGCGAAGCACCCAGTCATGGCAAGCCTATCACGGATTATGACCGGCTGTGCCGCGGTGCGGAGGCATATTTGTCTCTTGCAGATGAAATACTGAAGAAAACGGAAAGGAAGGGGAGAGGCTGAGCATGGCGTCAACCAAAAAAGGATTGGGAGGCGGCCTGTCCAACCTGTTCGGCGCGGATGCGACGGATTTGAGCGCTGCCGGTGCGACCGACAGTGTATCACAGATCGCATTATCAAAGATCGAGCCAAACCCCAACCAGCCGCGTAAGAAATTCGACCAGCAGGCGCTGGAGGAATTGGCGGAAAGCATCCGTTTGCACGGTATTATCACACCGATCACCGTGCGGCCGGGAGACAAAAACGGATATTATCAGATCATTGCAGGTGAGCGCCGTTGGCGTGCTGCCCGTCTGGCAGGGCTGAAAGAGATTCCCGCCATGGTGCTCGAAGCCCATGAAAGCGAAGTCATGGAGCTGGCGCTGATCGAGAATTTGCAGCGGCAGGATTTAAACCCTATCGAAGAAGCAGAAGGCTATGAGCTGCTCATGCAGCAATTCGGTATGACACAAGAGGAGGTCGCGCATCGCGTGGTCAAATCCCGTCCTGCGGTAGCCAATGCATTGCGTTTGCTCGCGCTGCCCGATGAGGTGCGTACCATGGTATCCGAGGGTAAGCTGTCCGGCGGTCATGCGCGCGCGGTGCTGGCGGTTGCAGAAGAGGACAAGCGCGTGGAAGCGGCCAAGCAGATGGTCGGCATGAGCGTGCGGCAGGCAGAAGCGCTGGCCAAGCGCATGAACAAAAAACCGGCGCCCAAGCCGCAGCCCGAAGGCTTTTCCGTGGACTATGTCTCGGAGGTCGAAAAGGAACTGGAAAGTGTGCTCGGCCGCAAAATCTGCATTGAACAGGGCAAAAACAGCGGTACGTTGTCGCTGGAATACTACGGCGCGGACGATTTGGAACGCCTGATCGAAGCGCTGCGCGGTTTGCGCGTATAAGGAGGAACTGCTATGGACGAGAAGAAAAAGCCTGAGCAGGGAAAACCCGAAAAAAAGCTCAGCCGCACAACACTGACCTTTTATATCGTCGGTCTGTTTTCGGTCGCGATTGCACTCATTTTGATCAGCTATGTCGCACAGGCTCGTGCCGACCGTCAGCTTGATACACTGACCAATCAGCTCAACGAGCAGCAGACCGTCGCGCAGGGTGCAACCCAAAAAATGGAAGATTTACAAACCCAGTTTGATGCACAAAGAGCAGCATTGGATAAGGTACGCGAAGTGCTGGATACTGAACTGGCGGAAACCGATGTGGTAAGCGCAACCGAGCAGCGCATGGAAGAGCGCGAGGTATATGCACTTCTGGCGCGCATCAATGCACAGCTGTTGGCGGAAAACCAAGCGGATGCCAAAAAGGCATATGATGAGCTGGTGCAAAAATATAGTGAGGACCGTTTGCTGGGCAAAACGGAAGACGGCTTTGGCGAGGATATCAACAAGCTGTTTGAAGCGGTGCAGAAGCAAATGGACATCCAAAATAGTGATGCAGAGTAAAAATTAAAGGAAATAGAAGGAGAAGAAAACCATGCTGGATATCAAATTTGTCCGTCAGAACCCGGACGCGGTCAAGGAAAACATCAAGAAGAAGTTCCAGGACGAAAAGCTGCCGCTGGTGGATGAGGTCATCGAGTTTGACGCGAAATTCCGTGCAGCCAAGACCCGCTGCGACGAGCTGCGCGCTCTGCGCAACAAGAAGTCCAAGGAGATTGGCGGTCTGATGGCAAAGGGTCAGAAGGACGAAGCGGAAAAGGTCAAGGCTGAGGTCAAGGCAATGGCTGACGAGATGGCCAAGCTCGAAGAGGATGAAAAGACCTATGCCGAGGAAGTCAAAAACCGCATGATGGTCATTCCGAACATCATCGACCCGTCTGTCCCGATCGGCAAGGACGATTCCGAGAATGTTGAGCTGGAGAAGTTCGGCGATCCGGTGGTACCGGATTACGAAATCCCGTATCATGTGGATATCATGGAGTCGTTCGACGGTATTGATCTGGACGCGGCGCGCCGCACTTCGGGCAACGGCTTCTATTACCTCAAGTGCGATATCGCGCGTCTGCACTCCTCCATCCTGTCCTATGCGCGCGACTTCATGATCGACCGCGGCTTCACCTATTATATCCCGCCGTTCATGATCCACGGTGACGTGGTCAAGGGCGTTATGTCCTTCAAGGAAATGGAGAACATGATGTACAAGATCGAGGGCGAGGATCTGTACCTGATCGGTACCTCCGAGCACTCGATGATCGGCAAGTTCATCGACACGATCAACGACGAAGCTACTCTGCCGCAGACCCTGACCAGCTATTCGCCCTGCTTCCGCAAGGAAGTAGGCGCGCATGGCATCGAGGAGCGCGGCGTATACCGTATCCACCAGTTTGAGAAGCAGGAAATGGTTGTCGTTTGTAAGCCGGAGGAATCCCCGATGTGGTACGACAAGCTTTGGCAGAACACGGTCGACTTCTTCCGTTCGCTGGATATCCCGGTGCGCACGCTGGAGTGCTGCTCGGGCGATCTGGCTGACCTGAAGGTGAAGTCCTGCGACGTAGAGGCATGGTCGCCGCGTCAGAAGAAGTATTTTGAGGTTGGTTCCTGCTCCAATCTGGGCGATGCACAGGCGCGCCGTCTGGGTATCCGCGTGCGCGGCAAGGACAGCAAGGAGCTGTACTTCGCGCATACGCTCAACAACACGGTGGTTGCACCCCCGCGTATGCTGATTGCATTCCTCGAAAACAACCTGCGTGCGGATGGATCGGTTGCTATCCCGAAGCCGCTGCAGCCGTATATGGGCGGCATGACCGAGATCCGCAAAAAGGGAGAGTAAGAATATGGAAATCGGAATCAAGGGTGAGCAGAAGTTTGTGGTCACTGCGGATAAGCTGGCGTGCAATGTTGGCAGCGGTCTGGTGTCGGTATATGCCACACCCATGATGATCGCAGCAATTGAAAACACGGCGGCAGCATCGGTTGCGCCCCAGCTGGAAGAGGGCAAGACTACGGTCGGCACGCTGGTTAATGTCAGCCATGTTGCAGCCACGCCCGAGGGCATGGAGGTGCGCGTGGAGACCGAGTTGGTGGAAATCGCGCCGAACGGCAAAATGCTGACCTTCAAGGTTGCGGCTTATGATGAAGCCGGCCTGATCGGTGAGGGCACGCATCAGCGCGCCATCGTCGCGAAGGAACGCTTTGAGCAGAAGGCACTGGCCAAGAAAAACGCATAAATGTCAAAAGGGCGGGGGAAACCCCGCCCTTTGTGATAGGGAGTTTTCAATGGAAAAGAAATTCTTTGCATATGGGAAAACCGAAACCGATTATTTGACCAAGCATGATCCCGTGCTGGGCGCAGCAATTGCGCGCATCGGCCATATAGACCGGGAAGTTATCCCCAACCTGTTTACAGCTTTGGTGAATTCAATTGCCGGGCAGCAGATATCGGGGAAAGCGCTTGCGACCGTATGGGCACGGCTGTGTGAACGTTTGGGAGAGATCACTCCGGAAACCGTTCTCGCAGCAGGGGAAGAGAATCTGCGTGCCTGCGGCATGTCCGGACGCAAGGCGGGTTATATGCTTGCTGCGGCGCGTGCCGTACAGGACGGAACAATAAATATCCACAGTCTTGTGGATAAAAGTGATGAAGAAATCATCAAAACCCTGATCGTGCTTCCCGGGGTCGGACGATGGACAGCGGAGATGCTGCTCATCTTTTCACTCGAGCGGCCTGACGTGCTTGCGTTTGATGATTTTGGTATCCGTAAAGGCTTGTGTCGTCTGTATGGGTTGGAGGACTTGACCCGCGCACAGTTTGAGGAATACCGCGCACGGTATTCGCCATACGCGACGGTTGCAGGTCTCTACCTATGGGAGATTGCAGCGCAAGGTGAAAGCCTGCAATAGAAGAAATAAGGGAAAAGCAAATGCGGACAGCTTTATAATAAGCTGTCCGCATTTTGCTAAAACTGGTACGGGTAGTGGGGGTCGAACCCACACGCCTTGCGGCACAGGAACCTAAAGGTAGTGTCACCTTAGTGAAAGATTTTCTGCTGGCACAACATCATGCATATGTGCTCAATTTCACTGGGTACTACGCCTGCGAAACAAAGGAAATAGCTACAAGAGATTACGGCCTGACTTACGGCTATTATTACAAGCTGTCTAAAATCGTTTTTAATGCATAGGGTTTAGCATATTTCAAATGCGCATCACTCACAAAAATGGTGTTTTCTTCTATTGGCTTTGTCCACATAGCCGGATATACTACTACTTTCTTTTTGCTATAACGCCCCTCTGCCCAAACTGATTCGTGATTAACATCGATATGTATGCCGGAAATCTGGAGGATTTGTTCCAAGGATTTCAAAAGATACTGCTGTTTTTCGTATGGGACTGCAGATACTCTTGCTCCTGTTTCTCCCCAGTTCAATAAATCAAGTGCAGCCTTACGATCAAGAACGCTGTGGATATATTGATTTCGATAGTGCTTTAGGCACCTGTGGCAAGCGCTGTCACAGGTACAACTTTCGAGAAGTTCTCGAGTTTTGGTAAGTAGCTGGCGAATAGAGGATTCAATGCTAACAGCATAACCGGCACCACTTGAAAGGCTATCATACAAGTAGATATCAACGAAATCTCCATTGCGGTTTTGTCTAACACGATAACCAGTCACAAGTTCTGTGAATTCAATGTCCAATTCCTGACACGCAGCCAAACGCAAACCTTCCGCAAGAGACTGTCCCGCACGATTAAGCCAAGAATTTCTGGTGGGATTAATATCAATCTGCTTTCGATCTAACGCAAACTCCAGGACAAGCATATCTGTAACAAAGTCGTATCCGAGATTCACATTGATTGTATCACTATGTTTGCAACGTGTTTTAATGAATTTGGATCTATACGGACGCAAAACATCCTTAAGGACCGCGGGGTCATCTCCGGGCATTGCAGCACCGCAGTCACAGCAGATTGTGAATCCCTTACCACTAACACCATTGTTAAGCATGATGATTCGCTGATTGGGACGAACCGCCATTCGGATATTGGCGCATCCATTAACCGCCGTAACATCATCTGCATCGGGTAGTGTGGAATATAGAGGTTGCTGAGTTGCTGAGTATTCTTCATTCAATTGTGCCGTTTCAATGGATGTGGCATTTCGTGGTGCAAATCCCCATGGGCGTAGCATTGGCAACATATTTGTCAATGCTTTATTGCCGCAGAAAGGACAAGTATCAGGGTTATCCTCTTCTAAGCCAAACCAACCACACTGACTGCAGGTGCGAATGCTTTTCCGGTAACTTGCATCCTGAATAAATGCTTTGGCTGGAGATGCAGCAGTTTTTTCGCTCCGCTCTCCTCCAGGATAATACAAACCACCAATCTGGTAGGTTGTCTTATCAACAACAATCGCTCTGCCAGGCGCATATTCACCAATGGCAACATCTAATCCTCGTTCAACCTGATATTTTACTTTCCCACTTATATCGGAAATATATGTGCTAACAACATTTTTGGGGAAAGAATAGGTAGGGATAACACCCTCTTCATAAAGCGCATCCAAAAGCGTTTTTTTCCCTGAATCACTGCTATCATCTGTTTCAAACAATTCAGGATGATCATCTCGTTTTTGCTTCAGCGCCGACAGAGATTTTTCAAGTTCACCTTTGTAGCTATCTAATGCACCTTTGGATCCAACGGGTACAAGAATATCATCTTTGCTAATTTCAAAGATTGCCAAAAAGCTGCTGAAAGGCTGTAGGTGTTCATCCAGAAATTCAATGGCAGGGATAGCATCCAAACTGTTAGATTTCTCTCTCAGATAGGTTTGAAGTGCAACCATACCAAGATGTCGCTGGGTAATTTTCTCACTGCTGATATCAATCCACGGTCTTCTGGGATCGCCTCTGAACATTGGCACTGGGTTGGAAAAGTACAGTGAATCATGTGGTCCATCCTCGCAAAAAGTAACAATCGTAGACAGACTTGAACCGCGACGGCCAGCACGACCAGCACGCTGCTGATAATTCTCACGCATAGGAGGAATATTCCGCAAACCGACAGCAACCAACGATCCGATATCGATGCCTACTTCCATTGTAGTCGTGCTGCTCAGAATATCCACAGGCGCTTCGCCGTTCTGCAGAAAATCCTGGAATCGAAGCTCATATTGCTCTGTTCTGGACCAGAGTTCATCCCGCTGATCTTTATGAGAAAGTTGTGCAGTATGTTCTTCGGTATCAATTACCCGAATGGTGTCACCTTGAAGCGCATCCTTAACGGGCTTACGCCAAAAATCCAATGCATCAATTTCTTCCGTTGTCATGGGATGAATCTTTTCGCACTGACAACTTGGACATTTTCCCTTCAGTAAATACGGCGTGAGCTCTGAACAGCGTTCACAACGGAACCACATGTGTTCTAAATTAAAGCGTGGTTTTATACGAGAAAGATCAATATAATACTTTCCGTTGGAAGACGAACCTTCATCCATAAATGTTTCCCGCAAAATCTGGCTCCACTTTGCAGCAACGGAATCATTATCGCTCCATCCCATTATTTCGCGGATATCGGTCGAAAACTTTTTGTTCTTATCAATACCATATCCCACATAGTTTGGACGCACTTTTTCACGAATCACATCCGGGATGGTATGTCCAAGAATCACCGAAGTATCACAAATTGAGAGAATCCATGCATTAAAGAATTCCATGAATTCTTCCTCACTTATTTCGATGTCTGCTTCCTCTAACGCATCAAGTGCATCCCATTTTGCGGCATCCGTAGGCTCTATCCAACTGAGGGCTGAATCAACCAGCGTATTATATCCCCCACAGTAAAAGCGAATGAGCTGTTCCTTCATTTGGGTAGGCGCATTATCAATAGTGAAGCGAGGAGTGTATTGTTGCCCACGTTTCTTTGCACGTGTGTAATTCTTCAGTGCCTGTGTTCCATGCTCAATTAACCGTTCTCGTTGTTTTTCTGTCTCGCTATCATGGAAAATTTGAACATGATGCTCTACAGCTACCATTGCAAAGTAGTCATAGAAATAGTTCATGGACTGTTCCGCAACTTCATGTTCCATTCGATCAATGGCAAGCACCGCAAGCTGTCGGGCTGCAGTTATATCAGATGCGTCAGACATATCTCTTGCCAGTTTAGCTGCATGTTGACGGCTATCCGAGAAAAGCAGAACTTTCCGCCCCTCGTTTGGAAGTCGATCGGGATCGCCTGTTTTCCCTGGAACCGCAGGTTGAGCTTGGAATTGCGCTTTAATCAGATTGAAGAAGGACTGGTTGCCTCTTGTATTAAAAGAGGTCAGTTGCATCTTAGATAGTTCATGCCGACAATGCGGACAGGTGGAAAATGTCAGAATGTCCGGTCGGGCCTTTGCTGTGAAGCCGCTATAATACAGCTTTCTGATGCCCTGCTTTCCATCCAAGGAATCATCAGAAAAGTCGATGAAGCCGCTTTGAACATCTAAGTAGCAAGGCGAAATTTTATTCTGTCCTTGACGTTCCGGCAATCGATAACCTGCAGACGGAATGAAAAGATGTATTTCTTTAACCTCATCTTCATTTATCATACCAGGTTGATGCCAGAGGTATGTACGTCTTCTGGCTTCAAAATCTTGCTTCAGCACAAAACCTCTGAAGAAAATACTACCGCACCGGCGATCATTGTATAACTCATAAATCGTACTTCCGCATTCTTTGCAAGTAAGATTACCATCCGAAAAATAGACCTCACCCAATGTTAATCCGTTTTCCGTGTGCGAATGAGGACATTCTGGATTAGTACAAGCGTAAACGCCCTTGATTCCACGAAAAAGCATATGCATTCTTGCGGGAAACAGAACACTTCCACTTTCGCTTCGCGCCAAAGGTGCGATTGAAAGCATAACACTGACAGCGTGCAGGGCATCTTCTAAACTATTATCAGGAAAAATAGACTCCGCTAATTCTTGCAAAGAGACTGCTGTTCCGCGGCAAAGCATGAACATTTGGCAGAATGGTACATAGTCTACCAAATGGTCGTATAGCCATTGGTACGCATCTTCAGAAGAAACAAATGGAGCAGGACTATTGGCAATACCTGTCCAAAATCCATTGAGTGCCATAAGGCGTTCCGGATCATCGCCCTCAAACGCATCCGGAAGAAATTCCTTAAATTTACTGAAGGGAATATGAACTGCACTTCCGCTGCCTATTTCCTCTCGTTCGCCAGTGAGATAACAGAACGGATGCATGTCGTCAGATGCAGTCAATTCATTTGCAAATGTCCTGACGGCCTTCCTGTCATTCTCGTCATTGTCGGGCATACTTGCAGTAGTCAATATAAATTGAACTCTACTGCGATCAATGCCCAAACGGTGGAATAAACGCCGGATGAGCAATGATACCTCGCCGCCTGCAGAACCGCGATACATATGCGCTTCATCAATGACAAATAGAAGCTTATTATTCGGATCTGCATTTAGCCATGCCTGAGTATCTGACCATATTTTATGCTCTCTTGGCCGAAGAAGCATATATTCAAGCATGGAGTAGTTTGTAATCAAAATATCGGGGCAGAATTGCTGCATTTCAAAACGAGTTACCAGTTCTGCATCCTCATCGTTCGGAATATGTTTTCCGTTATAGAGTTTTTCAAGGAATTCATCAAAATTTTCTTTGGCCGGTAGTTTTCCGTCCTTAATGAGTTTCTCTAAAAAAGCTTTTTCTTCATCGTTTTCAGGATTGACCATACGGGAATATGTTGCCGCAAGTGAACGGTCCTCACTACGTCGGGGCTCCTTACCTGCATAAGGAGTTCTTCCGGTATACATGCCGAATTGAGGGCGGCGGGAATTATTTCCACATGCGGTGCGGAATATATTTATAAATCGGTGGTCTGGATCACCAATCAAACGGCGCAAACGACTAATCTGGTCAGAAACCAGGGCGTTCATAGGATACATGATAATCGTTCGGACGCCACGCATAGCCCAGCTATCCGGGCTATTTCTTGCTTCTGAAGCAAGTTTTGCCATCAAGGGCCACATAAAACATTCCGTCTTACCAGAGCCTGTACCTGTTGACACAAACAGATCCTGACCCTCAAATGCCGCTTCCAAAGCGGAAATTTGGTGACAAAAAGGTGATGGGTATACGCCAAGATTGGCATCTGATAGCGCCTTAAAATAGTCTTTCAGCCAATCAGGTAACTTGGGAGATGACTGGATTCCGTTTGTCGTACTTTTGTAAGCAGGTGATGATTCAACATACGGTTTTTGATAAAGAACACCTTCTTGATTCAGCTTATTTTGTGCAGCGGACAGCAAGATAGGAGACTTCCCAAAATATTGCGACTTTATATAGTTTTCCAGAGCTTCACGCAGTTGCAAGTGAACTCCGTTTGCACCATTGGACATAATCATTCCTCCACAAAGCAGTAACCCATTGATTCCAACTCATGTTTGAACATAGGATAGATTTGCCTTGCCATCATTCTTGTAAAGACTTGGGGCGTTTTTGATGTAAAATCATATCGCACAGGCCAGCTATAGAGTTTGAAGAAGTTTTCTTCCGAAGGTGGCAGACGATAGCCAAGTTTGATTTCTATCAGACTTCCCTTTGCCTTCGTTTTGATTTCTGGAAGTGTTCCATGTTTTTTTAGAAGTGATATTGCAATCCTTCTATATTCGCCGTGGTTGCTTGGAACATTCGAAAAATAGTCCCGCATTCTCCATTCTGGAATCGGTGTATTCAGAAATACCCCATTACTGTATCGATAAAATACAAAAATTTTATTTGGTTCACCATATCTTGCAAGGGATATATGGTCATTTTTTTCGGGAATCTGTTGCCAATACCCCCATTTAAATGGAGGATCAAGCCGCAGAAACTCTGAGTTATCTGGCCATTCTATTTGTTCCCATTCGCAATGCGCCAACAGTTCTTCGAGATAGCTTTCAAACGACTGC
>JAHZFK010000003.1:103797-109536 GCA_019421385.1 Clostridiales bacterium
CTGCTCCTGTAGACCAAACATTGATGATATTGTCCTGTCGGAAGTTGAAGTTTGAACGGAATAGAAACCCAATCCGCTCATAAATAACTTCAAGTCAGGTGAAATACCTCTGTGAAGAACAAGATCCCCATTTCCTCCAGTTGCAAGAGCGGCTGGGGATATTTGATAAGCGGAATGATAAAAGAACCCATTTCGCAGATAGATAGAGTACATTTCCTCAATCAAATCCGTCTTGTCATGCGGGAGGAGAAATCCAATCTTCGGATAAATGCCTTCATAAGCATCAAAAATCTGGCCAATTCTGCTTTTGAAGTGCTGAATAGAAACTGAACCTCCATCCTCGGTGTGATCCCAAAGCGAAGCGAGAGCCATTTGCCCAGCAACACTATAAACGACCCGACAAACCCATTCGTTGTCATCTGACTGCGGAATATTTAATTGTCTTCCAATTGAAACAATTAGGTCGTTTATCATATCGTTCACTCTTCCTCAATATATCTTGCAACTTCAGCTTTTACCGAACTGGAGATTCCGCTCTCGCCTTCAATAACATCCTTTAAGACATCCAATCTCCCGGTAAGTACGCAGAGAGGAAGCACACCAAAGAGCAGTTCCAAGTCCTTATCTTTTGCGGGATTCTCCAAAATGCATTTTGCATCGGACAGGACACGGGTTAACTGGCCCAATAGGAGTTTGCTAAGGCCCAAACGCTTAAATGCAGATATCCGGAGAGACTGTTTTTCCTCAGAAACATATGGTTGGAACTTCTTAGCGCGTTTACTTGGCCATGTCTCGAGAGCAGGTAAACTTCCTATAAAACATTCACTCAGGACGGGGAGCATGTAATTATAAAGGCCTTTCGGCTCAATAAGCATATCCTCGACATATGGATGGGTCCAGATTATCTGCTTTTTGAGTCTTGTAAACTTCTGCGGTAATACATCCGTCCACCCTTTTCCGAACATATTTTGAACCGACACAATAGAATCGTCAGCCTCGCTGATTCTTTCCACTATAGAAAGGTCACATTCATCTCCTAAAGTCAATTGTCCTGCTCCGGTTGCGTACATCGAAACAGACAGCACCTCAGCAATATCCTGTCCCCCAGGGCCTGCAATCAAAGTTGGCACATTGTTGATATGGGTTGCATACAGAAAAGCAGTGAGCATTGAGCAGAAGTCTGGTTCAATGCCCAACGCACATGACAAATTCTGATAGATTGCATCATATTCATTGCGCCAGCTTTCTGCGAGTTCAATATCCTCATCAGAATATTGGCCACTGGTACTGCTGTATTGCCATGAGGCAGGGGGATTCCCATACGGCAAAGTTGCATTTGACTGAGGCAGAAAAACAGAAATATCAGCAATGAATCCTGCCATATCTTTTTGCGCGTCAGCAATTTTCTGGCGCACTGCGACCAGCGTTTCTTTTCCAACCGATTCATATTGCGCTATCTCTGCAAGTAACCGATCAAGTTCACCTTGTTTTGTGGCAATTTCTGCAAGTAGTTCACTATGCTGCTTTTTTGCAATGGATATTGTTTCTTCCATTTCTGAAACTTCTGCCTCAGCTTTGGCAATTTCAGCAGCATGAGAATTATGCCATTCCACGGATACGGCTTTTTCGCATAATTCTCTTAATTCATCGTGATTCTTTGCAATTTCAGCCAACACATTAACATCGATATCGCCGACCTTAATCAGTGCATCTGCTCGATTAACAAAATCATCAACTGCCTGTTTTGCTTGGTCCAGAGTACAATTTAGTTTTTGAACAATCGCGTCGTACAAAGATTCACCGCAAATCTTCTCAAGAAGAAGTTTGCAATGTTTCCATTCTGCCTTGGTGGCACCAATACACTCCTTAAACAAAGGCCATGTGGTGCGTTCAAGAATGAGTGTACGAATAACCTCGTGTGTATTTCCTATTGAAACATATCCAGAAGCCTCTCCCACCTGAAGTGTTTTTAGAAATCTTAGGTTACGATCATCCCAATTATAGATGTCCCCGTAGGAAACTGTGTAGACGGGCAGGTAGTAGATAGTTTCCGAAAGTTTTGCGCATCGATCCACAATATTGAATTCATTTGCACGGCATAGCACTCCCGAAAGTTGTCCAACCTTCGATTCGTAGCAAAAAAGTGTGTTGCATAAATATGTTTGGGTATATACAGTTCCAGTTTTGAGTTGTGCAACGATATCCTCTATCGATTTTGCTTTGAGGGGCACAATGCGAACGGGGCAAACATCTTGAACATAATAAGACAGTATCTGATCGATTGCAGGGTTATCGGGCTTGGGAATGGCGCTCCATTCCCATACGCCTATTGTTCCGATGGCAGATGGTCCACCATCTCGGTATTGAAACTGATACTGATACCAACAATCACGATTTTCAAAACGATTATCCTCACGATCTGATTTAAACGGTATATGTAACTTGCCGTTTTCAATGTCTGCCAAACGATGCAACCATACGCGATCATCATGGTGGTCTTCAATATAACATAACGAAGTGAATGAAACTTCGGTATCAACCATTATTATCCCTCCCAAAATTATTTTGAATGGTTTTCCTGAGCAAATGTAAAGCTGTGCGGGAAATTTCGCCTCGCCGCAAAGCCATGCAGAGCCACTTTTGTGTTTGGGGATATTTTGAGAATTTACTGACAAAACTTCCAACCGCATGCGTTACAGGAATCATCGGGCCAGAGCAAGAGCTCAATTTTTTGACAAGTACAGCATCCAGCACCATAACATCCATGTTGACGGTTTCCTTCTCAAAACGAATGGAGCGGATGTAGTCGCAGCCTTGATAAAAATGTATCTCTGTGCCAAATGATAGTCCATCGATTGTTAATTGCTCCTCGCCAGAAAGCTTGTAGATATATTCAGTCTTACCATTTCTTTGAACCACAGCCTTCCCATCATACGGGCAAGAAACTGATATGCACTTTAATTTGGGGAGTTTTGCATAGCTCTCTTCATTCAGCGTGTTTCCAGAATGGTCAGATATGATTATTACTGGTAACGGTGCCTTTTTGCGCAAGGGTTGCTTTACCAAATAGGAGAATCCCAATGCTCCAGATTTTCCAAGTGAGATTAGCTGTTCTCTTTCCCTGGTATAAAGCTTGTATAATTTCCCGTCTTGAGTACCCAGCACATTCGCAGTTGCGGGGTATGATTTCAGTTCAGCATCATCACCGCATAAATAGAAGTAAAACTCCGCTGAGTTGTGGTATATAAAATATGGATCCTGTATGTATGCTGGCCAGATAGGATAGAATTTTGTTGGTTTTTCGGTCAAGAAAATAGCATATTTAAGAAAAAACTTTGCGGAGCGTTCTGAAAACCTTTTAATGCGAATTTTATATAAATACCAACTATTGAAAGAGTTTGCGCGCGTTTGGGCTATTTCCGTTGCTTCGATATCTGCAGGAAAAGTATATATTGGGTGTCGTTGCAATAAATAATAAAAATTTCCGGCATACGCCTTTCCACCAGATTGGAGAATCTGGCCAGTTCGTCCGTCAAAGAAGGAGCCAGCCTGGTTGATTCCCGGTATATTGTCGGACCAAAATCTTCTTAATTCTGGATTAGCATTTACGTATTCAACACAGTAAATCTGGCTTGGAATAGAGCCAACACTCAAGTAGGTGGTTCCAATCCGCTCAATTCGCTCAAACGAGTACTCATAAACTTGGTGTGAATCTCCGGCTATCTTAATTTTGTCGCAGTGTGCCTTGTTGTCTGGAGGGTAGAAGAACCCTAATTGTAGAGAAAATATCGATCCTGTTACAACAAGACGCAAAGGCATTATATGGCTGTTAAGTGCTCGTAGCGATCGACCGTAGTTTGGATCAAAAGAGGCTTGGCGTTCGTCGCATTCTTTATTGGGAGAGGCCGGATCATGACGGAAGTGTTGAACATTCATACCAGGGGCGGTAAGTAAAACATTTTGTGCGCATAATTCACACACAAAATGGCCGCTTCGTGCTGACGCACCATAGGGATACATCTTGCAAGCCTCTTCTACCGTGATACGACGATATCCAATTTTAGAATCCCACACGCATACATGAGTTAATGGCATCCCTCGTCACCCTCGTTCTTGTTACAACGACTCGGAATTGTAAGCCGATGTGTCATCTCTGATAAAATCCATCATTTCTCCTGCATTACAATTCATAACATCTGCAATTTTAAGGAGAACCGATAGATTTACTTCTTGATTTTTGCGAAGTTTAGTGAAAGTAGCAGAAGAAAGTCCTGCACGCTTGCGAAGCTCAGCTTTGCTCATCTCTCGTTCAGCGCAAAGGACCCATAATTTTTTGTAAGTTACTTTCATGGTTTCACCCCGAATAAGAAGGATTTATAAAATTATACTACTACGAACCACATCTGTTTTCAACACATTTCGCTTTTTCACGAGTTGTTTCGATTGTATGAATTAAAGTTATCGCGAATCTAAACGCTTTTTGCTTTACGAGTGATTTTTAAAATATTTTGTTGGCTATTCCCCTCGTTTTGTGGTATGGTGTGTTGCTACCAGGAGGTGCAACACATGAAAACACGACTCAAGGACCTGTACGACTGCTTCTATACCCCACCCGAGTTTTCAGAGCAGAAGCAGGAAGTGGAAGAATGCCACCAGACACTGATCAAAGTACTGGAGAAGCCGGAACGGCGGCTGGTACTGCGAATTATGGATGCACAGAGTCTGATGGCGGAGGAACGCTCCATCGACAGCTTTATCTCTGGATTTGAGCTGGCGTGGCAGCTCTTCATGGAACTGAATCAATTTGAAAAAGAGCGCTCAGTGTCTCGCTGTACGACGAAGAGATCGGGCGCTCTTTCCATGTCCGGAAAGGAGGAAGCAACATGAGAAAACGAATCATCACTGTCGCAGTGGTCGCCGCCTGTCTGGCCCTGTGTGCCGCTGTATGGCCACAGAACGAACCAGCCGGGGATACACCCGCGCTGCCCATGCCAGCCGCTGTAATCGCCATACAGCCCGAAATTCCGGAGATAGCAGAGATGGAAGAAGTCATATCGCCAGAAGAAGAAAAGGCGAAAGCAACACTGCCGGAACTGGGCGAGGAAGCTGACATTGTCCCGGAGCCATCGCCTGATCAAACGACCCCAGTAAGTGAAGTGCCGGTTCCACCTAAACAGGATGCCACACCACAGCAAGAACCGGAGCCTGCCCCGGCACCTGACGGCGAACCGGACAACATGGTCTATGTGCCGGGCTTCGGATGGATAGAAAGCCAGGGACCCAACCATGCGGAATACGCCGAGGATATGTACGAGAACGGTAATAAAATCGGGATCATGGGATAAATGAAAAGCAGTGCGGTATCAGGACAAAGCCTGATGCCGCACTGCTTATTCTGTTTCCTGTTCCAATGCGTCGCTGAAGATCTCATGGACGTGGATCAGCGAAGCGACTTCACAGAGAAACTGCTCCGCCAGTTCTTTTTCGTCCAGCCAGGTGGTCTGCGGCGGTACATAGTAACCGGAATCAGCCTCTGCATCCGCTCTGGCCTTGCGAATGGCTTTCTGGATGGAGAGCCACCGACCGTAAGCGCCGCCGTTCAACTGCTTTCTCACTTTCCGGATGGCAGCCTTATACGCTTTCTCCGCACCGCTGGGGCCGTTGTAGTTGAGCCGGATGGCCAGTTCCTGAAAGGTCATGCCCTGCTCGTTGGGCTGGCCGATCCCCAGATAACAGCGC
>JAHZFK010000030.1:0-11013 GCA_019421385.1 Clostridiales bacterium
CAAGGTTTTTATTATATTTTGAAACAAAAAAACAGGTAGTATTTGACACTACCTGTACTTGGAAAGGAGAAAATGTATGGAAATTAAGGAGAGATACCCGGAATACATAATCAGATACCTGAGGCAGCGAAAAGAGCTGGATGAAGACGACACGAGCCACGATGAGCAGCTTCAGACCATGGGTCTGTCACATGTCTTTGCAGAGACCTTGGAATGGAATGGTCTGCTTAGTAGCTGGGACTACCAGATCAAAGACTGGATCAAGAGCATTTACGGTGTGAGGCTTGATGCGGCGGTGAGCAGCAAGGGATCATAACAGTGACAGCAGAAGAATTGCTGAGAAAAGATCAGAAGGTATATGGAGAGCTCGTTTTCCAGATGACGATATCAAGGTTCTGAGAGAAATTTGGCGCAATCCGGCAGGATGGATGCACTCTTACGACGGTATTCACTGGGAGGCCGCTCCCATGTATATCGGCAAGATCAACTATTCCCAACCTTTGTTCCGGAAGGAGCAGCGTGGGAATACCCGGTGTAAGGACTGTGATGTCTGCGTGATGCAGATATTTACTCGGTTTGGTATTGTGCTGTTTTATAGTGAATTGGTAGATGAAAGTCATTATTTACGTTTTATCATCCGAATGACAATGGTTTCATTATCAAAAAACTCCATGTACCGGAAATACCATCACGACTTCCGGTACATGGAGCTAATGCCTGAAAGACATATAGTATCTATGTCAAATCACAATGAGCTGCAATAAAGAGCGGACAATTATGCGACATCTTCTGTTATGGCATCTTGAGAAACAACCTCGATATCCGCAGAAAGTACCAGTTGCTGAACACCTGTACTATCTGCCGGACCGACAACAAATGTAAGGGTATGCATACCGGGCTGTGCATCCGCAGGAATTTTGAGGGTGTATTCGCTGCTTGCCCGATCGTTCAAAACAGTAAAGGCATCATTGGAATAACCGGCAATTGGTTGTCCATCCCACTGCCAGCCGGCAGGAAGCTGTACGCGATTGATTTCGTTTTCACCGAACACGTCTGCAGTCACCGTCAGCATTTTTCCAGGATAGACCGCAGCACTTTGAATATTGAAAGATCCCGCATAGGAAATCGGGCGCTGCTCAATCGGCACGGAGGTTTCTGCACGTCTCTCTGTGCCATCCTGCATCGTTAATACAAAGGATACATCTAACATATCGCCAGTCAACTCACGAAGCGTATAATTGAGTGTGCTGGTTTTATTTGCTGTTACCTGAAAGTTGCTGTTGCCATAATTCTGTACCGGCTCACCATTGACATACCATTGTGCTTTTGCGACATAAGCCGCAGTAACACCATTGAGCTGCACTGTAAAGGAAGCAGGCTGATAGGGGCGCACACTATCCGGTTGTGCCGTAACGGATACGCTGGTAGAGGCACGAGATGCATCACGCTTTTGAATTTGATCAAATCCATAATCGAGCAGTTGACGGGAGTCGGCAAAACGCTGTGCATCGCTGGTGGATTTCATAACAACAGAAATCACACGGCGGCCATTGCGCACGGCAGTTGTGGTGACACAATATCCAGCCTGCGAAATGGTACCGGTTTTGAATCCGTCCAGACCTTCATATGGTGCCATGGTATTGAGCAGATGGTTTGTATTGTTATAATAAGTCCCATTAAAACTGAAGCCGCTCTTGCTGGTGATACGGAGAATGTCGGGATAGGTGTCAATGAAAATTTTCGTCAGCGCAGCCTGAGAGCGTGCCGTGATATAGTTGGGCTGCGCACCGTGACAGTTATAGTATGTCGCATTCAGACCAAGTTCCTTTGCCGTGGCATTCATACGCGTAACAAAAGCACTTTCGCTGCCGCTGATATGTTCTGCCATGGCGATGCAAGAGGCACTGGCAGATGGAATCATAATAAGATGCAGCAGCGTATCGACTGTATAGGTCGCACCCTCGGTCAGCGGCACTGCAGTCGGATAGCTGGAATCACGTGATTTAACTGCGACGTTATGACTGATCTTGACCGGCGTTTCCAACGTAATGGAACCGGCTTCCAACTCCTGATAAATGATATAGGCAGTCAGGACTTTGGTCATACTGGCTGGTACACGGGCAACATCCCCGTTATAGGAATAAAGCTCTTCTCCGGTATCGCCATCCATTACAAAAACGCTTTCCGCCTCAAAATCCAAAGCAAGCGCACATGGCATACCGCCGCCGAAGCAGAGAACAACTGCAAGGAACACCGCGAGCATTTTTCTGTACATGATAAAACCCCCTTATTTCTGATGCACGGGTCAGCCCTTTGATCCGTGCAAATCGGAATATTCGTTATGCACAAAAAAAGAAATATTCCAATTCCTATTTTAGCAGATATGCCAACAAAAAGAAAGTTCGTTATATAAAAATTTTCCATATCTCATAAAGTAGTCCTGCTTTATGAACAAGTCATAAAATATGCCCGCAAGTGCTTGACTTTAACTGGGAAAAATGCTTATATATATATCAATATAGCATAGATAGATGAGGGTTCGACATTGAGTTTAAATCGCGATACAATGAAAAAAATTATGGGCTTAATTGCGTTTGGCATTTTGCTGTACGTCGGCCTGCAGAATACCAAAATGGTATCTTCTGCGCTGCGATATCTGGCAGGATTGACCGCGCCGTTTTTGATAGGCGGATGCATTGCATTCATTTTGAATGTGCCCATGCGCTTTTTTGAGAAAAAAATCTTTACCCGGAAAAAGGGGAAGGGCAGTATCCGTGTACGTAAAATGCAGCGCATTTGCAGCCTGCTTTTGACCTTGATCGTGGTATTGGGTGTAATTTCTATTGTCTTATTCATGGTTGCGCCTGAACTATACAATTCGTTTGCCGCCATCGGACGCGAAATGACCAGCTTCAGCAGACGACTTCCACAGATGCTGGAAGAAGCAAGCCAGCGGTTGCCCATGTTCGCGGATGAAATTGAAAAGTTCAAAGCAGATTTGCTCAACGTCAACTGGAAAGAAGTTGGCCAGATGGCAAAGGATTTCCTGCAAAACAGCAATTTCATCAGCAGTACAGTCGATATTGCCACTTCTGTGGTCAGCGGTGTGGCCAATACCATTATTGGCTTGGTATTTGCAATTTACATCCTGCTGCAAAAGGAAAATCTGGGTCGCCAATTCCGCCGCTTGTTTTATGCACTTTTCCCGGAAAGGCATGTTGACCGTTTTCTGGAAGTCTGTGACCTGACTTCTGCTTCGTTCAATAGCTTTTTGTCTGGACAGTGTTTAGAAGCCTTTATCCTCGGAATGATGTTTTTCATCAGCATGTCCCTGCTGAAAATGCCGTATGCCTTGGTGATTGCGGTGTTGATCGGGGTAACCGCGCTCATTCCGATTTTCGGTGCATTCATTGGATGCATCGTCGGCGCATTTCTTATCTTGATTGCCAGCCCGATTCAGGCGTTGTGGTTCATTGTCCTTTTCCTGATCCTGCAGCAGGTAGAAGGCAATGTAATTTATCCTCGTGTCGTTGGCGGCTCCGTTGGATTGCCGTCCATTTGGGTGCTGGTCGCAGTCACCTTAGGTGCAAGCATTGCCGGCGTGCTGGGTATTTTGTTTGCCATTCCTGTGGTTTCGGTTCTGTATGCGCTGCTGCGCGACTATGTTCGCCATCGGATTGATGAACGCGGTATCGCGGAGAAAAAAATTCAATAAAGAAAGGCGGCCTGAACGTTTCCGGCCGCCTTTCTTCACATAAATATAAACAAATCATGAATTTTCTTCTTGCCCCTTGATTTTTTCTTGATACTGGATTATCATATCAATGTTGGCACTCTAATACAGAGAGTGCTAATACCAAAAAATAGAGGTGCATACACATGGCAAAGAAACAGTTTAAGGCGGAATCCAAGCGTTTGTTGGATTTGATGATCAATTCCATTTATACGCACAAGGAAATCTTTCTGCGTGAATTGATCTCGAATGCATCGGATGCAACGGATAAGCTGTACTATAATGCAATGAAGGAAGGCCGAACCGGCATTACGCGCGACAGCCTGCCGATTGACATTACGCTCGATAAGGAAAACCGTAAGTTTGTGATCGAGGATCACGGCTGCGGCATGACGGCGGAAGAGCTGGAGAGCAATCTGGGTACAATTGCGCGCTCTGGTTCGCTGGCATTTAAAAAGGAAAATGACGCGATGGATGATGTGGATATCATCGGCCAATTTGGCGTAGGCTTTTATGCGGCGTTCATGGTTGCCAGCCATGTAGAGGTTGTCTCTCGCGCGGTCGACAGCGAAGAAGCCAACCGCTGGGAGTCGGACGGTGCGGCAGGGTATACCATCACGCCTTGTGAAAAAGCCGAAAACGGCACGCGCATCACGCTGACGATCAAGGAGAATACGGAAAGCGAGAATTATGATGAATTCCTCGAGCCGTATCGTATCCAGTCACTGGTGAAGAAATATTCGGATTATATCCGGTATCCGATCAAGATGGATATGACCCGCTCGCGAATGAAGGAAAAGCCTGCGGATGCGGGCGAAGACTATCAGCCTGAGTGGGAAGAATATACCGAGAACACCACGCTCAACTCGATGGTTCCGATTTGGAAGAAATCCAAGAAGGAGCTCAAGGATGAGGATTACAATTCCTTCTACACCAGCAAGTTCTATGATTATCAGCCGCCGCTGTGCCACATCCACACCAGCGTGGAGGGCGCGGTGACCTATACTGCAATGCTCTTTATCCCGGCACATGCTCCGATGGATTACTACACCAAGGATTATGAAAAGGGCTTGCAGCTATACTCGAACGGCGTGCTGATTATGGATAAGTGTGCCGATCTGCTGCCCGATCATTTCAGCTTTGTACGTGGCATGGTGGATACGGCGGATCTGTCGCTGAATATTTCTCGTGAAATGCTGCAGCATGATCGCCATCTCAAGGCGATTGCGCAGAGCTTGGAAAAGAAGATCAAGAGCGAACTGCTCAAGATGCAGAAGGATAAGCGCGAGGATTACGAAAAGTTCTGGCAGGCGTTTGGTCGTCAGATCAAGTACGGCGCTTATGTGCAGTACGGTGCAAATAAGGAATTGCTGCAGGATTTGCTGATGTACTATTCCTCGACTGAGGATAAGCTGGTCACGCTGGAAGAATACGTTTCCCGCATGACGGAAGAGCAGAAGTATATCTATTATGCTTGCGGCGAGACGGTTGATAAGATCAAACTTCTGCCTGCTATGGAAACCCTGCGCGATAAAGGCTATGAGGTGCTGTGTCTGGATGATAACATCGACGAATTCTGCATCAAGATGCTGGCAAACTATCAGGAGAAGGAATTCAAGTCGATTGTCGACGCAGATTTGGGACTGGATAGCGAGGATGACAAGGAAGAGATCAAAAAGCTCAGCGAGGAAAAGGGCACGTTGCTCACCGCAATGGGCGAAGCATTGTCCGGCAAGGTCAAGAAAGTGGAGTTGACGCGCCGCCTGAAGAGCCATCCGTGCTGCCTGCGTGCCGAAGGCCCGGTAACGCTGGAAATGGAAAAGGTGCTCAACCAGCAGGCGATGGACGACAGCCAGCGCGTTCATGCAGAACGTGTGCTGGAGCTGAATGCAGAGCATCCGATTTTCCAGAAGCTGTGCCAGTTGCAGGAAGAAAACTCCGATCAGCTGAAAACCTATGCTGATATTTTGTATACGCAGGCACTGCTGATTGAAGGACTGCCGGTGGATGATCCGGTGGCGTATGCAAATGCGGTTTGCAGTTTGATTTCTTAACCCAAGATTGCATGACGAAGGTAAGGAGGCGCGCCCGGTGAAAAAAATGCTATGGATTGTCAATCCACATGCCGGACGGGGCGCAATGAGCGGAAAAATCATTGGCTGCGTCGATGCGTTCCAACAAGCCGGTTATGAAGTGACGCTGTATGTCACACAGGGTGCGCAGGATGCGACCCGCATGGTGCGCGAACGTGCCGGAGAATTTGACCGCATCGTGTGTGCAGGCGGCGATGGTACGCTTAACGAAGTCGTTACCGGTCTGATGGAGTCCGATGTGCGTCCACCGCTCGGTTATATCCCTGCGGGTACAACTAACGACTTTGCACTTGGTTTGGGCATTTCTAAAGTACCGGCAGAAGCCGCAGTGGTTGCGGCCGGAAATAATTTGCAAGCGCTCGATATCGGTCGGTTTAACGAACGGTATTTCAACTATATTGCAGCGTTTGGCGTCTTTACCGAGGTATCCTATGCAACGCCGCAGCAATCCAAGAATATCTTTGGCCGTGCAGCCTATATTCTGGAAGGCGTGAAGGCATTAACCAATATCAAGCAGCACCATATTCGTGTGAACAGCGCGGAAATGACACTGGAAGATGACTTCATCTTTGGTATGGTTTCCAATTCGGTATCGGTTGGCGGTTTTAAGGCGATCACGCCGGACGGTGTGGCGTTGGATGACGGCCTACACGAAGTGCTGCTGGTCTATCCGGTGGAAAATCCGATGGAACTGCAATGGCTGGTGAACGATCTGCTGACACACAACACGGAATCGACACGCTTTGTTTATTTCCGTACCGCACAGATCACGTTTGATGCAGACGAAGCAGTACCGTGGACACTGGATGGAGAATTCGGCGGCGCAACGCAACGGGCAGAGATCGCAAATTGTGCCCGTGCCATCACCTTTGCAACGGGAAGCAATGAAAATCTGGAGCAGCCAACATAATAAACGTACGGCTTGCAAAGCGTGATAAATAACACCCCTTGATCGGTATATCCGTTCAAGGGGTGTTGCTTTCTAAACATGCTATATAGTCAAGATACAACAAGCATCCTAAAACATTATCAATGCTCACCCGGACAGAGCAAAAGGGGCTGCAATTGCCTGCCTTCGAGTGCTGCACCGATCGTTTCCGGTATGCGCACCATATCCGCCACCAGAGAGCGAGGCTTGGCAAAGGGCGCATCCTGCCGCATCGGGACGAAAAAGTAATGCTTACGATTGAGCAGAGTACCCAGATTCGCCGCGCTGCCAGACAAGGCATCGTTGGTAGAGACAGCCAAAACGACCGGTTTTTCTCCCCGCAGATGGCTTTTTACTGCCATAGTGACTGTCGTATCCGTCACACCATGCGCGAGCTTTGCCAAGGTGTTGCCAGTGCAGGGAGCCACCACCATGATATCGAACATCTTCTTCGGGCCGATGGGCTCTGCGTCAGGAATGCTGTCAATCACTTCACGCCCGGTTACCTCAATCAAGCGGTCACGCCACATATCAGCCGCCCCAAAACGGGTATCCAGTGTCGCGGCATGTGCGGATAAAATGGGAGTGACCTCACACCCGCGCGATACCAGCGTTTCTACCACAGGCAGGACAGCAGAAAAAGTGCAGAAAGAACCGGTCAATGCAAAGCCGATGCGGATTGGCGGGGTCATAAGATACCCTCCTCATGTAAGATATTGCAGATCGTATCATGAATGGCATGTGCAGCAGTGAGCGGGGCGACTTTGCCCGGCAAAGACAGGGCGTGCAGAATACGGCATCCGGTGGGCAATTTGGCTTCAGAAGAAATGCCGCCGGGCATCGATGCCAAATCAATAATCAGACAGGGCTGGCTCAGTCCTGCCAATTCCGTAGCGCCGAGCACTGGTGCGGGAACGGTGTTGAAGATGATATCAAATCCGGATAGATGTCCGGCAAGTTGCCTAGTATCCAACACCTGCATTCCTTGTGTTTCAATACGAGCAAAATCGCGTGGCGAACGCGCGGATACCGTTACCTCCGCATCGAGCACATGCAATTTGTGTGCCAGCAGTGCACCGATGCGGCCATATCCGATCACCAAACACCGGGACTGTTGGATGGTGTGTGCAGTCTGTTCCATGGCAAGTTGTAAAGCACCTTCGCAGGTTGGAACCGCATTGCGTATGGCCAATTCATCGCGCGCTAAGTAGTCGATCAAACGCAGATTGTTCTGTACCGCACGAGCATGTACCGCAAACGGTACAGAGCCGGCAAGGGTGACAGTGCCCGCTGGAATCGCATCCAGCACATCAATGAGCGGATAAGATGTATTAGACAGCGGTGCGTTCAGCTGCGCATTTCCATGCTGAACGGGGAGCGGTAGGATCACGGCTTGCACATCAGTAAAACAACTTCTCAAATCGCTAACAGCGGCACACCCTTCGATCGGATGGCGTTCCAGAGCAAAGGTTCGTACTGTGTGCCCATCCGCACACAGCAGTCCGGCGAGGTATGCTTGCCGGATATCGCCGCCGACAACCGCAAGGGTCGCCGATTGGTTCATAACAAATTCCTCCTTTGTCCCATCCTATGCGTCAGGTCAAATAACTGTGCGACGGTGCAGAACAGAGGACGATAATAGAAACGGCCAGCAATTTATACTGCTGGCCGAAATGATGCTGATTTGATAGTTTTGTTATATAACTGCTGGGGCATCAGGAATCTTCGTCATTCACAGTGTTTTGGGCTGCAAGCTGCGCGGCAAACACTTTGTCCAGCGCAGGCCAGCTGCGTTTAAGTGATACAGGACGGTTATCCCGCCCCATGAAGCAATGACGGCTTTCTCCTTCGCAGCGCAGCGCATTGGTTTGTGCATCCCGGATTTCATAATGCAGCGCCATGCGAACACCATTGTATTCCGTAATTTTTGCGTCAATCAACACTGTATCGCCAAATCGTGCCATGGTCTTGTATTTGCAGTGTACCTCCAGAACAGGACTGCCAAATCCCTCTGCCTCGATACGGTCGTAGCCATAACCAAGCTGTTCCAGCAGTTCCACACGGGCTTCTTCAAACCATCGAATATAATTGGAATGATGGACAATGCCCATGCCGTCTGTCTCGTAGTATTGCACTTTGTGTTCATACGGAGTCATAATATTCGTTCCTTTCCAAAAAAGAAAGCGCCCATCGTGGGCGCTTTTGTAGCTTGTTTACTGTGGTTTGCTGCGTATCAGACACAGCAGAAATGAAAGCGCGGACGATTTACTACTCTATCGTAGCACACAAACAGCGCTTTGTCGAGCACCGTGCAAACAAATTCAGATACGCTGACAAAACAAGCCGTGATGGTTGCAATACCAGTATAACATACCATGACCGCGGATAAAAAAGCGAGTCTGTGCGTTTCCCTCTGGATAGAGTTTGACCATATCAAACCGATCGCCCGTGACACAGGCAATAAAGGAAATATAATGACTTTTGGTCATCGGATGATCGACGGTGACATAATGCTCATACTCCACAACTTCGTACTGCATGGCGTGCTCTGCATCCGGGTCTTCAGCCTCGAGGGGCGGCAGCGTGATGCCGCAGCAGGAAATCACAGCCGGACCAGTGCTATGCAGCACATTGCCGCAGATCGGGCACACATAGAACTTAGAGCGCAATAGGTTTGCTGCGCGATTGGTGTTGATGACCTGTTCTCCGCTCAGTAGTTCCGGCACCGAGACTTGCAGCACACTGGCCAAGGGTTCGAGCAGGGAAATATCCGGGAACCCCTTGCCCGATTCCCGTACTTAAAGATATTGGTTATGTATGAGTGCCTACGCCTACTTGCATAGGCACTCATATCTTTGTTTTTACTCAATTTTGCCGATTAAGCGGTAGTAGATGTCAATATTCTGCTCACGCATACCGTCCACGGTGGTTGCTTCGTGAATGACGATCTTTTCAATCAGCGTATTCAGAAGCTCCGCTGTCAGTTCGGTGGGATTGGCATACTGTTTGAGAAGTGAAATCCACGTCTCCGCATCGACAGTTGTTTGCTTTTCAGATTCAAGCTCGGCAGTCAGCCTTTCAATCTTCTCGGTAAGCTCCTGCTGCTCGGTCTGATATTTCTGAGACATCATGTTGAAGTTGTACTCCGTGATACGACCGTCCGACCAGTCCTCATACAGCTTGGCAAACTTGCGGTCAACCTCTGTTCTGCGTTTCTCGGCTCTTGTAAGCTCTGCACTTTGCCTTTTGGCATTGGCGGCAAGCTCCTGTTCGCTTCCTTTCAGCAACCGATGCAGAAGCTCCTTTTCATCCAACTGCGCCTGTCTCCACAAATCCTGTATTCTTGTCAGAACATAGTGGTAGAGGTAGTCATAGCGGATATAGTGGGCAGAGCATTGTTTTAACCCCTGTCCGTATTGACTGCAAGTGTAATGGCTGTAAGGCTTGCTGTTCTGTCTGTTCGTACCGAAGCGCATCGACCATCCGCAGTCCGCACACTTCACCAGACCGGATAAGATCTGCGTGGTAGCGTCCTTTTGCTGTCTGCGGCGGCTGGCGATCTGTTCCTGCACCTGTTCAAAGACTTTCTTGGAGATAATGGCTTCGTGGGTATTCTCCACTCGGAACCATTCCTCCTGCGGCTTGCGTATCTTTTTCTTGTTCTTGTAGGAAATATTTGTCTGCTTATTGTGTACGCTGTTGCCGATATAGGTTTCGTCTTTTAAGATGCTCTTGACCTGTGCAAGCGTCCATGCGTAGGACTTTTCTTCCGGCTGTCCCTCGTAGATATGAGCAAATGTCCCATATCGCTGATAGTTCAGCCAACCGGCAGTAGGAACGTGTTCATCCACCAATACTCTTGCGATCTTGGCAGCACCCGCCCCATGATAGGCAAGGTCAAAGATTTTCTCGATAATCCAGCGTGTCTCCACATCAATCACAATGGCGTTCTTGATTTCGGGATGTCGGACATACCCAAGGTGCGTTCTCCTGCGGCAAACTTGGCATGAAGTGCGGTCTTGACCTTGCGGCTGGTGTCCTTGGCAAACCATTCGTTGAACAGATTCTTGAAAGGAACGAAATCGGACAAACCTTTCTTGGTGTCCTCGTTCTCGGATACGGCGATATATCGCACTTGCTTCTCCGGGAACTCGTATTCCAGATAGTAGCCGACCATGATGTGGTCACGTCCGAAGCGGCTGAGGTCTTTGGTCACGATGCAGTTTACTCGTCCTGCATCCACATCTGCCATCATTCGC
>JAHZFK010000030.1:11023-31784 GCA_019421385.1 Clostridiales bacterium
TGAAGCTCCTGTTCCTTTGCGAACTGCTGTAAAATGGTGCGCTGGGTCTCGATGGAAACGCTGTCGCCATAATTCTCGTCATCACGGCTCAGTCTCATATATAGTGCTGTATTGTACGGTTGTTTCATTAAAAATCCTCCTGTTCGTGAAACAACCCACGCTTACAATACTTTCCTATGATACATTATACCATAAGCGTGGGCTGTGATTCAACTCGATTCTGTGAACAATTTTCTGAATTTTATGCGGACACGGCACGTCCTGCGGCGAAGCGGACAAGGTTTAGGATAAGCTCGTCCATGGTCTGTCCGTTGGGAGAAAAGAACTCCGTTACCTTGGTGCGGGTGTTGCCGCAATAAAAATACTTCGTTCCGTCAGGCTCGGTGACATAGAACGAAGTATTTTCAAGGGTAAGCTCCGGCTCGTATTCTCCACGCATCCTGCGCCATTCGTCCTCCTGCTCCTTGGGAGGGTTAAGCATCGGCTCATAGCAGTCGCAGATGTCGATAAAGGCACAGGCTTCGATGATCTCCCACAGGGAGAGGTCATCACGCATCATCATTTTGTTAAGCTGGGTTACGGTATAGGTCTTGTTTTTCTTCTTCATAGGCAAAAATCCTTTCTTATCGGTTAATATCGTGGTTCTGTGTGCTGCGGTGGGTGTACTGTCTGATCGTCTCCGGCGGGATGCGGTCAAGAATACCCTTGACACGCTCATAATCGCTGTGCAGTCTCATTTCCTGCAGCTTCTTGACGGTGCTTTCTTTCTGACTTTCTTCCAGAGCAGCGGTCAGCTCGTCATTTTTCTTTTCCAACGCTTTCTGCTTACCGTCTGCCGTCTTGAAGAACTTTTCGTATTTCTTCATCTGCGTTTCCATGGCGGCAACATCGGGGATATACTTTTCAAGAATAGTAACGACCTGTGAGGAACGCTCCTTGTAATTCGTAAACTTCATATCAGAGAGCAGTTCCACCAGCTTGTCATGCTGCTTGTTCAGACGTGCCATCTGCTTGAATACCCTTGTGGGGATATGGTCACGCCCGGTCTCGCTGGCACTCTCGCCACGTTCCAGATCGGGATATTTCTTGACCATGTGTTCCCAATACTTGTCTTGCCACTGTGTCAGCTTCTTCTTGTTGCCCAAGATTTCTTTAGCGCACAAACGCTTATCCTCGGTCAGCGGGACAAAGCAAAGGTGCATATGGGGATTTTTCTCGTCCAGATGCACCACAGCGGATATAATTGTTTCGGGAGCTTGATTCTGCTTAATGAACTCCAAGGCTTCATTGAAAAACTCTTTGATCTCGGCTCTTTTCTTGCCCTTGAAGAACTCCGGCGAAGCGGTAACAAGAGCTTCCACCACACGAACGCTGTCGGAGCGTGTACGGCATCCTGCTTCTTTGATCTGACGCTCGGATTCTGCTCGATACTTTCTCTCCGGCTTGATAAGGTGGAAGTTAAGGTGTGTACGGGTAGGGTCAATGTCGGGATTGCTTGCGTATTTCTCCTTGGTGCGCTCGTTATGAGCTTCAATGCCGCTAATCTCCGGTCCCTTGTACTTGGCAAAGCGTAAGATTGCATACTGCGGTGCCGCCATCAGTGATCACCCCTCTTTCTCCATACGATTTCAAAGCCCAGCACATCGGCAAGCTGTACCGCCTCGGTATAGCGGAGCGATTCACGCTGGAGCTTGTTGGATAGATTGGAAACGCTGTCGCTCCATCCGTACTCGTCTGCCAAGAGGTCAACAACCTCCTGCATGGTCATCCCTTGCCGTACAATGTACGACTTGATTTCATTTCTCAAATTCGATTTCATATAAAAATTCCTCCATAAATTCGTGATATTGGTTTTCTGTGCGGTGAACTGCTGTCACCGATAAGTGTTGATATTGAAAATGGTGTTTTCCTCACAGATTTCGTTCTGCGTAGTCCTGTTCATAACAGCACCCTATCGGGTTTACTGTTTTGTGGGAGAGCAGACGGAACAAGAAGAAATACCACAGTTCCGTGAATTGGCTTTACTGCTCGGCAAATCACCGAATGATGATTTTGGTACTTCCTGCGGTGTAAATCTTCACGGATTGCACCAGGCTTGATTTTGAGCATAGGAAAACAGCCTTGATAACGGGTGTGTTACACTTACCGCAAGTTATCAAAATGATACCTTGCGGTGAAACGGGTGTGATTTCACGGCTGAACTTGAAAACATCCATCCTATCCATCCATCTATCCGAAAACCGCCGTTTCGGGATGGATGGGATAGATGGATGGATAAATTTGAGTTCAGTTACAAAATCCCCGGCGAGATCAACGCTTCAATGCCCCAAAAGCCGTTGACCTGTTTGCCGAGGGAATTTGTGATGTGGTTGTCATGTTCCAGGCCAAATTCGTCTGCGTGTTTCTTTAAGGTCATGCTGACCGTTCGTGCCGCCAGCGGCTTATAGGTGTTATCGTTGCACCAAATGCAGTAGATAGCGTACAGATCGGCTGAGGTAATGGTGCAGTCCGCTTTCAGACGGATGTATCCCTCCGAGCGCAGGAACAGCAGCACATTGTCCGCATCACGCCTTGCCTGTTCTCGGTTGTCTTTGGTGCGGCTGCTTTCGGAAAAGCGGTAGTTGTTTGCGATCAGCCTACGCAGACCGTCCAGACACCACAGGAAAATCCCATCGACCTCTGCAACGAGCTTGTCCGCAAGGAAAGGGTCATCCTCACGGTCAAGGGGTTTCTTCTTGACCGACAAGATAAGCTGTCTGCGGTAAAACCCGTCCGAATGGTCATAGAGGGATTCCAGATCGCCGTTGGAGAAGGCAAGGAAACGGACGTACATTTCCCCCTGGTAGCTCTGTTCGCCCTTGCGCTCCAAATCCATCGGCATTTCCGCTGTGATAAGGGATTTCAGATAATGTGTAGATTTGAGTGCTTCCATCTTCATGTCATCGTCCACCATGACAAGCTCATGTTCCAGATCGGCTCTGGCAAAGGGACTGCGCTCCACCTTGGCAATACTGCCGTTTTTGAGATTAGCACCGAGCATAGCCTGCATCACAACACCGATACGGCTTTTGCCCTCGCCGCCGTTGCCTTTCAGAAGCATCATGGTCTGTCCTCTTGTGGTAGGGATAAGGCAGTAGCCGAGATATTCCTGCAAGGTCAGAATGTCCTCGTCCTCCAACAGTTCCGATAAAAAATGCAGCCATGTCACAGGCTGCGGAGCATCGGGATTGTATTTGACGGGCAGACGGTTACGGCAGAACTCCTTGTGTTCGGTAAACTCGCCCTTGACGAACAGAGTGCCGTTGGCAACGTGCAGCCTGTCCTCGTGGACAGGTAAGTTGTCCTTGTAGGCTTCCATACGGAGCATTTCAAGCAGATTAGAGCATTTTTTAGCAAGTCCCACTTTCAGATAGGGACGGAGCATTTCATAAATCTGCTTCTTGATGCCGTTGGCAACGTGCAGCCTGTCCTCGTGGACAGGTAAGTTGTCCTTGTAGGCTTCCATACGGAGCATTTCAAGCAGATTAGAGCATTTTTTAGCAAGTCCCACTTTCAGATAGGGACGGAGCATTTCATAAATCTGCTTCTTGATGCCGTTTTCATCGTGGATGCGCCCCTCCTTGGAAAAGAACTTGCCGCCCACGCAGACCATAGGGTGACGGCAGATGAAATCACAGCAAAAGCCGACTTCATCCAAGAATTGACCGTTATACCACCCCGGCTGTTCTTCCATGCAATCATCTTTCTTCTTGCTCATAAGACCTCTCCTTTCTGTACTTTTTCAAATGTTCTTGCAGTTTTTTTAGCTTATCGTCGGTCATCACCATGTTAATGACATCGTTGCGCTCATACGAATCGCTGCCGATGAGCGTGTCTACCAGATACTCCACATAGTCAAGCCGGTCACAGGCTTCAATAAAACGCGGATGCCACTTTTCTTCCGGTGTCCTCGGTGCATACAGCAGTTTCCACTCTTGAAGTAGCTTCATATACTCCAAGAGCGCAGAAAAGCACAGCTTCTCATTTTCTCTGAGTCGCTGTGCTTCGCTTTTCTTATTCTGTTTTTCCAGCGTTGCTTTGTCGGGCGGCTTGTCCTGCGTGATGCCGTAGTCGTATGCCAGCTTCTTCGCCGCATCGTACAGGGACAGACCGTAGAGCTTTGCTGTGAAGTCAATCACGTCCCCATGCACACCGCAAGCGTAGCAATGGTAGTGGTCATCGTCCACAAACAGGCTCGGATGGCGGTCATTGTGGAACGGGCAGAGTGCTTTTCCGTGGCGGTTGACCTCCACACCGTACCTCGCCGCCGCTTCTCTTGTGTTGATACTTGTCTTTACTGTTGCGAATACATTCATGCAGTTCCTCCATAATTCTTTTTGATGGGGACGATTTTTCATCCCCTCGTGTATATTATGAGAAAAATCGTAAAAAGGGTGCTGATGGCATGACAAGCTCATTTCAAAAAACATGACAAGACGTTTCACTTGTAACATTATTTTTAACATATCCCGGATTATTTTTAACATATCCCGGATATACTTGATTTTGGATGTAAAAAAGTGTATAATATAAAAAATGAATATGTCACCGGAGGTAGAGCGTCGTAACGCTCGGGGATAGTAAGGCAAAATGCCTTGCAGGCCGCATACCGGATTAGGTGTCGAGTGCGCTCGGTTATTACTTTATAGTAGTAGCCGAGCTTTTTATTTTAGGGAGGATAATATGAATTCTGAAATCTTTGAAAAACTTTCACCGACAGAGTTATTGTTTCGCTGTGCAGTTCCATCCATGATAACCATGGCATTTGGTGCGTTATATCAAATTGCAGACGGTTTGTTTGTTGGTCGATTTATAGGTGGGGATGCCCTTGCCGCAGTCAATCTCATCATGCCCATAATCATGATGGCCTTCGCTCTTTCGGATATGGTGGCCGCCGGCGCTTCTGTGCGTATTTCCATTTTACTTGGAGAGAAACGGCGTGAGGATGCATCGCAGGTTTTTTCTTCTGCTATCAGAACCATCTTTCTGGTCTCATTACTGCTTGGGGCAATCGGCTTTATTTTTGCCGAGCAAATCCTGCGTTTTCTCGCACCGGGAGCCAGTGAACAGGCAATAGAGTATGGAATCACCTATATACGCATTTACTCTGCATTTGCGCCGATCATGTCCATCAGCTTTGCCACAGATAACTTTCTGCGTGTTTGCGGTAAGGAAAAGCACAGTATGTGGCTCGGCATCGGCTCTCAAAGTCTCAACATCATTTTGGATGTTATTCTGATTGCTTATCTCGGTCAAGGCGTATGGGCAGCAGCATTTACAAGCTGTGTTGCTATGGCATTGTCTGCGGTGATTTCCTTGTGGATGTTCCGTGGAAAACGGATGGATTTATACTATACGAAAAAGAATGTTGCTCTGACAGCACTTGCCCGTATCTTTGCCAACGGCTCCAGTGAGTTTTTCAGTAACATTTCCATGTCCATCATGTCCATCGTTTACAACTTCTTCCTGCTGAAATACGGTGGTACAACGGCTGTTGCGGCATTCTCCGTCATTATGTATGTGGACAGCTTTGTTGGCATGATGTCTTTCGGTTTATGCGGCTCCATGCAGCCTGCTATCAGTTATTGCTATGGTGCCGGTCTTACCGGAAAGGTGAAAGCTATTTTTAAGCGAGTTGTGCTGGGGACGCTGCTGTTATCCGGACTATCTTTGGTATTTATGATGTTTGCGGGTCCCTATGTTGCCCCCATCTTCGTCAAGCCGGGAGATACAGAGCTATTAGCAGTCAGCGTTGTGGGCATGAAATTGTTTTCGCTTTCCTATCTGACAGGATGGGTAGATATGTGCTTCTCGTCCTATTTCACGGCTCTGGAACGCCCTGTACGCTCCCTGCTGACCTCATTTTTCGGGACGCTGGTGTTTCCGGTTGCCTTTCTGTTTGTCCTTACCCCCATTTGGAAACTGAACGGCGTTTGGCTGACATCTATTGCAGCGTGTACTGCGAGTGCGGTTTTAACAATCGTATTTGCGGTAACGATGAAAGCACAAAACAGATAGATCATGTTTTCTATCTAATAATCCAATTATCCAATGATATAAACTAACCGTGCAGGAAACATTTTCGGTAGCCGCTGCCAAAATATTTCCTGCGTTCTTTATTTTGTCACATTTGTATGGTATAATAGAAGAAAACAAAAAACATGACAGATTGGAGGTAAGCACATGAGCATCCTTAATCAAAATCTGCTAACTTTGGATTTTTGGCAGGACAAGGTAACATACGGCAAGCAAACTGTTCCCATCGGTACGATTGGCTGTGCCGCACTCAATATCACCGATGAACAGATCGCCGAACTCATAACGCTCTGCCAACCATTGACCGAAGTAATTCTTATGCTCGGTACGGGCAGCGTGGATGTGTCTGTGTTCCCCGTGGCAGAGAAATCTCTGAACACAATTATCTGCTTCTTGCAGAAAACGGAGCCGTTCTCTTTTCTGGATTTGGCAACAGACGAAAAGGAACTGCATCGGCTCTTTGACGAGGAACACATAGAAAACATCGGTGCGTACATCAAAGCATTACAGGAAATCGGCGCAGCGGCTTCTTTTGATAATAAATACAGCCACGCTGTCGGTGTGTTGAAGCTGATGCAGGGAATGTCTCAGCTTGGAAACACGCTGAAAATATTTAAGGGCGGTATGATTGACTTCGCCCACAAGCTCCATGACAGCAAACGCACACCGGACGGATATGCCGCCGCTTTTGCCGAGCATTTTCCCAAAGACGAAACATTATCTCCCGACAATTCTGCGTGGATGCAGTTGACCAACACGACAATGCAGTATGTGTCCGCTGTTATGCCGGAGAAAGGAATACCGCAGCTTGTGAAGCGGATGCACTACGTTTCCTTTGTAGGAATGTTCCGTTCCGATCTGTTTGAGGGTTTATGTGTCGGTCATGCACCGAGGTTATGCCCCATTTGCGGCAAATGGTTTCTGACCACCGATGCAAGGCAGACCAAATACTGCGGAGGACTTGCGCCGGGGGACAAGCGTGGGCGAACCTGCCGTCAGATCGGCAATCTCAAAGGCAGAGAACAAAGAGAGCTTGCGGATGATCATCCCATCAAGGCGATCTACACACGCCGCATGAATACGATCACGCAGTATCTCCACCGTGGCACTCTGGACAAGCAGACCGCTGCCGTGATGAAGCAGTTGGCAAAAGACAAATTGGAACGTGCGATCTCCGACCATGTGTATGCCAAAGGCAGATATGAATCGGAGATGTCGCAGGATGCCTTGTTGAAAGAAGCAAATATCAAAATATGAAATGCACATCTATGGAGGAATATCAATGAAAATAATTAAAAAAGAACAAATAACAAGTGTGCTTATGCTCACAATTGCAGGTGTTATCAACGCTTTTGGCATTACGGTATTTCTTATGCCGGTAAATTTATATGACAGTGGTATATCCGGAACGTCTATGCTTTTGGATCAGCTTACCCCCGACTATCTGACGCTCTCAATGTTCCTTGTCGCATTGAATATCCCGATGTTTCTTTTTGGTCTTAAAAAACAAGGGTGGAAATTTACACTTTATGCCATTTATGCTGTCTGTATTTACTCAGTCTCCGCATGGCTAATTACCGATGTCCTACCAATTGATGTCAGTATGGCTTCTCCACTGGCAGGACCAGACCTTTTACTTTGTGCATTGTTCGGAGGCGTTATATCTGGTATTGGAAGTGGCATTGCGATACGTTACGGCGGAGCCATGGATGGTATTGAAGTTATGGCCGTAATTTTTGCAAAACGGCTTGGCGTTACCGTCGGAACATTTGTAATGATTTATAATGTGATTCTGTATGTTATCTGCGGATTCGTTCTCAACAGTTGGATTCTTCCACTGTATTCCATAGTAACCTATGCTGCTGCATTAAAAACAATCGATTTTATTGTGGATGGTATTGATAGAGCAAAGTGCGCTATTATTATCACGGAGAAACCTAAAGAGATTTGCAAAGAATTAGGTGATGTTTTTGGTAGCGGAGTAACATATATGGATGCAAAAGGTGGTTATTCCAATAGAAACAAATCAATGATTTACTTTATCGTCAACCGTTATCAAGTTGTGCGGATGAAGGAACTTGTCCATAAAATTGATCAGCAAGCTTATATAACAATCAGTGAGGTTGCAGACGTATTCTCTAATAACAACAAATAAACACTCATACATCCAATGAAAGGAGGTGCGCCTAATGTCCGAAGAACGCTTCTGGAATACCGATGAATCTATCAGCCCAGCAAAATTTGCCGTGCCGGACGGAGCTATGACTATGCGGCAGGCAGGGCGCATCTTCCGTCTTGACCCTGCGCCGCCCAAGGTGGAGAACATCAACGATTACATCATTTCCGCTATCCGTGAAAATGATCTGACCTACTTTACATACTTTCTCCACCATTACGAGTCCAGGCTGAACAAGCGAGTGTACCGCTTTCTGCTGACCGAGGGCATTGACCAATATGCCCCTCTGCGTTTTCTGGATTATAAGCTCAGTTGCGTTCTCTCCATGTTGGAGTGTTTGCAGAATTACTCTCCCGACAAGGGCGCAGACTTTCTGACCTATGCCCATCACTTCATCGGCAACGCACTTTTAGATTGCCGCCGACAGGAAGAAGTAGGCTCGTTCAAATCGCTGGACGAATACAAAGCCGCCCGTGGCATTGCTTGGCTCTACAACAATTCCGGCAAGGGCGCAAAAGAAGTTATTGCCGAGTATGCCGCCGAGCAGAACTGCACCGAAGAAACTGCCGCCGAGTATCTGACCCTTGCAAGACAAAACCGCAGCCGCGTTCCGTTCTATGCAACCATACAGGACGAGGACGGCGAAGAAACGGGCGAGGATGTGACCTGTGACGATAGCTGGAACTATACAGACATTCTCTGGAACGGTATTCGTGCCGATGCGCTGCAAGCTGCTTTTGACAAACTCAGCCGCAAGGAAAAGTTTTTCCTTGAAAAGAGAAACGCCATCTGCATGAACTGCGGACGGGTGATGCCATGGGACGAGCGTTATTCTTTTGAACAGCTTGCCACCGCTTACGAGTACAGCAGCACCAGCGGCGCAGAGCGAGCGTACAAAAAGATCGTAGACAAGCTGACCGGACTTCTGGTGGATGCCGGTGTTCTCGGCGTGGTGGAATTGAAGCTGACCGACAAAAACAAAAAAATCGCCGCCGCTGCATACGAGTACAAAGCAGTACATCGGTATGCAAACGACGACGATGAATGGGGAGAAATCCGTTTTGACTTTTCTGCCGGAACTGCGAAGATCACAAAACTTGCAGACGGTGATATGATCAGAACGAACGTCTTTGCAAAAATCGCAATCCGTCAAATTCGGAACCTCTCCATGAGCGAGCTTCCGAAGAAATTGACGATTCCCTTTGAGTTGGAATTGGAGAAAATACGGTACGGGAGCTGATCGCTGCGGCGGGTTTTTATATACCTCTTGCGCCCCCGTTGGCACAGAAAATCTCTCCGCTTCGCTTCAAGATTTCCTATGCCAACTACACACGAACAGACGGATTTTGCTTATGGCAAATTCCTTGGTTTTTGTAGCTTACAGCCCACAAAATCCGCCTGTTCTGCTGCCGCCGAAAAGTGTCTGTCTGGCGTGGGACAGCCCCTTTCCAGCGTCAGTGGTCGCAAAAGGTATAACACACTAGACTTTGCAAGCAAAATCGTGTGCCAACAGGGATGCTTCTCGCCCCTATTGGAAACCCAGAGCCAAGGAGCTACGCCCCTCTGGACACCCGCATATTTTCTTCGTAAATGGTACCCAAACTGTAAAAATGCAGTTTGACACCTTTCCTCAGAAAATACAAAACAGAATTATTTCCTGCATCCATATAACAGAAAAAATCCTGTTTCGATGCTGCGGCATCAAGCGGGAAAAACAGAAAACGCTAAACGCAGAATCAGCTTTGACGTAAGCAGTAACGAAAGGACGGATATGGCAAATTTTATAACCGGCATCAGAATCTTATTCAGCTTTATCTTGCTGTTTACAAAAATCTTTTCCCCGACATTCTATGCCGTATATATCATAGCGGGCATCAGCGATGTGCTTGACGGTCTCGTGGCTCGCAAATTGAATTTGCAGAGTAGTTTCGGTGAAAAGTTCGATACCATCGCTGATATTTGCTTTGTTGGCGCAATTTTGTACAAGCTGCCCCCCGTCATGCAAATACCGCTATGGTTATGGTTGTGGCTGGGTATCATTACATTTTTGAAACTCGCAAATATCCTGTATGGCTTTATGCGCCAAAAGACATT
Organism: Clostridiales bacterium; assembly: GCA_019421385.1. Taxonomy (GTDB): domain Bacteria; phylum Bacillota; class Clostridia; order Oscillospirales; family Butyricicoccaceae; genus Agathobaculum. The sequence continues at coordinate 21,369 of JAHZFK010000030.1, forward strand.
TGTTGCAAAGCACACGGTTGCAAATAAAATCACAGGAATGTTGCTGTTTCTATAGTCTGCACTATAGACGGCTCAAAATCAATTATCCAATGGTTTGTATTCCGTTACAGTTTTCAGATATGTTTCGGGATCACCGTTCAAAATTAGGTCAGCATACTCCAAAGGAGCGTTGTAGATCAGATAGTCAAGTTCCGACCTTTCGTACATATTACGGGCAACCTCGTTCTCCACGGCGATAGTATCAATTGCAATCATGCTGCCATCGTTGAATTTCAATTCCACACAGCAGTTATCGAAGTTATATTCGCAGGAAATCAGCTTTTTCATAGGGTTTACCTCCAAAAATGTATTGTTTGGAAGTAATGTAAGCGTGGGTTTTTAGTGTGGTATCTTTAAGTTTGGGAAACCCCTGTTTCCCATTTGGATATCGCTTTATCGCTGACACGCAATTTTTCGGCTAGCTGCGCTTGTGTCAAACGCTTTTGCTCGCGCAACTGCTTGATAACAGCGCCTGTAATATAATGGTTCATTATCTTGTTCTCTCCTCTCAAACAGCAGAATATCATGCTTTTTAACATGACACAACCTACGCTGCGTAGAGTCATGCGCAGGGAAGGGGATAAAGACATATAAAGCGGCGGCACATGTGTGCCGCCGCTTTATGTTGAAAAGAATTACTTAAAATACTTCACGCCATTTGCAAAAATCGGCTGGTACTTTTCGCCGTAAATATTGCGACCAACAAAGGGACTGTAACGCTCGGTATGACCCATCTTGCCGAGCACACGGCCATCAGGGGAGGTGATACCTTCGATTGCACACATGGAGCCATTCGGGTTCCATGCGATATCCATAGACGGATTGCCTGCAAGATCGGTATACTGGAACGCGATCTGACCATTCTTTGCCAAATCGTCAATCACATGCTGCGGTGCAACAAAGCGGCCTTCACCGTGAGAAACGGCGATCGAATGCAAATCGCCAACCTCGCAGGAGGACAGCCACGGGCTCTTGACCGATGCAACGCGCGTGGTCACGTAGCAGCTCTGGTGGCGACCGATCAGGTTAAAGGTCAACGTCGGATCGTCACCGGTCATCTCGTCGCGGATCTCGCCGTAGGGCACAAGACCCAATTTGATAAGCGCCTGGAAGCCGTTGCAGATACCGAGCATCAAACCGTCTCGCTTGCCGAGCAATTCGTGAATCGCGTCCTTGATGCCGGGGCCGCGCAGGAACGAGGCAATGAACTTGCCCGAGCCGTCCGGCTCATCGCCGCCCGAGAAGCCGCCCGGCACAATGACCATTTGAGCTTTGCGAATAGCACTTTCCAACTGCTCTGCACTCTGCGCAAGCGCATCGGCAGAGTAGTTACGCACGACAATGATCTCAGCCGCGCCGCCCGCGTTTTCGACCGCCTTAGCGGTGTCGTATTCGCAGTTGGTGCCCGGGAACACCGGGATAACAGCCAACGGTTTTGCCGACTTGACAGCAGGTGCTTTGCTGCTGCGCTCGGCATAGGACACCGTGGTCAAGTGCTCGTCAGAAGCCGCAACCTTGGTCGGGAATACGCTTTCCAGACGATTCTCAAACGCATCTGTCAGCTCATCCAACGTGACCGATTCGCCAGCAACGGTGATCTTTGCATCCGCAGTCGTGCGGCCAACCAGCCAGTAAGCAGGCAGTTCTTCCGCCGCTTCGATCAGGATACCGCCGAAGTTCTTGAGGTACAGCGCTTCGGTCGGGAAGGATTCATCAAACGCAAAACCGATCTTGTTGCCCAGCGCCATCTTGCATACGCCTTCAGCGATGCCGCCAGTAGACAGCGCCCATGCGGATACCGCCTTGCCGGAAGCAATCAGATTTGCAACCTCGTTCCAGACATGTTTCATAGTCTGGTAATCGGCCGAGCCATCCTGATGGTACGGTGCATCGAAGAAATAAACCGGATGATCCACCGCCTTAAATTCAGGAGAAATCAGGCGCGACGCATCCTGCGGCGCGATGGCAAAGGAAACCAGCGTCGGCGGTACGTCCATGTCGTCAAACGAGCCGCTCATGGAGTCCTTGCCGCCGATCGCACCAAGGCACAGTTCTTCCTGCGCGGTGTATGCGCCGAGCAGCGCAGAGAGCGGCTTACCGAAGCGCTTCGGGTCTTTGCCCAGACGCTCAAAATACTCCTGGAAGGTAAGGTAAGCGGTTTCAAAGTCACAGCCTGCGGCAACAAGCTTCGCCACCGATTCGATCACCGCAGCCGACGCACCGAGGAACGGATTCTGCTCAGTGTAGTAGGGATCAAAGCCAAACGCCATGACGGATGCTGTCTCACACTGGCCATTCTGCGCGGGCATAGTTGCTGCCATGACCTGCGTCGGGGTCAGCTGGTACTTACCACCGAACGGCATAAAGACCGAGTTTGCACCGATCGAGCCGTCGAATCGCTCGACCAGACCGCGCTCCAAGCAGATACCGAGCGTGGATGCATGATTCAGCAGCTTTTCCGCTTCTGTCTTACCCTCCGGCATACAGGTGATGGACGGCGCGGGCAGGGGAGCGATCTCTGCAGTGACATGCTTCGCACAGCCATTGGTATTGAGGAAATCACGCGAAACGTCTACGATTGTGTTGCCGTTCCACGTCATGCACAGACGATTCTTGTCCGTAACCGTCGCTACGACAACTGCCTCAATGTTTTCCTTGGCAGCAGCGGCGATGAATGCATCTGCGTCCTTGGCGCGTACCACAACCGCCATGCGCTCCTGCGACTCGGAAATGGCAAGCTCGGTACCGTCCAGACCGTCATATTTCTTGGGAACCGCGTCCAGATTGATGTCCAGGCCATCAGCCAATTCACCGATAGCAACCGATACGCCGCCTGCACCGAAGTCGTTGCAGCGACGAATCATGCGGGTGACGTTGCCGTCGCGGAACAGACGCTGGATTTTGCGCTCCTCGGGAGGATTGCCCTTTTGAACTTCTGCACCGCAGGTCTCGAGCGAAGTCTCGGTATGCTTTTTGGAGGAGCCGGTGGCACCACCACAGCCGTCACGGCCAGTCTTGCCGCCGAGCAGAATAACGATGTCACCCGGCTCAGGTACTTCGCGAATGACGTTCTCAAGCGGCGCAGCACCAACAACCGCACCGATTTCCATGCGCTTGGCGACGTAACCCGGATGATAGATCTCATGTACCAAACCGGTCGCAAGGCCAATCTGGTTGCCGTAGGACGAATAGCCCGCCGCTGCGGTCTGGCACAGCTTGCGCTGCGGCAGCTTATGTTCGAGCGTTTCGGACAACGGCACAGTCGGGTCGCCTGCACCGGTCACGCGCATTGCCTGATAGACGTAGCTGCGGCCGGAAAGCGGATCGCGGATCGCGCCGCCAAGGCAGGTCGCCGCGCCGCCGAACGGTTCGATTTCGGTGGGATGGTTGTGGGTCTCGTTCTTGAACATCAGCAGCCAGTCTTCATAATGGCCATTGACCAGCGCCTTGACCTTGATCGAGCAAGCGTTGATTTCTTCGGATTCGTCGATGTTCTTCAGATATCCGCGCTTTTTGAGCACCTTTGCACCCGCGGTTGCAATGTCCATGAGCGTAACCGGTCGTCTGGATGCTTTTTCTTCGCCGTAGACCTCGATGCGTGCTTTCAAATAGCGGTCAAATGCATCCTGCACCATCGGATCGTCAATCTGGGTGCCGTCGATCTCGGTGAGGAAAGTAGTATGGCGGCAGTGATCCGACCAGTAGGTGTCCACCATGCGAACTTCGGTGATGGTCGGATCGCGCTTTTCCTCGTCGCGGAAATAAGCCTGTAAAAATTTGAGGTCATCCAGATCCATGGCAAGCCCCATACCGGTAAGCAGATCGTTCAGTGCAGACTCATCCATGTGAATGAAACCGGCAACCGAGGCAACCGTGGTGGGAATCGCATAATCGACCTTGAGGGTTTCGGGCTTGTCCATGGATGCCTCGCGTGCCTCAACCGGGTTGATCAGATAGCCGCGGATTTTGTCCATGTCGGCCTCCGACAACTCGCCTTCCAGCACATAGATTTTCGCCGCAGCTACCGCAGGGCGTTCACCGCCGGTCAGCAACTGGATGCACTGGGCACAGGAGTCCGCGCGCTGGTCGAACTGACCGGGCAGCGGCTCGACCGCAAGAACGGTATGCGCACCTGCCGGACGGGGAAAGTCCTCGTCGTAGCACACGTCCGCCATCGGCTCGGAAAAAACAATGCCTTTGGCTTTTTCGTAGGCTTCGGGGGCGAGACCCTCGGTGTCATAGCGGCACAGATACCGCACATGGGTCAGGCTTTTGACTTCGAGTAGGTCGTGCAGACTGGAAAACAGGCTGCGTGCTTCAACGTCAAAGCCGGGCTTTTTTTCGGAATAACAACGATTGACGCTCATGGATCGTGTTCTCTCCTTTGTCAGATAAAAAGATACCTTTATTTTACCTGTTCCGCAGGAATAAATCAATCGGTGAGGGCGACAAAATCTGAAAGGATTCGAGAGATTCTCTGTATATTCTTCGTGACAAAAATGGATTCTATGCTAGAACTTCCTGTTTTCCAATAGCATTACTCTTTTCGCCCAACTCAAGGCATATGAAAATCCCATGAAATCCGACTGGAAAAAGGTTTGAAAAAGTGGAAACATGCGGTATAATGGAAACAAAAAGGGAGCGGCGCAAGCTGCCGCTCCCGGTATTCAAAAAAGCTGGCGGCGGCACGCAGCCGCGCAAAGCCTGCTTATCATCAAAATATGCCGTGCATGGCTGCGCGGTCACAGGAGGAACAAGCATGGAAATCAAACTGTCTCCGTCCATTCTTTCGGCGGATTTTGCCAATCTCGAACGCGATATCAAAATCGCAGCCGATGCGGGCGCCGAATACATCCATGTTGATGTGATGGACGGGCATTTTGTCCCCAATATTACGATTGGAGCGCCAGTGGTCAAGGCGCTGCGCAAAGCAACCGATAAGGTGCTCGACGTACATCTGATGATCTCCGACCCCGACCAGTATCTGGACGATTTTATCAAAGCAGGATCGGATATCATAACGGTTCACTATGAGTCCAACGGTGATACTCTCGAGCAGCTCAAGAAGATTCGCGCAGCAGGCGTCAAGGCTGCCTGCGTCATCAAGCCTAAAACACCAGCGGAAGTATTGTTCCCGCTGCTGCCGTATTGTGATATGGTGCTGATTATGACGGTGGAACCCGGCTTTGGCGGACAGGGCTTCATTCCAGAATGCATGGATAAGATCCGTACGGTGCGCGCTGAAATCCAAAAGAACGGTTACCAGTGCGAACTGGAAATTGACGGCGGTGCCAAACTCACCAACACAGCAGATATCGTTGCCGCAGGCGCAGATGTTATTGTGGCGGGTTCTGCGGTGTTTGGCGGCGATATCGCAGCCAATGTTCGTGGCTTCCACGAAGTGTTTGCCGAAGGCGTTGCCAAGGCTCATTGGACGAAGTAATAAAAAATCAAAAGCGGACGGTTGCCGCCGCCCGCTTTTGTATGCAATTTGGGAGGATGAAAAATGAATTACTATATTTTTGATGTTGATGGTACACTGATTGATTCCGCACCCGTATATCTGCCTGCACTTGGTCAGGCGTTGAACGATCACGGCTACACCCCGTCGCCTGAGCAGATACAGACTGCGTTCGGCATGACCGGCTGGCAGGGACTTGCTTACTGCGGCGTTCCGGAAAATGAATTTGACGCTGTGATGCATAGTTGGGAACAAGAAGCATACCGCCATTTGGAGCGAGTAAAGGTCTATGACTGCATTGTGGATACACTGCGTGCCCTCAAAGAGGGTGGAAACAAGCTGGGCATTGCCACTTCACGCAATCGTTCCCAATATAAGTATGGTGTAAAGCCGCTTGGACTGAGCGAGTTTTTTGACGCTGTTGTCTGCTCCGACGATGTAGCAGATCCCAAGCCCGCACCAGACGAATTATTTGAATGCCTCAAGCGCATGGGCGGCACCATTGAGCAGGCCGTCTTTATCGGAGACAGCGCATACGATATGCAATGTGCCCGTTCGGCCGGTGTTAAAAGCGGACTAGCTCTATGGGGTTGCCATAGTCCGGAGAAACTGCAAGCCGACGTTCGTCTGGCGCATCCCAGTGAAATCTTGAAGATGATAGACTAATTATAAAAAACCAGAATCAATTGACCGCCTGTGCCTCGGATTCGGCTTGTGCGACAAGCTGATTTTCCAGCCAACGGGAAATGTCCCCGAAAGCATCCAGCCGGCCAAGTTCGTTCAGCACCTCATGCCGTGCATCCTTATAGAAGATGACTTCAATGTTTTTCACTCCGGCACCACGATAGAGGTTGACAACGCGGCGGACGCCCTCTCCGTATTTTCCCACAGGGTCTTTATCGCCAGATAAAAACAGAAGCGGCAAATTCCGCGGCGTGCGGCGAAACGTATGAGAGGAATTGGATTTAGCAAGCAGGGTATATAAATCACGAAAGCCGGTTGCCGTGAAAATAAAATTGCACTTTTCATCTGATTGGTAAAGCGACACCACGTTTTCATCCCGACTGAGCCAATCAAAAACAGTATGCGGATTCTTAATTTTGCGATTATACCCTTTGAATGTCAGAGAGGATAGAAAGCCGCTGCGATATGTCATACCGCGAGAGCGCGCGATGGAATCGGCCAGATGGGCGGCGCTGGCAGCGGCGGCGGTTGGTCCTGCAGTGCCAATTAAGATACAGCCGGACAGCTTATCTCCGTATTCGGTTAAATAGAGTCGGGCAATCAACGAACCCATAGAATGTCCAAGCAAAAAATAGGGGAGAGAGGGATAGCGCTGCTGCATCAAATCAGTCAGCTGCTCAACGTCTTGTACAAGATACTTCCAACCGTCCCGCGTTGCGAAAAATCCCAACTCAGAGGAGCGAGCGACCGAAGCGCCGTGTCCAATATGGTCGTTACCGCAGACAATGAAACCGAGACTGCATAGATATTTGGCGAACGCGGTATAACGGGAAAAATACTCACACATGCCATGCGAAAGCTGCACGATACCGCGCACTTCCGTTTCCTCCGGCACCAGAATGTAGTATGTGACATTCGATACACCGTTTGCGCTTTTATAAATATTTTGCGTACACTTGATATTCATAAGCACACATCCGTTCGGCAACTAAAATCATTGCTAATATCATACCACATAAACACACAAATGTGCATTGTTTTTGAGCAAAATTAACAAAGCGTTTATAAATTGTCTGTCTTGTGCTTCGGTTTTCATCGTGCTATAATAAAGAAAATGTTAGAAAACGAGGTGCAAAACATGCCATATATCGGAGTTTCTACGTCGAAAAAATTATCAGATGAGCAAAAAGATGCGCTCAAGTCCGCTTTGGGAGAAAAAATCAGCGTCATTCCCGGAAAGACAGAAACCGCGCTGATGATAGATATTTCGGACGGACACACCATGTATTTGGCAGGGGAAAAACGCGAGCTTGCGTTTTTGGATGTCCGCTGCTATGGCTCAACGGAGTTTGCAAATCAAAAAGCATTCACCGAAGCCGCTTTTACCGCTGTGCAAGAGACGACCGGACTTGCAGAAGACAGTATCTATTTGACGTACAGCGAGTTTGCCAACTGGGGCACGAAAGGCAGCATGAAATAAATAAGAAAAATACAAAAGACACGCCAAGTATTTGGCGTGTCTTTTGTATTATCCGATATTGCTCTGCGGCAAACCGACAACGCGGGCCAATCTGTTGGCAACCGGCAGAAAAAACTGTAGTCCCGGGCCGTACAGCGTCAGTGCAATCACAGTGCCGATTCCGAGCGTACCACCCAGCGCGAAACCTATCACAATGCATGCAAAGTCCCAGATCATGCGCGTCCAGCGAAGCTGTAAAAACGGCAAATGATCATGCACGATCACCGGAACCAAATCGTTGGCACAAGCGCCGGCCTCAGAACGCACGGAAATGCCGATTCCAATGGAAACAATGATGCAGCCGAGTGCCAGTAAAAGGACGGTGAAGGGAAGGGGACGGTTCTGCGGCAGTACGCGGCTAAACAGGTAGGCATAAAAATCCACCAGCGGCCCAAGGCAGAAAATGCAGAAGAGTGTGCCCGGATAAATGTATCGTTTGTCAAACAAAAAGATGCCCAGCAGGCAAATCAGCATCAGCATAGTGCTGGCCTGTCCATAACTCAAACCGGTCTGTCTGGAAATGCCCTGTACCAGAATCATAAACGGGTCTGCACCTACATTCAGCGCCACAAACAGCTGACTGCCGAATTCAGTTACGGCAACCTCGATGAGCAGGACAAACAGCCTCTGCGGCAAATAGGGAAAACGCTTCATATTTCATCATCCTTTTAAACAGCTTAAGCTTTGGTTGGGTGATAGTCGTTACGCCATGATACGGAGGATATTTTATAAGGAATCGCCTGATGCGAAGAAGCGGAAACCTTGCGGGTATTCAAATCAAAGGTGTAGTTCTGACGGAAAATCAGACAGTTCTTATCCGAAGGGTTATTGTTTCCACCAAAAACCAAATTACCAAGCGAATATGCAATCGGCTTACCTTTATAAACCTCTACCTCCTGCACCACATGAGGATGGTGTCCGATCACCAGATCCGCGCCCTGATCGATACAGTAATGCCCGATAGCGCGCTGTGTTGCATCGCTATGGTAGGATTTCTCAATGCCCCAATGATAATTAAAAACGATCAGTTCCGCACCGCGCTGACGCAGATCATGGATCGCATTATCAATGAAATTTTTCTGTGCCGTGTCAAACGACCATCCCACATTGGAGGCAAAGCCAATGCGCACACCTTTCACGGTAACGATCGGCATGCGCGCATATCCGGATACGGCAACATAAGGAGAAAGATACCGAACTGTATCGTCAAAGCCGCGCTGTAGATAATCCATCGAATGGTTATTGGCGACTGAAACCACGTCGATACTTCCCGCATCGATCACCTTGGCATATTCCGGGCGTCCTTTAAATGCAAAGGTTTTATTGGCATGAACGGTAGCAGTGGTCAGCGTACCCTCAAAATTGACCATGGTCAGATCATCGTCAAAGAACTCCGAAATGCCGGAGAAAAAGTATGATGGCCCTTTTAAGTCATACATTTCATCGAACGAACTGCTATAAGAAAAATTATGTCCACGTCCAAGTGTGCAATCTCCGCCAAAAGTGAGTGTGAGCTGCACACTGTCATAACCTGGCGCCTCGCGCCAGCCCTCCGCCACTGCGGTGACTGCCAGCGAGGACTGCATCCGTCGCAAAGACAGAATTGCCTGCTCCACCGTATAGGTGCCGAGCGGGTTAAATTTCCCGCCAGAGCCACCCATAATAGATTGGCCATTTGCATCCGTTCGGCCGGAAATATACTTGATTGCCTGAACAGCCCAGCGGGGCATTTGATAATTATCAGAAAACTGCTGCGGCTGCTGGTTTGCCTCAGAGCAACCCAACACATTCATGCAACGCTGCATCATTGCAGCAGCCTCTGCCCGCGATACCGGATCATTTGGCCGAAACAGGCCGTTTGAGCCGTTCACGATGCCAAGTCGCGCAGCAATTTCGATATATACACTCTTTGTATCACTAAAGCTGCCGTCAGCAACAAAGGGCAGACCACCATCAAGCGGGTCACCCCAGTCTGCTACAGCCTCCTGTGTCTCTTCTGGCGATGGATACTCAGGAGGCTGCTCAGTTGAAGGGACTTCACTGCTATCCGTTTCCTCGTCTTCAACAGTATCATCCGTGTTATCTTCCAAAGCATCCTCCACCGGTATTTCTTCGCTTACGCCATTCTCTGGTGCGATATTTTCAGTAGACTCATCTACAGACAGGCTTGTGTCATCACCGTTATCCGATTCCTCAGATGATGAGTCTAATTCCGCTGATTCATCATCAGATTGCGCCGGTGTAAGCGGAACCGACTGCAAGAAGATACCCAACTGGGCCGTTAAATCAGGAATGGTAATCTGCCCCTCATGTGCAATCAAATCCACCGTCAGTCGTGCAAGCTCTCCTCGGGTGATAGGACGAGTGTAATCCGTTCCTAAATCAAACGCTGTGGAAATAACGCCGCTGTCATAAGCTGCCTGCACTTCACTGACCGCCCACGGGCTCATGTGAATGACACCTGCATCATTCCATGCCCCCGCACAAGGACCTGACAGGAATGTCAGCATCAAAATCGCCGCACAAAGCCTTCTTTTCATCTCTTCACCTTTCCTTTGATGAGCCGTTTGAAAACCACTCATCACCCCATTTCTTTCATGATACAGGAATTGCTGTTCGGCTGTCAATCAGATTTCACTGTGTTGCAACATCAATTGAGGATGTAGGTTTGTCAAACATATTGGACAGAGAACTCTGCAGGAGAAAGCCAACC
>JAHZFK010000031.1 GCA_019421385.1 Clostridiales bacterium
TCTATTGAGCCTAATTTTTTCGGCTTAGTTTTTCATAGATCACTTGACACTACCAAATGATATCGGATTGTGTTTTCCCTTTGTGTGCTTTTATCATACAAAGCAATTGCATCAAATCAACCACCTTTTCCCATCGAAGTTGCATCATTTTCATCCTGCTGCCATATCTGGCTCATGAGCCCCACCGGAGCAATCGAAACCTGCTGTCCGTTGCTTTCCAGCGTGATCCGGTAAACCAGATTCTCCTTTTCCATGGCAAACCAAGTGGTGTCCTCGCTCGCCGGTCTGGATACTGTGGCGACTTGCAGAGAGTCGAAGTACCACTCTCCTACCGCTTCCGAAGTTGCCGCAAGGAATTTTTCCTGTGCCAGACGAATCTCTGCCTGCAACCCTCTGCCTGTGTCTGCATCCAACACCATGCGGACTGCATTGCCCTTCGAATCCTCTGCATAGAGATCATATGTCGTCATTTGCAGCTGGTTTGCCGTGTCATAATACCGAATCATTCTACTTTCTGCGCAGGAAAAGTCCTGCACATCCACACGCTCCGGTAAAATCCCCCCGTCCTGCCATGCGGTCAGCTCACCATAAAGCAGGGTCACCACCTCGTCATAAAGAACAGCGTCCGTCCCATCCGAAATCACTTGCGTTTCTTTCCGCCCCAATGCATCCGGCACTGATGTCATATTCCACAGCAGGCGCATTTTTTCGGTTATGCTCAGTTTTTTACGCTCTTGCTGCGAGATCTCCTTTACATACATCATGTTCCGCTCTTCCCGATCCTTCCAAAGCGATATCTGCTGCGGCAAAAAGACCGCTGCCAAAAGGGCACATAGCAGCAAAACAGGAGCGCCTATATAAACCAGCTTACGCATCGGGCTCGCCCCCTTTCAAAAAGACATACGCTGACGTGCCTTTTCCAACCTCACTTTCAAACCAAAGCGTGCCACCGTGCAGTTCAATGATCTTCCGACAAATTGACAGCCCCAGACCCGCGCCCCCCTGCGCTCTGGCTCGGGATTTGTCCACCATGTAAAACGCCTCGGTGATGCGGCTGAGCTCTTCCTGCGGAATGCCCTTTCCGCTGTCGGTCACTTCAATTTGATAGCCCTCCGGCAGCATGGACCCTTTCAGCACAATCTCCCCTTTGCCCTCAATGGATTTTGCGGCATTGTCCAACAGGTTCATACAGACTGTCTTCATCAGATCCGGTTCTATCCAAACCTGCCCCGGTTGGGCCTCCGCCAACAGAATGATTCCTTTCTTTTTCATCGCCGGTTCGACTGTATGAGCGATTGCCGCAAGATACTGCCCCATTTCGACCTCTTGCATGGAAAAAGCGCTTTTTTCCAGCACGATCCACTCCATCAGTTTCCGCGAAAGGCGCTCCATCCTGCGCCCTTCCTGAAAAATGTACTCTGCTCCCTCCCGGACGATGTCAGGTGAGTCCGTGTGGCCCAGCAACAGTTCCGCATATCCAATAATAGAGGTCAGTGGCGTTTTTGTCTCGTGCGCAAAGCTGTGCAGGAACGACTCTTGCTGCTTTGACGCACGTTCCAGCTGCACCATTTGCCGCTCCAGCTGATCGGCCATGTTGTTAAAGTCCTGTGAAAGCTTTCCCACTTCGTCCTGCCGGTTTGTTATTTTAACACGTCTGGATAAATCGCCTCCTGCCAGCACAGCCGACGCTGCCGAAAGCTCCATCAGTGGGCGGGCAATCCATGCGCTGATGACCAGCGCAATCCCGCCCACGATCAGCAGCATCACGCCCATCCAGATCAGCGCACCACGATACTGCTCTGCCCGTTCCACCAAAAGCGGCTCCACATTTCTCCAGTTTTCGAGATAAACCGTCTCCCCATTTACAGAAACAGCACTGACCACATGGACATAATGGCTGTGGGTGCCCCGTACCAACCGAAATCCCTGCTGATTTTCTTCCAGTGCATCGAGCAGCCGCAGATCTGTGAACGGGCGAACATGCCCGACCAAAATCGTTCCTTTCTGGCTGCTTAGGCAGTAAGCCCAATCCGGTTCATTTCCCATCAGCACCGCATCCCCCAGCGCCTGTGCCGCAGCACGGGCATCCAGCGTTGGTGAGATCTGTAATTCTTGTGTCAGTGTCGTCCGCAGCGTATCATTTTCTTTTCCGGCAGCAGTCATTTCCCGGGACAAGGACGCACGATACTGCCCGTCCACAAGCAGAAACACGCCTACAGAGCAAGCAAACGCTGTAATAAGCAGCATACTGCAAAACAGCTTCCAGAATAATTTCAAGCTTATCCCTCCAGCCGATACCCTACTTTATACACCGCCAGCAGACGTTCCTCCAGCCCCAGCTTCTTCCGCATCCGCTGAACATGCAAATCCACTGTCCGGCTGTCTCCCAAATAGACTTCGCCCCAAACCCGCTCATAGATTCGTTCCCGATGGAGCACAATGTTTGGATTCTGCGCAAACAACACCAAAAGATCATATTCCTTTGCGGTCAAGGCAACGGGCTGCCCAGCTTTTTTCACTATATGGGAAGAGGTATCAATTTCGATATCCTCTGCCACTTTCAAGACCCCATCACCTTTTCCGCACCTGCGCAGAACAGCATCCACTCTGGCCAGCAGTTCTGGCAGCGCAAAAGGCTTTGACAGATAATCCTCCGCTCCGGCGCGAAGTCCCCTGACCCGGTCCTCCACTTCTCCCTTGGCGCTCAAAAAGATAACCGCAATCTCCAGCGACTTGCAATATTCCAGCAATTCATACCCGTCTGCACCGGGCAGCATAATATCCAAAAGCGCCAAATCAAAAGAATTGTTTTCGAGCAGGTCCGCAGCTTGCAAACCATCCGACGCCCATGTGCATTGATAACCCACCTCTGTCAAAACCGTGCGAATCAGATGCGCGATGGCTTCCTCATCTTCCACAATCAGAATGCGTCGCATACCCATCACCCCTTGTTTATTAGTATCACATAATCCCATCATTTTTGCATCCTATTTTTGCAGACGACATGACAATGGCATCCTGAAAAACAGAAAAGCTCCCAAACGGTGCAATCTACCGTTTGAGAGCTTGCGAAGTATGTCCGATGCAACTCGAACATCCAACTTTTGAAATCAGAGCGGTTTGCTCCTGCTGTTTTTCACGGGTTTTTAGTTGAAAAGTGTAACTTTCTTGACGATGCCACCAAAGCAAGATATATGTTCGATTAGTGCCAAAGCAGTACAAGCTGACACCAGAACTATTTCACACGGAACGCAAAAAAGCGTTGCCCAAGGTAGTTCAAGCCGGTGAACAGGCACATGCCGACGAACATCGAGACATTATCCCGCACAGCGGATGACGCGCCCGTAAGCGCTGCGATGCACATCGGCCTGGCAATGCCATAGGCCAGCAGGTAACACACAGCAATGTTGACCGCGAAGCGAGCGACCTCACCCGCGCTCTTCTCCCGGCTGCCGAAGGAAAAATATTTGTTGAGGAAAAAACTCAGAATACTGGTCAGGATATAATTTGCCGCACTTGATACCCAGTAAGTGCAATGCGCGAGGTTATACAATCCGAACATGATCGCCGTTCCGATCAGCGTGTTGATCACGCCGACCAGCAGGAATTTGGCGAGCTTGCGATCAATCAGACCGCGCACCTTGTTCATCGCACCCCCTCCTCGGTCTCCCGCACCAGATAGACCGGACGATGTTTGGCTTCCAGATAGGTTTTGGCCAGATACTGTCCGGCAATACCAATGCATAGCAGCTGCACACCGCCGAGAAACAGGATAACGCACATCATGCTCGGCCAGCCGCCGACCGGGTCGCCGAAGGCAAGCGTCTTGACCAGTACGACCACAACGAACACGAACGCGATCAGGCAGATCAACACACCCAGCACGCTCGCCAGCGCGAGCGGTGCGGTAGAAAACGCGATGATGCCCTCGAGCGAATACAGGAACAGCTTCCAAAACGACCACTTGGTCTCACCCGCGACGCGCTCGACGTTGATAAACGGCACCCATTTGGTCTTGAAACCAACCCAGCCGAAGATGCCCTTGGAAAAGCGGTTGTATTCGCGCATGGACAGAATTGCGTCCACCATCGCGCGGCGCATCAGGCGGTAATCGCGCGCGCCGTCAACGATATCGGCATCCGAGATGCGGTTGATCAGTTTGTAGAACCTGTGCGCGAAGAACGAGCGGATCGGTGGTTCACCCTCGCGTGTGGTGCGGCAGGTGGCAGCGCAGTCGTAGCCCTCCTCGGTCACGGCTTTGTAAAGCGCAGGTAAAAGCGACGGCGGATCCTGCAGGTCAGCGTCCATGGTGGCGACATAGTCGCCCGTTGCAGTCTCAAGCCCCGCAAGCATACCGGCTTCCTTGCCGAAATTGCGCGAAAGCGAGACAAAACGCACGCGCTTATCCTGTGCAGCCAGATGGCGCAGCGTGGGCAGCGTGTTGTCCTTTGAGCCGTCATCAATGAACACGAATTCAAACTCCGCATAGTCCATCTCGCTCGCCACGCGCGTGATCTCCTGATAAAAGAGCGGCAGCGCGGCCTGTTCGTTATAGCAGGGTACAACGATCGAGATTTTAGGCATGGTTTTCCTCCTTTCTGATCAGTCGGTCGAGACCGAGCGATGCACCGTAGAACAGGAACAGCTGCGGCAGATAGGCATAGCGCGGCTGCACTTCGATCAGCAGGAACGCGCAAAACGCAGCGAACACGACAAACAGCGGAAGATAGGCCGCGGGCATACGGGACGGGTGGTACAATCCGAAGGCCGCCAGCAGCAGCGCAGCGTAGAACAGAAGCCGATCCATTTTCTGAATGCTGTCATAGAGCAGCGTCAGACCATCATGCAGCTTCAGGTGGCCGAACGCCCAGTTCAGCGCATCGTTGCACCAGAGCAACCTACATTTATGTACCACATGCAGCAGCAGGGCTTTCGGACCTGCGGACAGGCGCTCGGAGATCAGCTGATGCTGTACGGCCTCGGTCGCTTCCGTCGGGCCGTTTTCGTCGAAGGTAGCAGAAAGCTGGTTCCAGTCGTCAGGCGAATAGCCGCCCGACGTGCTGAAGTTGAGCCCGGTGACGAATTTCCAGCCGGGATATCCATTTTTCGTGCCATTTGCATTCAGACCGCTCGCGCGCACGGCGGCATCTGCACCCACGCCGACTGCTCCGTAAACCACTAGCAGCACCGCCATGCCGCATACCATGTGTTTTGCGATATTCGGTCGCTGCAGCACGGCAAATACTGCATACGCCAGCGCGGCGACCACAAGGATAATGCCCTCGCTGCGCAGCAGGTTGCCGGCCTGCATTGCCAGTCCAGCGAGCGGGAAGCGCCAAAAGCCCAGTCGTGTGCAGTCACAGCTGGCAAGCAGCCACGCGCCGAGCGTCAGAAAGAACGCTGAGGAGATTTGGTTGGTCAGCACAGTGGGCAGTGTCAGCACAAATGGAAACACCGTCAGCAGCAGCATAGCAGCCTGCGCCGCGCTCTCGCGCACATGATTACGCGCCAAACGGTAAATCAGACACACCGTGGCTGCGCTGAGTAAGGCATTGGCTAATTTGATCATCAGAGGATTGTTCCAGATCACAAGCAGCATGGTTTGCCAGGCAACGAACACGCTCTGATAGGCCCAGAGAGAGAAATACCGCAGCTGCTGGAACGAAGTATCGCCCGCCAGCAGACTCTGCGAAGCCTCGAACATAAGTCTGAAATCGCTGATAATCGGTGGATTGAGCACCAGAATGACCGCCACGCGCAGCAGGAAACTGCCAATCAACAGCCAAAACGTGAAATGCCGGATGGTCACTTGCCTATGTATCATCCAGCCGACGGCAGCAAGAACGCACAGGCCGGCAAGCCATCCACCGGCAAGCAAGATTCCGATGACGGCAAGAGCAAAACAGATGAGAAACAGTCGTCGAATCATATGAAAAGCGTGATACATGTTGCCGCCTCCTTTCTTTCCGGAAAAATAAACTTGAAGATCAATGAAGATTTTGTCTCCTTCTTGTGCGGTGTCATCCTCTATCTATCCGTATCTGAAGTGTATCATGCAATTTCCCGCTATTTTCCGCCAATTGACCACAGAGCAGCAACAAGGCCACCCCTACTGGGGTGGCCTTGTTCTATTTCGTTGTCTCAAAGCAGGCCGAGCAATTCGTCCGCTTCGCCCAGCTCCATCTGTTCCAACACGCGGCGCACATATCCGGCCACGCTTTCCACATCCTCCGCCTCACTTTGGTATCCTGCCTGCCAGTATTCACGCGCCAGCTCGGTGCAGCGGTGGCGAGTCTTGGCGTCGCGCGTGACTGCGAGCAGCGCGGTCGCATTGCCCAGCGCCAGTTCGGGATGCGTCAGCGCCAGCTGCTGTAAGGCGTAAATCAGTACACATTCCAACCGGTCGCGTGCGCGAAGCGGCTCCATGCCGGCATAGCGCAGCAGCACATCCAACTCCTCGAGAGTCATGTTCAGGTGCAGCCCAATCGCAGTCAAACTGCGGCGGCGCGGTACGATACCATGTCGGCGCAGCAGGGACAGCTGCTTTTCGATCCACGGTGGCAGACCAAGGCTGTGCACACTGCCGCGGCCGCCGTCGCGCGCGGCTTCCAGACAATGCACAATCAGGTATTCGTCCAAATATCGCTCCAGCTTCTGCTTGCGGCCGGTCAGTTCAGCGCCAAAGGTCTGCAAAAACGCCGCGAGCGCCTGCTCTGTATCGACCGCCGACAGGTGCGCCATCAGGTGTGTGGTGGTCAGGCTGGAGGGTCCGTCCGGCTGCTCTTCCGCCAATAGACGTCGGTAAAGCGCGTCAGCTGCTGCATAGTCATACTGCATGTCACCCTGCACCCTCCGCTGCAAGCAGAACACACAGCAGGCGTCGAACGGATCGCGTGGGTTGAGCCCGCAGTAGCCGCCGTAGCGTGACAGCATATCGCTGACCGCCTGCGGCGGCATGACCGCACCGAACCCGACCTTGATATAGGTGTCTCGGCTTTTGGGCGCACCACCCTCGAGCCGCCAACGTTTGACCGTATTTTTGCTCAGCCCACAGCGGGCGGCAAAACGGATATAGCTCAGGCCGGAAGCGTCGAGCAGCCCGGCAAAAAAGCTTTGCCACGGCTCAGCCCAGCCTTCATGATCGCCCAGCAGCGCGAGCACGTCACCAACCGTCTCGCACCGCGCAATTTCAGCTGCCCGATCCATTGCTGTCGTCCCACTGACAGACAAAACCGCAATGTTGCGGGTCAAAGGCTCCCGTTCCATTGGCAACCGAGTCATTCCACACCCAGCCCTGATCGTCCTTATTGTACATCATCAGATAATGCTCCTGTCCATTCTGGTTGTTCGGCTCACCAACGCCCCATGCGGCAAACTCGAACGGTTCGCCGCTCACCCACTGGAATCCCCCGCTGCTGGTATAGTTGTTCGCACCCAACCAGACGGTTTCCAAATCGCTTTCCTCAAGCAGCGTGATGATGGTGTCCATCTGCTGCTGGCTGGTGATTGTGGCAAGGTGGCCGCCACGGGATTCGCAGTAAACACGCGCCTCATCCCAAGTCATGACGGCCTGCACGACCGCATAGCGCGGGCCTTGTTCTGGCGCGACGGTTGCAAGCTCAGTCGCTTCGGGCGACGTCGACGGCCGCCAAAACGCCATCAATGCAGCAAATACCGCTGCGCAGCCCCAGTCTGCGACGGCAACCGCCTTCCAGCCACAGGTCGAGCGACGCGTCAGCGCGCACAACAACGCATCGGCTGAAGCATACCGGTGCTGCGCCTGCGGCTGACAGCAGCGCAGCACAATCTTTTTCAGTCGCCCGCTGCCCTCCGGCGGAGGCGGCAGCTTTGTCCCCTGCCAACGGCGGCGCACAGCATCCTCGCGCGCATCATAGGGTGTCTGCTCATCCGTCAGCGGCAGCTGCCCGCCGTTAAGCAGCTGATACAGTACGATACCAAGCGAATACAGATCGGCACGACCGTCGTACACATCGCCTCGGGCAACCTCGGGCGCCATGTAAGCTGCGGTGCCGGTCATGGTTTGCAGCATACCGGGGCGGCAGCGGCGGGCAACGCCGAAATCACCGAGCTGGAAATGCCCATCTGCCGTGCGGTACAGGTTAGCGGGCTTGACGTCCCGGTGAATCAGCCCTGCGCGATGCGCTGCTGACAATGCAGCCGCAATATCGCAAGCCAGTGTTTCCACCTCGGCTGTGGACAGCGGTTCGCCCTCGCGCAGCAGTTCTGCCACGCAATCCAGCTGCTCCATGCGCAGCAAAACGTCCCATCCGACCACCTCGCCCTCTTCCTCAATGGGACGAATGGCATGGTCATAAAGCGTGACCACCTGTGCGCAGCCGCGCAGACGGTCGAGCGCCGCGATCTCTTGCTGCGCATCGGCCAGCTGGCGCCCAGCCTGCTCACCCTGCCCAAGGATAGTGACCACCTTGACCACGCAACAGAAACCCTGTTCCGGCTGCCCGCCGGACAGGGTGTAAACGCTGCAGCTACCGCTGCGATATATTCTCTTTTCCGGCATCCAATGCCCCCAAAGCGGCGCATAGCTTCGCAGGCGGCCATCTTGATTCTCCATGCCAAAACCCTTTCGCAATATATTGCCTGCAACAATTATACCGTACGTGCTAATGCATGACAAGCCTCGCCAAATCCATCCCGCTTTTGTATTGCCAACTTGGAATGATGCCTTCGTTTTGCGTTGCACTTGTCTGCAAATAAACAAATAATCCGAACGTCTCTTCCAAGAAGAATACGTTCGGATTATGGATATTTGGTACGCCCGATGCGATTCGAACGCACGGCCTTTGGAGTCGGAGGGGTTTGTTGTGACTATATACCCGCTGATTACTGCTTCGAAAGTACAGTTTCTGATAGTTTTCCGCATATCATCGTCTATTTTTCAGAAACAGACACCGCCGAGAATAGGCTGCGGACGCCAAAAATGGACGCCAAACCAGCACATCGCGACGCTGCTTCTCCAACCCTATAACGCCTGAATGCGCAGCGGAACCTGAAGCTGCTGCGCCTTGGTCAGTGCGCTGTGAAACACTTGGAGAAAATCCTCGCCACTGCTGGTCACAAAGTAATTGCTGAGGTCTGTGATCGAGTCGCTAATCTGATCGCCCCATGGCGGCATCAGCGAACGATCCTCGATATCCCAAATCACCTGATCGGGCGCAAACCGAGCAAGGTCCTGCCTGATCTGCGCCAGCTCTTCTGCCGCCTGCTGCAAATGTTCCGCAGACAATTCGCCCTGATATAACTCCTGCATGATATAGGGATATTTGCTGCCCCATTGTCCGTTCTCTAGCCGTCCACATACAGTCGAGAAAAACGCATGGAGGAAATCACCGCCGCCGATCGTGTACAAATACTGTTTTACCGTAAATCCTACTGCCATATCGCACCTCTTATTGCACTTTAAAATAAATATTGGGACCATACGATGTTCGTACCATAATTATATCATATAGTTCATCTAAACCGGAATCCCCTATAGCCTGTCCTCGAATATCAATTACGAATGTTTGAATAGTTCCTGAAGGCAATTCTGCAACTCTACGAAAATACTGATTTGTAATATTGCGAACTAGATTATTACGTTTTACCGCTGTGCTGATATCATAGTTTTTATAATCAATGCCACTCCCTTTACAATAGAAATCCGGACGAACACTTCCTTTTGTTCCGTACGGTACAAGTTTCCCTTGTAAAAATGATTGTTGCGGCAAATGATCCGGATAATCCAGTGCTCCATCCAGTTCGGATTGTCTCCAACTTGGGCGCGATCCTGTCCGGGATAATGTATTTTCATTTCTTTCATGCAATCCATTACTGTTGTGCGCCTCTAAGCGAATAGAAGAGTTTGGTTGCAGCGCAGCATATGAAGCATACAGCACTGACACTACTCCCAACGAATTCAACCAATGTTCCAAAGATAATGGTTCTTCCGGAGCAATCGCACCTTTCACCATATCAGCCATTCCAAGGGTGGCCCAATTGAGCAAGTTGTATACTGAAGGCTGTTCCCATAGTTTTTCATTCCGTTCAGCTAACCCATCAACAAAACCGCTCACCATGCCCATAGTGAGCCAGTCGAGAAAACCTGACAGAGTTCCTCTATCCAATCGCTCTTTTTGCGAATCAGAAAACCCTTTTAGTAACGAAAAAGCATCGGATGGAATACGCAGCAAAGGATCATACCAGTTTGTGTCTTCTTCTAGATTGTTCAATACAATCCTATCTGACTCTGGCACAATTGTGCAACGACAATTTGGATGCAACGGTGGTAGTAAATCCAATTGTACCAACTGCTCCAGTGTATAAGTTCGCTGACTTTGTGAAAGACATGTGCGGCAAGTGCTATCCGTCACCTCAATGATGTAGCGAAAATTGTCATATCCCGCCGTAACATACTGTTGCAAAATCCGATACCAACTTGCCTTGGAATAGTATACTTCAATGTCTGTTGACAACTTATTCACTGCTTTGGTCATAGTCTGCTCCAATGCACTTGCAGTCTGATCTACTGTATTTCCTTGGAGAAAACAAGCAGAGAGTGTACCCCTTAATTCATGCATCGTTTGCTCCTGAAATGATAGCAAGCGATTATTCATCTGTTGACGGATGATCTCTGGTGTCTGCTCATCTCGCATGAAAAAAGGTTTTGTATATGCAGCTATTCTGTCATAAATTTGTGCTTCCAATAATGCTGACCGAGTACAGGGACCAAGCAATATTTCTTTTTCTTTATCTCCCTGTGGTTCTGACAAGGCCATTCGTTCTTCTCGTGTAAGCAGAGCATTCGTAATTTCAGATATATTTGTTCCCTTATTCTGCAGATGCCTTGCGTAAAACCATGCAACTCGCTCTTTGATTTGCTGAGTTAAGTTTATCGAAGCTTGCAATGTTAATTCTTTAATTTTCTGCATTCGCTTACTCCCTTCTCAAACCCACTTTATGGTTAGTTGATAGAATAAGCGGAAATGGTTTAATTCACAAGAGCAATAATTTGCGCAACTCATATACCCCATTTTCCTATTGAAGTCCCGACAACTTCACACCAAAATGTTCTAAATTCCATTTCAACCTCGCATTATTGCTATGTTAGCCTACTTCAAGGGGGCATATTTTTTTACGCACCTTCAGACAGAAAAATAAATTCATTTTATCTGGAGGTTATTCCTATGAGCAAAAAGATATTGACACATCAAAAGGCGCAAATCCGCCTGGAACCTGATGGGTTCTCCATTCATACTTTTGAACTATCCATGCAGCTCGGTAAAGCCGAGTGGGACAACTACAAAGAACAGCTTTACGCTGATCAAAAAAATCCAACGAAACCTGGATCTACGCGGACAAATCCTGCAAAGGTCTGTACATCTGCACGAAATATACAGACACCGGTATTCGCATCCGGCTGGAACACATTAGCAGCAAAAAGGAACACCCGAAGTATTTCATCCGTATCGTCGTCAATCCTCGTAAGCTGATCTATCCGCAAAGTGGGTATCTTGGCATCTTGCCACCCGAGGAGGACAGTATCGAACTACTAGAAAAGACATTCCGGCATCAGTTCCGCAAATCGCCATTTGAGAAGGAGCTCCGCAAGTATTATCTCTCCCGCGTCGATCTATGTACCAATATCCGCTGTGACAACAAAAAGGTATTCCGTGAACTGGTTCGACTGCTTCGTAAAACAGCAACACCCAAGAAATATGAACGCAAGATGTATCAACACAAGGACAGGAAGAAAGCCAACCAATACAACAAGCACTACATTCGTATCGCCTGTGACTCTCAGGAGCTGGTCATCTACGACAAGACCTACCAGATAAACGAAAACGACTTGATTGTAGCGTATGAGGGTCTGCCTTCCAACGTGCTGCGTATCGAAGTACATTACGGACGGGACAAGCTGCGCCGTCTGGAAAAAAGCAGCGGAACAGATGATCCACTCGACCTGCTCTGGCAGTTGATGCAGGAGAGCGAACAGCGTATCTGTAAGCTAGTGGGAAAGTGCTATCCGGATCAGCCATACCTCAGCTATGAGAATGGTCTTGCCGCCATAGACAGCCATGATAAATTTCCGCAACCTGTGAAAGACACGATGAGTACCTTACTGACTAAAATGCGTTGCACACAGAATATCGACAACGCATTTCAAGCAATGGAGCAGCAGGGTATCAAAACAGACGGTTTGCTCAATAAATTTCGCAAGCTCGGTATCAATCCCATTCCATTGCTCGAAAGATATAGCACAAAGCACATGCCCAGTCTGCTGGAAAATCGCATGCCCAGCCTAACAGAAATTCTCCATTCTGTCAGCAATCAGCCGGTGAATGTTGCGCTTTACCATTGGAAATGGAAATAACCTCCCCTTTTTGTCCTATCTTCCTCTATAAACCAGCGCTTTTGAAGTGAATTACCTAACATAGAAATAAGACGGCATGAAATACGGTGCGCTGCATCTTCCCGTGCCGCCAAATTCCAATTCACGTTAAGGAGTGTTATCGCATGAAATACATCAGCTATAACGATATGAAGGACTTCTACACCATTGCCGAGGTTTGTCGTCTGTTCGAGATGGACAAGGCCAACCTCAGGCGATATGCCGAGAAATACAACATTTCACCGCAGGAAGACCAGTACGGCAACTGGGGTTTTCGCAAAGTTTTGGTACGTAAGCTGCATAATTTCATTTACCGGGAGCAGCGCAATGCCACTGACGACGGCAGCTACTCCTCTTGGAGCAATACCAATCCGGAAAGGAAGTCTGATCCATGGGCATGAGTGAGATCCTGACAGTGAAGGAAGCCGCCGCGCAGCTCAAAACCACCCGCCAGCAGATCCGCAAAATGATCGCAAACGGAGAACTCCCGGCCGTTAAGGTCGGCCGGGAGTGGCGAATTCCGCTGCAAAGCATTCTGTTTTTTCTGGAAAATACACTATAATTGCGATACTTTCAATTCATCGAAGCGATTTTATATCGTTACGTTGGACATCACTGCGATCAGCTCCATTCATAACCAAGTATAAGAACTTGTCTTATAAATAAAGCACTATCTTCTGCTACAACGCACGCCTGTCATATTGATTGACAAACTGCTATTCCCATACTCGGTGCAGGAAATAACCAGCTGCGATCCTTCCGGGCGAATTTGCGCGATTGCAGTGGTTGCGGCCATCGTATCAAATGATGCAGTTTCATAATACGAACCCATCTTGACCAACTTTACGGGTTCCAATGTGCCGTTAAACCGAAGGCCAGTGCCCTGTACAACCGTTAAGGTCAGATAATAATCATTTCCAACTTTTTCGATCGACAGCCCACTATCCGGATTGTTCACAAAGTACCATTCACCCACATAGTTTTCCAACGAGATTTCACTCGGTTTATCCTGCAATACAAAAGTTTTGCGCTGGGAGGGGTCAATCATGCGCGCAACAATTGCGGCAACTTCTGCACGCGTGATATTCCAGTCCGGATGGAATGTACCTTGGCTATCGCTTCCTGTCAAAATACCAGCGCGATACAATGTATAAATGCGCTCATTCGCATCTTTAAACACAATATCATCTACGTCGGACAGTGAACTATCTGCAATGGTATTGATCTGTGTGTATTCACTGGCCGGAAGTGCTGCGTACATCAGGTAGGCGAAATATGTACGGGAAGCTGGCGTATTGGCCATAATCACATTGCCATCCTGCATATATGCCATGGAGCAAACCTCACTGTCAATATGCTCCATGCAATATTCCACATACGGCGTATACCAAGCCCCAGACTGAGCGGGAATGCTGTTGCCGTGATAGGTGGCATGAATTCGTGCCACCAACGTCTGCACTTCCGCCACCGTAATATTATCCTCAGGCGAATAAGTTGTATTGCTCGAACCATTAACCAATCCAAGCTCATAGGCAGTTTTTACATTGTCGTAATACCAAGCATTTGCATCAACATCCACAAACTGGCCAGCATAAGTACGCTGCTGCGCAAAGTTGCTTAATGCAGCGCCTGCCACAGGCAGCATGCCACAAAACAAAGTAAGTGCTGCCAATACCAATGCCAATTTCTTTTTCATCATTTTACCCCTCTTTCATTCATTGTTCGTACAAAATCCATAACTACGCAAACAAATAATAGCCAGCAACCAGCAATGTATTTGCTTCATTGATTCCACCCACGTGCTTTTTCATAAGCAAGAATGGTTTCAACATTCTGTTTTTCTGTTGTATTCAGCATATCGTTGGAGAATGCAGCGTTTGGTACATACCATGTAGCCGTAGCAAAGAAATCGGTCCATTCCTGCGAAGAGAATGTATAGCCATAACGCGCATAGATTTCATTACGGATTGCAGCGACCTCCATGCGTGTCAATTCATTCAGATCTCCGTCCGTAATCGTCAGCGTATCCGTCGGCCAAAGATAATCCTCGCCGATCGTATATCCGCTCAGGCTATCCATTCCATTGGAATAGGTATGATCTTCATGATAAAACCTGTAGGATTGCGTCTCCGGCGCACTTTCAGGCTCATATAACGATCCCTCCTCCGCAGTGTTGTCCCGTGTGCAATGCTCATGTGACATAGACAAGCTATAATCACCGTTACCGTCCGCAGTGATCGTCAAATATAGTTCTCCATTTTCGAAATCCAAAATAATGTCACCCGTGCTACCGCGATCATCTTCATAATAACCGCCTGCTTTGGTTCCATCATAATTGAGTTCGATCTTAGCATATTCAATATTGGTTACGCGATCGCCTTGATTCCAGACACCATTTGCAGAGAAGTAAAACTGGTCATTGTTGTTTTCAATGACAAAGCCGACATAACCGTCCATATAGCTGTTATACCGATCTACCATCCAAGAGCCAACATAATCATTCATGTTTACGGCGTTTATAGTTGTCGTTGTCTCCGGGTCAGTTTGGGAGACTTCCGGAAATTCCGGTACTTCAACCGATGTATCAGGTAACGCATCTTCTTGCATGTTCATTCCACTGAATGCCATCATCGCACCGCCCAGCATGACCGCAGACAAAATGGAAGCAATGATGGCACCAATGCCTGCTGTTATCAGATAGGAGGCAACAACACGGCCTCCGGAAGGATCCGGGCTATGATCATGGTTCGCTAATTTCTGCTCCACATGTTTCATATAACACTGATTAAAGCGTTTAGCGAACAAGATCTGTGCAATAATCTGCCAGATGCCAGCAACCATAGCCACCATAAGCAAAATCACGCCGGCAACTGGTTGAATAAAAAGAAAAACACCCGCCAATGCCCATGCGCAAAAATCTATAATCAACGGCAGCCGAACCGCCCGTAGCCATGCGCGCCACATATTTCGATAGCTCGCGTGCCACAAGCTGAAAAAGAACGATGCCCAATTCATTTTGCTTTTGGCGCCTTGCTGCATCTGTCCAAACTGGGTCAAATAATACTCTGTATTTTTCCCAATAATTTGCCGTGCAATGGCATTCGCATCGTCTTCTCTCTTCTTTTCGCTTGAAAAAGCCGCGGTGGATTTCTCCGATGCCTGCTGCCCTTTCCAATTTGCTTCATCCTGCGCTTGGGTCGTTGCATACGGTTTCGCAGCGGCAGACGCTTCCGACTGCGGTGCTTGAGTTGTGTAATCTTGTTTTTTTGCAGGATCAGAAGAGATTTTCATGCCGCAGTTGGTGCAAAAAGCGCTCCCGTCCGGCAATTCTTTGCCACAATTCGTACAAAACATAAGTATTACCCCTTACTTTTTATGAGAACAGCGCCTGTAAGAAAGCGTATCCTAACAAAAGATCTGTATTCCCCGTATAGATGTACTCCAGCAACGCTGAAACCGATAGTGCGTCCGTATAATACTCTCCATCGACCGCAACGGATTCTACACGGAACTGTGTATCTAAAACCTTAAATACAATTTGCCAGCTGCTCAATGTATCCGGATCATAGCCTGTAAAAGTGACATACGTTGCATCTCCGAGATCTTCGGCAGACCATTCGCAGTTTTCAAATCTCTCTTCAAATGCATCTCCTACCGTTTTATCCGGATAATCTTCCAGCGCACCGCTTTGAACAACGTTGCTGGCTCCGCCCCCAAATAGTATTCCAAGTGCAACCAGGATAACCACTACAATACCAATTCCCCCGAGCAATTTGGATAGATTCTGTTTCTTCGGGCTTACCTTGCTGAAATCGGTTATCGGTTGCGGGTTTCCGGCTTGATCCTGTGTATTTGTACCTGTGCCCGCTGAATTGGTATCCGAAGTTCCTTCAACCGGTGCGCCACAACGACTGCAGAATTTCGTTCCGGCTTCCAGCTTTGTGCCGCATTTGGAGCAAAACAGCTCACTTTTCTGCTCCGGCGCTGGAGTACCGCATTTGTTACAGAATTTTGCGTGATCCGGTAATTCAGAACCGCAATTCAAGCATCTTTTACTCATTTCAACCCCTCCTAATCGTTTTCGATTCTTATAGATATTATTATACAATACTTTTAAAGATTTGCGCAATACTAATTGTAAAGATATTCTAATACCTAAGGATAGGTGAACTCATGTATTGTGCAATTGATATCGGAGGCCGCATCCGATACTTTCGAAAACTAAAGGGCTGGAGTCAGGAAACCTTAGCGTTGCAAGCTGATATGAATCCTGCTTTTCTTGGGCATTTGGAGCGCGGCCTCAAGAGTCCGACCGTGAAAACGCTGGAAAAGATCGCCGCTGCGCTGGATATTTCGATGGCAGAACTGTTCTCTGAACCGCAGCCGATCAGTGACGAAAAGGAAGCACTACTGACGGAACTGCGCGATCTGCTTCAAGGACTCTCAGCCGAAAGTCTGCGTAAAATCACCGTTATTTTGCAGAACATTCTGTCTCTCGAGCGATGATTCTGCACATGTCCGTATCTGACCATGCGACAAAACCACACACATACTATATAAATAGAAGCCACTGGAACGATTGTTCCAGTGGCTATTTTTCTGCCCAAAGGAGAATTGCTTATGTTTCAAAACCCCAAATATCTGACCCGCGGTATTCAATGTACCTTGCCCGCTTGGTTGGTGATCCTACTCTGGCACCTGATCGACTGCATCCCAAACGAGCAGCGGGACTATTTACAAGTATTTCGGTTGACGCGCACTGGAACCGGCCAGCACATCATCCATTCACAGGAACAACCGTCCTACCGCTATGAAATGGACATACCGTGCAAAAATGCAATCAACGCCAAAATCTTCGTCATTGATGACCAAACCCACAGCACAATGCTGCTGGCCGAAGAATATTAGAGGAGGAAAATGCTATGCAAGAAACCTACACCTGTGACCACTGCGGCGCTGTCCACCCGCTTGATGAAATGTTCCACGTTGGCGAAGATGTGCTCTGCCCGGACTGCGCAGGCGACCTGACCATTTTGTGTGACGAATGCGGCACGCGCATCTACATCGATGACGACGAAGGTGACGACACGCGAGTGCTCTGCCACGCCTGCCGGGAGCGCTTTTATACCCACTGCGAACGTTGCGGCGCATTGATTACAAACGACTCTGTCTACCAATACGACGGCGAAGATCTGTGCCGGGATTGCTATGATGACCGTTGCGAGTCCGGACCGATCCACGACTATAACTACATGCCGGACCTTGTGTTCCACGGCAAGGGGCTGCGCCGCTTTGGTGTGGAACTCGAGATCGACGAGGGCGGAGAAAGCACCGCGCACGCCCGCCGTTTTCTCGACATTGCCAACCGCCACGTTGAAAACCTGTACATCAAGACAGACGGCTCGCTGGACGATGGACTGGAACTTGTCACCCACCCAATGACGCTGGACTATCATCTGAACGAAATGCCATGGGAGGACATCCTACACGAAGCCAAGCAACTCGGCTACCGCAGCCACGGCGCGGGCACCTGTGGGCTGCACGTTCATATTTCGCGCATGGCGTTCGGCTGTACTTACGAGACACAGGAAGCCTGCATCGCCCGCTTGGTGTACTTCGTCGAAAAGTTCTGGCCGGAGCTGCTGCGGTTCAGCCGGAGAACGCAAGCACAGCTCAACCGCTGGGCAGCACGTTACGGCATGAAACTGTGTCCACGGGAACAACTCAACCACGCGAAGGACTCCTGTGCCGGACGGTACACCGCCGTTAACCTTACCAATGCGGACACGATCGAGCTTCGCTTATTCCGCGGCACGCTGAAACTGAACACTTTAATCGCCACTTTGCAGATGGTCAACCACCTCTGTGAGGTGGCGATTTCTTTGTCCGACGCAGAATTGCAGGACATGAGTTGGTTCGATTTTCTCGACCGCATCGAAGAACCTGAACTCATCCAATATCTGAAAGAACGTCGGCTCTATGTCAACGGGCCGGTAAACGCCAACACGGAGAACGAGGAGGTCTGCTGATGTGCAGTTTATTCGGAATAATTGACCAACAAACCAAACTCACCACACGCGAAAAGAATCGCATCCTGAACACACTCGCTCGCGAATGTGAAGTACGCGGGACGGATGCGACCGGCATCGCCTATCACTTCAGCGGACGGCTGCGCATCTTCAAGCGCCCGCTGCCAGCCCGCAAGCTGCGCTTGCGCGTGCCGAGTGATGTGAACGTCATTATGGGGCATACCCGTATGACAACACAGGGCAACGAAAAGTTCAACCAAAACAACCACCCATTTCCCGGCAGCATCGGTGGCAAGACCTTTGCCCTCGCGCATAACGGCATCCTGTGGAACGATAAGATCCTACGACAACAGGAAAACCTGCCGCAGACCAGCGTCGAAACCGACAGCTATATTGCCGTGCAGCTCTTGGAACAACAAAACGCCATCGACTTCGCCAGTCTGAAAGCTATGGCTGAGACAGTCGAGGGCTCTTTTGTGTTTACAGTCTTGGACAGCGAGGATAGCATCTGGTTTGTCGTAGGTGACAACCCGCTGTGCCTGTTTCACTATAACGGTTTTGTCCTATATGCTTCTACGCAGGACATTCTGGTTAAGGCAACCAAGCGTCTGCGGCTGGGCAAACCGGAAAGCGTACAGCAGCCGGAGGAAGGTGAAATCTTGAGGATCGACAAGCATGGCTGCCAAACCACCGACAGCTTTATGCCGCGCACAACCTATCCGCACTGGTGGCGCTATTCCCCGTATTACGGCTACCCTTGGGACGAGGATGTCAGTCTGCATGATGAACTGGTCGCCGCAGCTAAAGCTATGGGCGTAAGCGAAACCGAGGTGCAAGCACTCTTGGACTACGGCTGTGATCCGGATGAGATCGAGGAACTGCTGTATGATCCAGCGCTGTTGCATGAAATGACCGGCGAATTACTATACGCATATTAAAAGGAGGGGGCATCGCACATGGGGCAATTTCCAAAGCATTCGAGCTGCTCGGCGCATTTGTCGAGGTCGTAATCGAGATCGCAGAGAAGTCCGCGAAAAACAGCAAACCACCAGACAAATAGTATGTCATTGGGGTATACCCTACTGACACAGCCGAAAAGCATGGCAATAGGGTCGGTTTCAGGGTTTTGCAATATGTCAAAACGGAACCCGACCCTATTGCAACACTTCGACCCGCTTCGACAGTATCTTGCTTTACGGGCAGAGCGATTTTTGTTATAATGAGGACAATCCAACTAGGAGGGATGGTATGCTGCCCGAATCAACCGGCATCCGCGATGTCGTTTTGAAACAGATCTGCGATCTCGCGGCACAATATGGCTTATGCCAGGTGGTCTTGTTTGGTTCCCGCGCGCGTGGCGACTTCAAAGAACGCAGCGACATCGACCTTGCGGTCAGCGGCGGTGATATTTCCGGCTTCGCGCTTGCGGTAGACGAAGAGACTGATACCCTACTGCAATATGACGTGGTCAATCTGGATAGCCGCGTAGACGAGGCGCTGCTTGAAAATATTGAGAAGGACGGAAAAGTGCTTTATGAAAAAGTTTGAGAATTTCTGCAAGGCGCTGCACAATCTGGAGGACATCCAGAATTATGAGCCGCCCTATGACAATGTTGTACTGACCGGACTTGTTTCGCTCTATCAGATCTGCTTTGAGCAAGCTTGGAAAGCGATGAAAGAGGCGATGGAGAACGAAGGCGTCAACACCGCTGTCACCGGCTCGCCGCGCAGCATCATCAAAGAAGCCTATCGCCTGCATATGATCGACGATGAGGCTGCTTGGCTAAACGCATTGCAGGCGCGCAATCTCGCGTCACACGCGTACAACCAGCAAACCGCCCTTGAGATCATTTCGCAGATCAGCAGCACCTATCTACCGCTGTTCCGCGCATTGCAAACATCCATTGAACAAAACTGGGTGCATTAAGGCCAATATAAAACATAAAACGCTGCCGTTTGGCAGCGTTTTTCTTTTGAGAAAGAGGGAGAGAACACATGAAAATCGGCTACATCCGTGTCAGCACGGAGGAACAAAACCCCGCCCGACAGCAGGCACTGCTGCGCGAGCTGGGCGTGGACGAAATCTTCATCGATAAGGCGAGCGGGAAGAACACCGACCGCCCGGAACTAACAGCGCATGATGAACTACGTCCGCAAAGGGGACACGGTGATCGTAGAGTCAATCAGCCGTTTCGCACGTAATACTCGCGACCTACTGGAGCTGGTCGAGCAACTAACCGCTAAAGAAGTCGAGTTTGTCTCCAAAAAGGAAGCCATTGACACGACCACCCCGACTGGCAAATTCATGCTAACCGTTTTCGCCGCCGTGGCCGAGCTCGAGCGCGAGTACATCCTTCAGCGCCAGCGCGAAAGCATCGCGATCGCTAAGGCGCAGGGCAAGTACCACGGCCGCGCGCCGCTGTCCCTGCCCGACAACTTCGACGATATCGTCGCCCAGTGGCAGCGCGGCGAGATCACCGCCAAGGAAGCCATGCGGCGAGCCGGGCTTAAGCCGAATACTTTTTACCGGCGAGTTGCAATTCACCAACGGTAACATGGTGGGAGAGGTGGGAACTCCCACCTCTCCCACCATATTATTCGGTATCAATACTAAAAACCGTATCCGACAAAAACCATTCTGCAGGAAAAAGTTCGGCGGTTTTTTTATACAAATTTTTATAATAGTTGCTAAAAATTTTCTCTTTCAGAGCAAATTCCAATATCATCTGCTCGCACTGGTCAACATGAGGATCTTGCAGTGCTTCCTGATCCAAGAAAACATGAGATGCTCGAAAATGCAAGTTGTTTTCTTGTATTATGCTTCGCAGAATATCTGTACGGCTTTTTGCTTGTTTGTATTGTGCAATCATGCTCATACACGCTTCGTCATCATTCATAACAAGCCGAATCCGATCGGTTAATCTGCGATTGGTAGGCATCAGCGTAGCGTCATGCAGCAGCAGTGATGTTAGAGAATTAAGCAGTTCTTTTTGCTGCAAAGTTGGCATGCGATTGAGCCAAGCAGAGGTATTCATCAGGCAATGCTCCACCATATATCGAATGATCCCTCCAAGGTAATCCACACAGTCCATTCCATCTTCTTCACAAGCTTCAAACTTCAGATACTCATGAATAGAGGTTTGATAATGTGTAAACCGATCATATCGGGTAAATACATAAAATTGATATTTAGCGAACCGCCTGTCCGATTCGGACAAAGAAAATAGATCAAGCATGTGGTCAAAAAGTATAATATTGGCTCCTATTCTGGCGGACAGCTTACCATCGATTTTCCATGGAGCGTCATCATGTATCTTCTTTCGCTTTGGCTGAAAAGTGAACTTGTTGAGTTTTCCTTGGAGTAATTTATTAGTTTCCTGCGTAAAAAGTGCCCATATCACCAATGCATGGCGAGTAGTGTCAACCAGATGCGTCTCACACCACTGTAACACATGCTGAATTGCCGCCAAACAGCGCTGCTGCTGTTCTGCCGTTTGATTCTTTAGATTGTCCTTCAAATCAGATGCATAAGCATGTTCAACAATATGAGACACATATGCCTTGAAAAGTTCCTCCAGTCGGTGAGGCAAACTGCAATCCATCTCATAGTCTATGTCACTCGTACTTTTTTTAACATAGGCGATTTGAAGAGAAATATCAGCAAATCCATTTATTCCGTCAAAGAGCTCAATATCAGCCATGCGTTGTTCGATTGCTTGTTGTAAGAGTTTGAGTCGCTCCTGAAATTTTCTGTATTCCTTGTTCAGACCAACTGTTGGCACAAACCCCTGATCTAAAACCAAATCTACTTTATAGCGTGATGGATCATTTGGGGATATTTCTTGGTCATACCGATGCAACACATCCCGCAGTAAATAGTAGTTCGGGTCATTATAATGCTCTGCATAACCCAGAAATAAAAATGATTGGTCGCAGATCACTTGCATAAATTGTTCACGCGTCAGGGATATTTCCGGTAGTTTATCGCAAAACGCCTCTTTATCATAAAAGCATTGTTCGGATATTCCACTTTTTCATGAAATGAATTCCAAGCTTTTATAAGCTCGGTTTCGATTTCCAATTGCTCCTCACGCTTTTGATTGGGGCAATCCGCCAACCGACAGAAGGGATCCTCACATGCGCGTCCCGATAGCCCTTTTCTGGTGGTTGGCTTCAATGGCATTTTCTCGCACTCTGATTTCATTAGCGCTCGTATGTTTTTCGGAATGGGCATAATTAATCTCCTGCATTTTTAAGTAATTAGGTTTTGCGCAGTTTTTACGCACACTTAAGAACGATTCATGTGTAGAAAGTGCATATACTTTTGCATTTTTGTGCGCTATAATTAATTTACTACAGTGATCAACGGCCCAACAAGGACTAGCCCGCAACCATTCACGAAAGAGGACAACTATGTTGAATCTCGATTTTGACGCGAAGATGTTTTCGGCCGATACGGATGAGCAAAAATCCGCTTTCGGCTTTCTGTTCAAACTGCCCAAAGGCAAGAAAAAGCGGAAAAAGGTATGGAAGCGCGCACAGCGCGACCGCGACCAGCTGCTCATGCAGCTTGGCCGCAAGCGGCGCGAGAATGAACTGCTCCGTGACGTGATTCGTATCTCCACAGAAGCGGCTGACCGTCACATGGACACGCGCACGGCACAGACCGGTCTTGCGTTATCCAAGCGCAAAGCCAAGAAGGGCGGTGAGCGCCGATGAGCACCCACGGTCTGATGCTGGACGGGCTGCAAATCTGTAACGCCAGTGTGAGCTTGGTCGCCGTTTACGAGGATATTGCATCTCACGAGCTTTAGCTCCTGATGAGAGTTGTATTGGACGAACAGTTTTCTCTCCTTTGGCCTGCAGCTCATCTTGACCATCTCAATCTGGAGCGTGAGGTACTCGGATGCATTTGCGTCGATGAACGCGGTAGAGCAACACATCGGCTAATTGCAACCTTTCTACGCGCACAACTCGTGCAGCCAAACCTGCCGCAGGGCATGTACCTGTCGCAAACTGGCTGGTACATGCTCAACAACCGGCACCAATATGTCACAGGCGCAGCCACTCCGCCACCGTGGATTGCCGCTCCTGCGGTGATGCAGCAGCATCTGGCAGTCGACCCGCAACTATCAGAAACAGCAGCAACCGAACGGCTGATGGAAAGTTTGTGGCGACAAGCGGAAATATATTTCCCGATTTGGTCCTACACGCTGTTTGCGGTTTGTCGGTCATTTCTCCGAGAGAATGGGTTGCCTACTGGTTGCATCCTGTATCTTATTGTACCACAGGGCTTCGGAAAAACGACCGCAGCAAAGCGTTTGTGCCAGCTGTTTGACGACTCAGCAGGTATGATAGCCGATGTGTACGACGCTGGCAGCACGACGACGGCCCTCAGGGATGCGCTGACAGATGCGCGAGATCGTCCGGTGCTGCTCGATGACATCTGCTTGAGCACCGGCAGCGCAAATCAGCGTAAACGCCACGAATTGGCAGCGCAGCTTGTACGCTACGCAGCAAACGAAACGCCCCTGACGAAAAAAATCGAGAAAGCAGTCGAGCATTCAAATGTGCGCGGCAAGTCTGGTTGTCACAGGCGAGATTCCGTTCGAAGCCCATTCCGACGTGACACGATGCATTATTGTCAGGATTCAACAGCAAATGACCGGTGACACGGATGAGCTGCGCACGGCTGCCGCGACTGCCTTACAGGGCTTCTTGGAATGGTTCGCTGCACGATACGAGATGCTGTGCATAAAAATCCGGCAGGATTTCCATGATTTTTACGACAAATCTATGTGCAAAACGGAACCTCGTGTGCAGAAGAACCTCTTCATCCTGCATTGGCTGCTATGCCGATTCATCGAGTTCTCTGCTGATGTACAGGCGATAGCAGAATCAAGTCAAGCGGTTCTCGCGAAAAAAGCGGAGCAAGCGCTTGATACGGTCTGGAGCAATATCCAAACCGAGCTACACCGTATCGAGAATCGCCCGCCCAGCGTTATAGATGCAATCGTGACAGGCTTGCAATCGCATAAGCTGCAAGCATTTCGCCGTAATGGCTGCGTTTGCGTAAGAACGTCTGATCTGACAGAATACTTTCGCCAAGTCTACTGTCGAAGCTATTTGAACGCTAAAATAGTGACATCTACTCTACGAAAAAGCAACCTTTTGTCACTAGATAACTCCGGCAAATCCACCAAGAAAGTCGACGGGATACGGTATTTGTTCATCCCGCTCACTGAGCTTATGAAAGAGGGCAATAAAAATGAAAAAGACCGAGCATGACATCAAACAGACTTTCTTCGACACCGCGTCCATCTCAGAAACACACCGCCGCCTTCTGGCCGAAGAGCACCACGTTTCGGAGAGTGCGCTGCGCGGTTGGGTGCGGCAAGGCATCCTGCCCGCCGCCCGCATTGGCCGCACATGCCTGCTATTCTATCCGAATGTCCTAAAGCTCTCCACGAAGGCACTGGTACACCGCCTACAACAGCAGAAACCCAACCGTCACACATCCCGCCGCGCATTCCGGTCTAATCACCAGGGGGCATGTCTTCAGGACATGCCCCCTTCATTTCACGAGGAGGCCCACCTTGGCAACCATTACAAAAATCCACGGTAAAACCGGTCTTAGCTTTAAGATCACGGTGCACTACGGCTATGATGAATACTATCGCAAGCGGCGTCACTACAAAACCTACCGTCCTCCAGTAACTTGGTCAGAACAATATGCCGAGTGGGAGGCGCAGCGCGTAGCCGTCGAATTTGAAAACAGCATACGACAGGTTTTTCGGCTGGATAACCGTAAAACCTTTGCAGAATATGCCGCCTATGTCATCCAGCTCAAAGAGCATACCGGCACAAAACATAGCACCATCGAGTTGTACAAACATTTGTGCGAACGGATCAATCCGGCGATCGGTCATTTCAAACTGACTGAAATTCGCCCCCAACACCTCAATCGGCTGTACATCAGTCTAGCGGAAGACTGCATCAAACATTCGGCAGACAACGCCCGTGCCAAGATAGATCTTGGTGCATTGCTAAAAAAGCAAAAGATCTCCCGCGCTGCGTTATCCCGTCAGGCCCAACTCAGTCCGTCAACAATCACCGCTGCCTGCCGCGGGCAAACTATCCGTCAAGCCTCGGCGGCGGCGATTGCTTCTGCTCTCAGTATACCACCGCAGGAACTTTTTGACTACTTTCACAGCGAAGAAAAGCTGGCGGTCAAAACCATCCTGCAACACCATCGGTTCATCTCGGCTGTGCTGGGGCAGGCAGAAAAAGAGATGCTGGTCACCTATAACGCAGCCAGCCGCGCTACCCTTCCCAAAGCGAAACACAGCGTGGTCCACTATTTCCAACCGGAACAAATCGCCGCCATTGTACAAGCACTCGAAGGAGAACCTTTAAAATGGAAGCTAATCACCCATTTATTGCTCGTTACCGGATGCCGCCGCGGCGAAATCATGGGGCTGAAATGGGATCGTGTGCACTTAAAGCAACATTATCTGACGATCGACAATAACTTGCGATACTCCAAAGCACGCGGTATCTACGACGAGACACCCAAAACCGGGGAAACGCGATATATCTCGATCCCGGCGGAAACGGTTGATTTGCTGCGTCAACATCAGGAAGAGCAGGAAAATCTTCGTCAGCTCAACGGCGACCGCTGGAAAGGAACTGGTTTTGTGTTTACCCGAGACGACGGCCGTCCCATGCATCCGGACAGCATTACCGCTTGGTTGGCCAAATTCAGCGAACATCATAACCTGCCACATATCAACCCGCACGCGTTTCGCCACACCGTAGCCAGCGTATTGATTGCCAACCACACCGACATTGTCACAGTGGCACGGCAGCTTGGGCACTCCAGCGCTACAACAACTGAAACCTACTATGCGCATCTGATCGAAGAATCCAAGGTGCGGGCGAGCGAGTGCATTGCTGATGTGATGCTGCGCCAAATCAAGAAAGCGAAGTAGTTCTTCACTTTCTTGCTGATATGTGTTCCATTCATCAGTTCCTTGTTTGCAGCGTTTATACGGAGAATCATCGACAGTTCCTTCGATGATTCTCCGCTTTTATAGCCGAAAACTTTTCTTTTGTTTTGTCTAGGTCTCCCAATCGCAGATACACAGGAAATCCCTGATTGTATATGGGCAGACTGCCCCGGTACAGGCAGATCAATCTCGACGGACTTTGCTTTTTTGACTTGGGGTTCCCCTACTTGTGCAGCGTCGGAATTTTTTTGTCGTCAGCCACTCAACAAACTCCTTCGTTGTGAAATAAAAAAGCCAGCTCCATGGCTGGCCTGTGGGGGAGTATCTCTCTTTTCTCATTATGATATATGAAAACGCCGTCCGTAGTCCCATTGAGCGTTATCAAGCGTTAAATTGTCAAGGTAGAAATGAGCTAGTTCCTGATCCTCTGATTTGGATCTGATACTCAAACATTTTTAATGGTACAATTTTTTCTTTTGTTTGAACCATTGATGCAAATTGGTTCATGTAGTATATTTGGATTGAACAAGAAAAGGAGGACAGACTTTATGTCGCGTCAATTCAACCAACTCATAGAGGATAAATTTGAGCATTTAGGCGAGTTATATTCTCTCATTCTCCCTACATCATTCCCAGAACTTGTAAAGGCTCTTGGAGTTAAATACACGATTCAAGCAATAATTGATTGTTCCACTCACGAAGAAGAAGTTTCTCATTGGGAGAAAATCAAGGAGAAGCAAGATGAATATATCCAAGAATATCTTAATTCCATTGGCAATTTTAATAACAGTGTTCTTGTCTCCAATATCACATATCTTGCGAAATTAAATGAAATACGCCTTGGTGAATTGGAAAAGATGCTTGGTATCAGTACTGGCTATATTTCTCGTACTGCCCGAGAGAACGCAAGTAAAAGACTAAGCATCGATGTTGTTTGGAAAATAGCCAAATTTTTTGAAGTAAGTATTGATGACCTAATCAGACATGATTTTCGCATTCCATCTGAAACAGCGGATTTGCTCCGTAAGTTTATAGCGAAGTTATCAGTACAAACAATGATGGATGAAATTGAATGGGAATGTGAGGGCGGATATATGTGTGAAAACAGTCCTGTCCTTACACACCTTTCGCTCTTTACGGAAGAAAATGATGGTACAGTTGTTTATCACCCAGACCATCTGAATGGAAACCTTAAGTGGACTCTTGCTGGCGATGTGTTTTCTTGCGGCTCTATCAGTAAAGAGCAGCGTTTGATGGTAATTGCTTTTCAAACCGAAAAGATCAAATGTTGTCACTATGATTTTATCTTCTGCCGTAAAAACGAGGATGGCAATTACTCATGGAAAAAGGCATTTTATTGCGATGACCCGTCATCACGGCTTGAAGAACAAGCTGCTGCCCTCTATGATCGAATTTCGAGGAAAGTAGATAAAGTAAGGCTCGCCCCGGATGTTCGTAGCATTATTCAGGACTATCTATCTTAGTCAAAAAGTTGCTACTATGATCGCTGAAAGGGATCGTACTTATGGATAAAGTCATTGAGTTAATTATGTCTTGGATACACAAAAACCTTAAAAATCCAAAGCTATATGCTATGCTTGTGATTTTAATAATTATTACAGCGATTATCTTCCCATATATTGATGCCAATTTTTTCTTTTACAACAGGATCCCAAAAAGGGTCGACGCTCTACAAAGTCTTTCCGAGATTGATACGGGGAAGGTAGCCCAATTTCCTGCATTACAAGAAGAATATGATGCAATCCTCTTGGAAATGGAAAAACAGCGTGAATTATCTATTTTAGGTACAATCTCTCCAGAGCAAAATATAAATAAGATTTCATTATTTAAGTTTTTATCTGGCGCTGCATTAGCATGGATTATCGCTCTCTGTGTACCATTTATGAATACATTTAAGGATAAGAAATCAAAAGTGTTAGCATTCTTATTGATTATGGTATTTGGCGGAATCTGCGGGGGCGTTGGCTTTATCATACCAACTATTTTCAATCCGTGGATTAACTATGTTGGCTATCCTATTTTGCAGTTAATTGTACTTATTGCTTTAGCTATAAAATCTAAAGAGTGACAAAAACCTCTTGCTTGCTGCACCATAACTAGTGGTTTGTCTAGCTTTCTCCAAGTCCTATAATTACACTCCGGCCACTTCGAGCACCTTCCCCTTTTGCCTTTTCCACTGTCTTTGTGTCCCGCCATGGACGCCAAAACGGACGCCAAATCCATCATCCCCTATTTTATCCGCTCCAAAAAGTTAGAAAAAGCCGCCTGTTCTTACGAACAAGCGACTTTTATGGTACGCCCGATGCGATTCGAACGCACGGCCTTTGGAGTCGGAGTCCAACGCTCTATCCAGCTGAGCTACGGGCGCGGGTACGAGAGGTATTATACCATTTCCTGTCCCGTTTGTAAAGCGTTCTCCTCGGTCTTTTTCTTTTTAGGTGTAGAGGTACAATACATCTTGGACAGTTGAATAGAAAAGGATGAAGGATAAG
>JAHZFK010000032.1 GCA_019421385.1 Clostridiales bacterium
TACCTCATACAAACGAAAAAGCCCAGCTTTTGCTGGACTTTTTCGACAGACTCAAGGCACGGCGACAGCCGTGCCTTTTTCCTTATCATTACTATCTGCTAAATTTACCGAATCAAAAATGCGTCCGGCAGATATCGACCCTCCGGATTTTGCGACAAGGTCGTCGGGCTAGTGATTTCCCGTCCCTGATACACCATCACAGAGGATGAACCACCATCCAACATGGAAGCCTGATACGCATTGTACGATTCCATAATTTCCGCGCATCGCTCAATCGAAATACCAAAAGAATGGAATTGACGACCGTCTACCACCAGCATGATAACCGTTCCGTCCTGTGCCTGACCGATTGCGGTACGTGGCTGTTGCTCATTCAGGCCAGTACCAGCCACCAGATTTTCTCCGTTGATGATGAGCGCCGGATGGAATTCCACCGCGTCGCGCAGATTAGAAGTATCGGTGAACGCACCGATCTGCAAGTGATCCTGTTCGTCAAAGCCAATGATCTTCCAAGTATCTCCTAC
Organism: Clostridiales bacterium; assembly: GCA_019421385.1. Lineage (GTDB taxonomy): Bacteria > Bacillota > Clostridia > Oscillospirales > Butyricicoccaceae > Agathobaculum. The sequence goes on from JAHZFK010000032.1 coordinate 525, forward strand.
GGCATCCTGCAGCTTTTGTCCTTGGCTTTTCACGAAGCCATATGGCAAGCCACCGGTTCCATTTCCCTCATAATCCGCAAAACCGGACGCATTGATTCCCAAAATCGCATCATAGTTGCGCACCATATCCGATACATAGGAACCATAAGAAAACAGGTCTTCACATGTCCCGACAAATACATTTTCCGGTTTTTTGCAAAGCGCGATCTTGCCGGCATATTCCATGCCCAAAGAATCCTCACCGACGACCTCTGCAATCAAGATCCCGTGTTCCGCATTGATCGCCAAAACGGTATCGCCTTGCTTGGTGACAATGCCGGTGTCATAATTCTTTTTCGTGGGATCCCCAATCAGATTGATGTCGATATGATCATATCCATCCGCTATGTACTCCGGATTGTCCCGGAGAAAAGCTTCAAAACTGTCCTCATCCAGTTCTGAAAAGGTCTGATAAAATTGCTCTTTTGGCGTAGACGCCGTATTCCCCTCATCGCCTACATTGTCCCACGCGCTTGCAACGCCCTCTTGCTTCTGATTGAGCAAGTAGCGTTTCGTCATCACTTCTTCAATGATGTCGCCCGGAATAAACCATGTGGCCAACCATTGATGCGTCATAGTCCCCATTGCGGTTTCAATATACCACTCTCTCCACCGGGTAATAAACGCATTTGGCGTATACAGCAGAAAGGGGTAAACCACAGTCACGCATATCAGAAAAAAACAGGTTAGCCCGAGGGCAAAGCGGTGTCGTGCGCCGTTCATCGTTGTTTACTCCTTTTCTGTCCGTTTCTCTATCGAAAGGGGTATTTTTCAGACAATCACTTTGCGCTGTGCCGTCTCCGACGAACAGCGGTTTTGGTGTTTTTCTTAGCAGGCTGCGCCGGTGCGGACGCCTTTTGCGCACGTGCCGCCAGAGCATCCTCCACCTTTTTCCGGATACGCGCGGCCGCTTCTTCGCTCAGAGCATATGCACGCGAAGGTGTGTGCGCATCCACGCGAGGTTCATTTTTTTCATAACGCGCATACGGATCATTTCGGCGGCCCCGCGCGCGGGCTGAAGCAGACTTTCTTGCGCGCGGCGCAGCTGCTTTTGCGCGCTGCTCTTCCTGCATCTCTGCCGCCTTTTCCTTGCGGGAGGGCCGCTTCGCGGCAACATTTTTGCGTGCCTTTTGCTTTGCTGCCTTTTCCCGCGCCACATCTGCAGCAACCTCTTCTGCGGTAGCATTCTCCGAAACCGGCTTGCGGCGCGTGCGCACATTGGTCGTTTTACGCTGTCCGGATTCGCGTCCCGTCCGTTCATTTTCTTTTTCCACATGCGGGATTTCACCGGCAAGCGGAATGCGCTTGCCGATCAACTTTTCAATGTCCGCCAGATACGGCCTTTCCGAGCGGTCACAGAAAGAAATCGCCGTTCCCTCCTGCCCTGCGCGTCCCGTGCGGCCAATGCGATGGACATAGGTTTCGGGAATATTGGGCAAATCAAAGTTGATGACCAGCGGCAGCTCATTGATATCAATGCCGCGCGCGGCAATGTCGGTCGCAACCAACACGGCAATTTTGCAGGCTTTAAAATCCTCCAGCGCGCGCTGACGCTGATTCTGACTTTTGTCACCATGAATGGCTTTTGCCTGAATCCCGGCGCGGTTCAAATCGCGCGCAACGCGATCCGCACCGTGCTTGGTGCGCGTAAAGACCAGCGTCTGGTGTACGTTGCTTTGACGGATCGTATCGATCAGCAGTTCCCTTTTTTCTGCCTTTTCGACCAAAAAAACCTTTTGTTCGATTTTTTCCACCGGTTTTGCCGACGGCGTAATGGAGATGCGTGCAGGATTGGTCAGCAAGCTGTCTGCCAGCGCCGCAATCTCCTTCGGAATGGTTGCAGAAAACAGCAGCGTCTGTCGCTTTGCCGGCAAATACTTGATGATGCGCTTCACATCCGGGAAAAAGCCCATATCCAACATACGATCGGCCTCATCCAGCACAAAGCATTCCACTTTGTTCAGCTTTACAATGCCCTGCCCCATCAGATCCCACAGACGGCCGGGTGTTGCAATGAGAATATCCGCGCCGCGCGCAATGGCTTCCACCTGCGGCACTTGCGATACACCGCCAAAAATCACCGCCGCAGTGCATGGTGTATACCGCGCATACTGGCAGACATTTTCATAAATTTGCAGCGCAAGTTCCCGTGTCGGTGTCAAAATCAGCGCACGAATCGTGCCGGGTTTCCCCTCTGACCGGGTCAGCCTCTGAATGATCGGAACCGAAAACGCGCAGGTTTTTCCCGTTCCGGTCTGCGCGCAGCCCATCAGATCCTGCCCATCCAAAACCGGCGGGATCGCCTTTTGCTGAATCGGTGTCGGCTCATCATACCCTGCTTCGCGCAGCGCCTTGAGTATATTTTTTTCGATTTTTAACTCGCTGAATTTCATATCCTTTGATCGTTTCCTTTTCAAAACTGGTGTATTTCGGCAAATCCATCTTGCCCGATTGCCTGATAATGTGTTATACTGTTTTATAGTTGTCTTTGTTTAACTGTCATTTGCTATGAGGTGAAATTATTGCTCGATATCCTATCTCACGTTCTACCGGAAGCGTTTTTCGATATTCTCAAGACCATACCGCTCCTACTTGTGGTATATGCCCTTCTCTATTATATCGAAAACCGCCTGACCAATACGCCGGCGCTGCTCTCACGCGCCGCACAGTTTGGCCCTGTCGTTGGCGCGCTGGCAGGAACCATGCCGCAATGCGGCTTTTCCGCCGCCGCTGCCGCGCTCTTCTCCGCCGGATATCTTGCCCCGGCTACATTGGTTGCTGTTTTTCTGGCCACCTCGGATGAAGCGGTTCCCGTCATGCTGGCGGGCGGCGCTAATGTTCCGCAGGTCGTTGCTCTCTTGGTTGTCAAGTTCGCGATTGCCGTCATCGGCGGCTATATTTTGCGTTATACCGTATTCCGCAGCCATCGTCCGAACAGTGACGATGAGCTGGAAATCGAAATGTCGGCCTGCGATTGCAGTGCTGGCTCCCCGGTTTGGAGCGTTATCTGGCACACTCTGAAAACGGCATTTTTCCTGTTTGCCGTGCTCTTCGTCTTAAATCTGGTGGTCCATCTCATTGGCGAAGAGGTGCTGGCATCTCTGCTGTTGTCCGACAGCATCTTCCAGCCTCTGCTCTGTGCCATCCTTGGCCTGATTCCCAGCTGCGCCATGAGCGTGCTGTTATCCGAACTTTTTGTCGGCGGCACCATCAGCTTCGGCGCATTGATTGCCGGACTGTCCACCGGTGCAGGCTTTGGCTACATTGTATTGTTCGAGGAAAAAGAAGGACGGCATCGCGCGCTGCCTGTCATCGCTGCCACCTTTGCCGTTGCCGTCATCGGCGGTACGCTGGTGCAGATTTTCTTCGGCTAAGCCCAAATCGTGTATGGAACGGTCTTCCCTTTCGGGAAGGCCGTTTTTTCATCCCAACTCGTGCAGCAGCTCGAGCGCACTATGCGCCCACACCATATTGATTTTGGTAAAATCTCCGCCGGGCGTATACAAATAGGCTTCTACGTCTTCGCGCAACCGCTGATAAACCGTGCCTGGCATCGCCGCATACTGTTCCGCCCCATCGGACAACACCGCCACAAAGCGGAAGTCCCCGGTGCGCTCGTCCCATTCATGGAAGAGCAGTTCCACCACATCCAAATCACGATCCAGCTGCGTAAACAGCAGCAACTTCATGATTTCCACCGTGCGGTCATCCAATCCGTGCTCCAGAATATTGATTTTCTCGCGGAACGCATTGAGACTATCGACCATGCGCAGCGTATATCCGGCCAGCGGGTCAAACTGTGCCTTGGGCGCTTCGCCCTCCTCCGGCCACAGCCAGACCATAAACTGGTTTGCCATATCGTGATACAAACACGGATGCACCACAAGCACCGTTTCACCACAATTGGGGCATTTGACGCGGAAGCAGGATAGATCCTGCACCTGTGCCCGCAGCTCAGGATTGCGGTCGATATTGATATGATCGTGCACCTTATAGTCAGTTTCCGTCTGACAGTGCGGACAAGTAATCACCATGATTCCTGTTTTCCTCCTCGGTATATGCCCAATTGTAGTTATTATACCACAGTTTTCTGCAATGAAGCAAGCGATACCGCATATCCCGCACCTTAATAATCCTAAAGAAAAACGCATGGTAGATTGCCATGCGTTTTCACAGTACATATTTATGCCGCCGTGCCGCAGATCAGCGGATCGCGCAAGACCAATCGCACGATCCAGATACCCGCCCAGAGCGCCATCACGCTCCACAGCAAAATGCGCTCCCGCTTCTCTGTGCCCAGCAGCGGCTTTTTCCGAAACAGTACCAAAAGCACCACCGGCGGCAGCACATAAATCATCGGATTATATCGAAACGCCATCCAAAAATCCAGCCGCAGCAAGGCAAAAGCCGCACGCGACAGGCCGCATCCCGGGCAAGGTATGCCGGTGAAGTGCTGCACCGGACAGCCCCATCCCAGCAAGGAGGCCGACACAAACGACGCCGCTGCCAATGCCAGCAGCACCAACAGGCCGTATACTCCCTTTTTCATTTAGCCCTGATAGGTTTCGCGGAACTCAAGGAATTCATCATAGGTGCATTCCTTATCCAGCACACCCTTTTCACGGATTTCAATGATGCGCGTTGCAATGGTCTGCACGAACTCATGGTCATGCGAAGCAAACAGAACCGTACCCTTAAAATCGCGCACACCGTTGTTGACCGCCGTAATAGATTCCAGATCCAGATGGTTGGTCGGCTGGTCGATCACCAACACGTTGGAACCGAACAGCATCATACGGGCGAGCATCAGGCGCACTTTCTCACCGCCCGACAGCACACGCACCGGCTTATATACGTCATCGCCCGAGAACAGCATACGGCCCAAAAAGCCGCGCAGCGTGGATTCCAGCGTGTCCGTGCGCGAATACGGCGCAATCCAGTCAAGCATGTTTTCGGTATGTCCCTCAAAGAACTCGTTGTTATCCTTGGGGAAATAGCTTTGAGACGTGGTTACACCCCATTTGAAGCTGCCCTCATCCGGCTTGATCTCCCCCATCAGAATCTGGAACAGCGTGGTCATTGCCAATTCATTGTCCGAAATGAATGCAATCTTATCTCCGCGGCGCACAATAAAGGAGACGTTGTCCAGAATCTTTTCGCCGTCGATCGTCTTGGAAATGCCGCGCACCTCAAGAATATCCTTACCTGCCTCGCGGTCTGCCGCAAAGGACACCCAAGGATAGCGACGCGAGGACGCAGGCAGCTCCTCGACCGTCAGCTTATCGATCAGCTTGCGGCGGCTGGTCGCCTGACGGGATTTGGACTTGTTGGCCGCAAAACGCTGAATGAAGTTCTGCAATTCCTTGATCTTTTCCTCATTCTTGCGGTTCTGATCTTTGATCATACGCTGGATCAGCTGCGAGGACTCATACCAGAACTCATAGTTACCAACATACAGCTTGATCTTGCCATAGTCGATATCCACGATGTGCGTACAGACGTTGTTGAGGAAGTGACGGTCATGCGAAACGACCAGAACCGTGCCCTCAAAGTCAGCAAGGAAATCTTCCAACCAGCGGACTGCCTGAATATCCAGATGGTTGGTCGGCTCGTCCAGCAGCAGAATGTCCGGCTTGCCAAACAAGGCACGCGCAAGCAGCACCTTGACCTTTTCCACGTCGCCCAGATACTGCATCTCAGTATACAGAATTGCGTCTGCGTCCAGTCCCAGACCGTTGAGCAGCTGACCAGCTTCGGTCTCCGCTTCCCAGCCGCCCATCTCGGCAAACTCAGCCTCCAGCTCCGCCGCCTTGTTGCCGTCTTCCTCGGTGAAGGGGTCCTTCATGTAGAGCGCATCCTTTTCCCGCATAACCTCCAGCAGACGCGGGTTGCCGCCGAGCACCGTATTGAGTACGGTCTCTTCATTGAATGCAAAGTGGTCCTGCTTCAAAACGCTCATGCGCGTTTTGGGCGCAATGGACACCGTGCCGGTAGACGGGTCAAGGTCGCCCGACAGAATGCGCAGGAACGTGGATTTGCCTGCGCCGTTGGCGCCGATCACACCATAGCAGTTCCCTTCCGTAAATTTCAGATTCACGTCCTTAAACAGCGGCTCCCCGCTGAAATTCAAGCTCAGATCGCTGATTGTAATCATATCGTATCCGTCTCCTGTTTATCATTTTGAATCTGTATCAGTATATCACAGAAACCCTGCTTTTCACAGTTTTTTTACACATCAATCTGCATTTTTGGTGATGTTGTCTTGAAACATGACCGCACAGGGGCTATACTATATTTATTCTAATCAAGGAGGTTTTTCCATGTCCAACCTGATGCAGATTATCAAATCCCGCCGCTCCACGCGTGCGTTTGAATCCAAACTCCCTCCCAAAGATCAAATCATGCAACTGGTCGAAGCCGCTGAACGGGCTCCCTCCGGTATGGGTAAATATCTTTGGCACTTCACCGTAGTATACAGCGCAGAAAAATCACTGACACTTGCCCGCGCGGTTGCGGAAGCCGATAACCGTGGCCCGGATTACAATTTCTACGGCGCCCCAGTTAATATTATCATCTCCTACAAACGTGATGAGCATCATGCTTTTGTCGACGGCGCTGCCGCAATGGAGAATCTGCTGCTCATGGCAACAGAACTCGGGCTCGGCTCATGCTGGATCAATCAGATCCGCGAGTGCTGCGATGACCCAAAGGTGCGCGCCCTGCTAACCGAATACGGCGTACCAGAAGATCACATCGTCATTTGCTCCGCTGCCATCGGCTATATTGCCAAGGAAACACCTGCAAAGCCCCGCAAAGAAGGTATTGTTTCCTTCGTAGAATAAAAGGAGGCACAAACGCATGGATGCACAAATTGCCAAACTGAAAGAATGGGTAGACGCCAGCGATAACATCGTCTTTTTCGGCGGCGCCGGTGTCTCGACGGAAAGCGGCATCCCAGACTTTCGATCAGTGGACGGTCTGTACAACCAACAATACAAGTATCCGCCAGAAACCATTTTGAGCCACACGTTTTTCATGGCAGAGCCAGAGGAATTTTTCCGCTTCTACCGTGCCAAAATGCTTGCGTTGGATGCAGAACCAAACGCCGCGCACCGCAAGCTGGCTGAGTGGGAACGCATGGGAAAATGCCGTGCCATTGTGACGCAGAATATCGACGGTTTACATCAGAAAGCAGGCTCCAAAAAGGTCTTGGAACTGCACGGTTCTGTGCTGCGCAACTACTGCATGAGCTGCCGCAAGCCCTATGACGTGCGCGACATCGCTGCCGGCACAGGCGTTCCCAAATGCGACTGCGGCGGCACCATCAAACCGGATGTTGTGCTATATGAGGAAAGTCTGGACAACTATACAATCAAAAAAAGTGTCGAATACATCCGCAACGCAGATATTCTCATCATCGGCGGCACTTCCCTTGCGGTCTATCCGGCCGCAGGTCTGATCGACTATTACCGCGGCAATAAACTGGTGTTGGTCAACAAGTCCGAAACGCCCGCCGACCGCCGCGCCGATCTGGTCATTCACGCACCGATCGGTCAGGTATTCTCCCAGCTGTAAGGGCGCTGGTATAAAAAACAATTTGGCGCATGTTTTCTCCCCTTTCCGGCCATACTATGGAAAACCGGAAAGGGGAGTTTTTATATGTTTCTTGATAAACTCGCATTGATTCTTGCCATCATTGGCGGACTGAACTGGGGCAGCATCGGCTTATTCGGTTTCGACCTAGTCGGATTCTTGTTCGGCGGACAGGCCAGCGCGGTCAGCCGCATCATTTTCGCTCTGGTCGGACTGGCTGCATTGTGGTGCATTTCCCTGCTCTTCCGCGGCAACAACGCTGAGGACCGTCACGCTTCTTAAACAGAAAAACCGCTGCATGTGCAGCGGTTTTTCTACATATTTTACTTAGAACGCGATCTTCTTTGCGATATAAGCAGCCACATCTTCGATCTTGATGCGCTCCTGCTCCATGGTATCGCGGTCGCGGACGGTTACGCAGCCATCCTGCTCGGTCTCAAAGTCCACCGTGACGCAATACGGCGTACCGATCTCATCCTCACGACGGTAACGCTTGCCGATCGAACCGGCATCATCGAAATCCACCGAGAACTGCTTGGAAAGCTCTTGCCAAATCGGCATTGCCTTTTCCGTCAGTTTCTTGGACAGCGGCAGCACCGCAGCCTTGAACGGTGCCAGTGCCGGATGCAGACGCAGCACGGTGCGCACATCATCCTTGCCGTTCTTATCCTGACCAACTACCTCTTCGTCATATGCATCGCACAGGAACGCGAGTGCCACGCGATCCGCGCCGAGCGACGGCTCGATAACATACGGAATATACTTCTCGTTCGCTTCCTGATCGAAATACTCCATCGAAACGCCAGAGGTGTTCTGATGCTGAGTCAGGTCGAAGTCGGTGCGGTCAGCAATGCCCCACAGCTCGCCCCAGCCAAACGGGAACAAAAACTCGATGTCGGTGGTTGCGTTGGAGTAATGGCTCAGCTCCTCCGGATCGTGGTCACGCAGACGCAGGTTCTCGTCCTTCATGCCCAGCGATACCAGCCAGTTATGGCAGTAATCCTTCCAATACTTGAACCACTCCAGATCAGTGCCGGGCTTGCAGAAGAACTCCAGTTCCATTTGCTCAAACTCACGAGTGCGGAACGTAAAGTTGCCGGGCGTAATTTCATTGCGGAAAGACTTGCCCACCTGTCCTACGCCGAAGGGAATCTTCTTACGGGTGGTTCGCTGAATGTTCTGGAAGTTGACAAAGATACCCTGTGCGGTTTCCGGACGCAGATAAATCTCATTCTTTGCGTTTTCGGTAACACCCTGATAAGTCTTAAACATCAGGTTGAACTGGCGGATATCCGTAAAGTTATGTCCGCCGCAATTCGGGCAAGCAATTTGGTGCTCATCAATATAAGCCTTCATCTGCTCGTTGGTCCAGCCGGCCGGATTTTCTCCTGTCGCATCTTCAATGAGCTGATCGGCACGATGACGGGTCTTGCAGTCCTTGCAGTCCATCAGCGGATCGGAAAAACCGCCAACGTGGCCGGAAGCCACCCAAGTGGTCGGGTTCATCAGGATAGCGGAATCCAGACCAACATTATACGGGCTTTCCTGCACAAATTTCTTGCGCCACGCCGCCTTGACGTTGTTTTTGAACTCCACGCCAAGCGGACCGTAGTCCCACGTGTTGGCAAGGCCGCCGTAAATCTCCGAGCCGGAATACACGAAGCCACGGCCCTTGCACAGGGCGACGATTTTTTCCATTGTCTTTTCGCTGTTTTTCATTTTTCAATTCTCCTTTTGGCGCATCTGGCTGATGCACTCGTTTTTTCATCAGGCACAAAAAAATGCTTGACACGAGTTTATTCTACATGTATAATATTTTCTTGTCAAGGGCAGTTAAAAAATGCTTAAAAAATTAAAATATGGGTCTGTAGCTCAGTTGGGAGCGCAAAGGGTTCGGTTTTCTGCCACATCTATAATTTCATATTGCTTTATTCTTCTGTTCCGCTTTTGGAACTGTTGATTTGGGCCTATAGCTCAGCTGGGAGTCCACACGGGTCATTTATATGCCCCTCTTTTTTGAGGCGTATCTCATGTGATCGCCAAGCGGTTCACATCTTCAAAAATTTCATAACATGGGCCTGTAGCTCAGCTGGGAGAGCGTTCGGTTCGCATCCGAGAGGTCGAGAGTTCGAATCTCTTCAGGTCCACCAGATTTCCTCACTTTTCATTATGAGAAGTGAGGATTTTTGTATTTATGCACTATATTTCGAAACTTATTAAGTGGTTTCAAAAAAACTGACAGCAATCTTGACAGCAACTGTTATTCTGCTGCTTCCAAAGAAGAGATCAATTCCTCCATGCGAGCTGCACTGTTTTGCTGCATTCGATCACTTACATGAGCATATGTCTTCAATGTAAATGCAGCTGCATGATGTCCTAAATTTGCTTGTACTGTTTTTATATCATCTCCGTTTTCAATGGAGATTGTGGCAAATGAATGCCTCAATGAATGGAATGTAAAATCTTCCATTCCACAACTACTGAGGATAGTTTTCAAATGACTGTAAACCGCAAAATGATGAAGCGGTTTTCCGAATTCATTTGTAAATACCAGATTCAATTGATTACTCCACAAAGAACCAGCTTGCAATTGCATTCTTTGTTGCTTAATAAGCTGGCAACGCAAAATTTGCATTGCGCTTTGAGCAAGTATAATACGGCGTTGTTTGTTTTCTTTAGGAGGAACCAATTGATATTGGGCAGGTTTTGTGTTGGGAACAATCTGTAGCTGTTGACGAATCACGATACTATTTGTCTCCCAGTATACATCATCCCATCGTAAACCAAGCACCTCAGCTTCTCGTTGTCCAGAGAAAATAGCAATATAGTATATATGATAAAACTTATCGTGTCTGATTGCATCGAGAAACGGCTTTAATTGATCGGTGGTAATGGCTTTCGCTTTTGTCTGTGTGACGCGCGGTAATGTACAATCATCAGCTACATTCCGGAAAAGAATCTCATCTCTTTTTGCTGCAGCTAACAATGCATGTAAGACCCCGTGGATTACTCGGATGGTTTTTGGAGACAACTCTTTCCCGTTTTTACCCAACGAAGAAACAAATGCTTGAATATCTCGTCTGGTTAAATCCGTCAGTTTTCGCTTCCCTAACGCAGGCAAAATATGAATACGAAGATTTTTTTCATATGAGACTTGTGTTAATGGTGATAATGTAGACACATGGTTCTCTATGTATTCTTTTGCGTATTCAGCAAGCGTTATTTTCCTAGGTTCTTGAAAAGTGCCATTGTCGATGCAAGAGATCGCGGATCGCAGTTTTTCAGCAACCTCACGTTGCGTCTTACCATAAATCGTATGACGAATGATCTTACCTGTAGCAGTGTCTCGTCCTGATACATACTGTGCTTGCCATCTACCATCATTTCTTTTAGTAATGGTTCCGCTTCCGGCTTCTCGCTTTTTTGCTATTCGTGCCATTTTATCCATAGACTCCTTTCTGGCACATACTCTTCTGGTTATTATCATTATTATAACATATAAATTTAATTATGGGCCGTGATTTTACTGAGGTCAGGCTGTTTTTCTATCCATTCATTTAAACAGCTTTCCTGTATCAGCCATCGTCTACCAATTCGGAACGATGGAAAGTCTTCACGATGCATCAGATTATATGCTGCACTTTTGCTTATGCCGAGTAATTGTGCAACTTCCGGAGCACTGTATGCAATTTTTGTCATGAATATACACCTCTTTGTTCATATTTTTCCTTTCACTGGCACATAATAAGTTGGATGATAAGCATCAAAGTAGCCACAACTGTCATTGACCAAGGCTACTTTGATGCTCAATAACCAATAGCAGGTTATATATTTGATAAACCTGCTAATCCGTCGGTCTTCAGCCGCCGACGGTCGCTGCTGATCTGCTCATTGAACCCAGCGGGTTGCAGCTTTCCGGCGCTTGCTTCACAGGAGCGCACCCTTGTTGTATCGTTTTCAAGGTACAGATATGATAAAGTTGTATCGCCTATATCGCATATGCGATATAGGCGCGTTTACAACTATTATCGCAATGTTAATGCTAGCAATCGAACTTATTGGCTAGGAGATTAGCCACTTCGGTTACAAATTCTCTCTGCCAGCCATGTAGCTGTGAAAAAGCACTTTGGTTTTCATATTTGTTTCCAACCAAATAGTCAATAGAAACATTATAGTATTGAGCTATTTTGAGCAAAACATCAAAAGACGGTTTTCGCGTACCTTTTTCATAAGCAGAAAGCGTCGATTCTGTTATCCCAATTGATGATGCAACAGAAGATTGCTTTTCCCTTTGCTTTTCGCGTAATGCACGAAGTCTCTTTGCCAACTCATCACGCATATTGTCGCCCCCGATTAAACATTCACAATGTATGAATAGTACTTTCTTCCTCTATAATAAGCATACCACATTCTTCCGTGACGGAGAGTCATAATCGCTTTACATAGAGTCACAATCTCTTTACATAGAGTAGAGTTTTCGACTTAACAATAGATAAACATAGGAGTTTCACTGACATCACCTTCCTGTTCGACATGGTTCGACTTTTTTCGACAAACAAATTAAAGCACAAAACTGTTGCAAAATTTGTCGAAACAGGTCGAACAATGATCTACCCATATTGGCAGAAGGAAAAGACCATGCAGGCTTTTATAAAGCCCGCATGGCCTTTCAATCAACATAGTGTTTGTCTTACAGATACGTTAATATATCGTTTTTTTCGTGTATTTCACTTACTCGATAAATCCGCTCACAGAATTTATCCAGCGTAAACTCCATACTCGGACTATCCGCATCCAGCAGCAAACCTACCACAGAGCACCGCGCGTCCTGTATTGCTTCCTGCAGTTCGGATGCCAATTCATCGGAAATGGAATTTTCGCCATCCGTGATAAACAGGATATCCGCGTTTTCAAACGATTCCTCAGTTATCAACCGCAGGGCTTCCCGGATAGGCGTCTCAAAATCGGTGCTACCATCAAAAAAGTGCTCGGCGGCGGACAGCAGATCTTGAGACGTGTACTGCCCCGGCAGGAACAGATCGGTGCGGAACTGACCTTTTCCGGAAAAGTGGATCAGAGCATACTTGCGCCCTTCATGCGCACAGATATCCTGCACTGCGAGCGCCAGCGCTTTGCCCCATTCCGCATTTTCGCCTTCTGTCGAGCTGGATTCATCCAGACAGACGATCACATCACCATAGCCTTTGTGAACGCGCTCTCGTTTGGCATACTGTAGCAATCCCTTTGCGTGGTACTTGCGCAGAAACAACGGCATAGTAGCTGGAGAGGCCATCAGCGCCAGCTCACCAGAAAGCAGGTTTTTCATATCGCGTCCGCGCGTAACGGTATATTTTTCGCCGCGGCCGTGTGCGTAGTCGTTCTTGCGCAGATTGGAAAGCATTTCCTTCATGCGCCCCAGCTGACGCGTAATACTTTGCAGCATGGCGTTGCCTTTTACACGTTCCAGCATGGCCTGATTGTGTTCCGCCTGCTGCGGCGCACTTCGACTTTCATCGCCCCAGCATTGTGTCACGCATTTCGCCAGCACAGCCGCATCCAGACTGCAACGCACCGCATTGAAGATCACCTGTGCAATTTCTGCGCTGCGCTTCTGCATCCTTGCCTGAATCATGCCGGTCACCACACGAATTTGTTCTGCAGTGCTTGCAACTTCCGATGCAGTTTGCAATGCCGCCTGTGTTTGAGCCGGATCGACCTGTGCCTGCTGCACCAGATCATGGAGTTTTGCATTGGCCGCATCATGCCGCTGCTCTAACCGCGTGAGTACGGAAGTCAGTGCCTCTGCCTCGTCGGCACAGTCCAACATGTTGGACTGCACAGCTTGCTGGTATGCGCGTGCCGCTTCCATGGCTGCAAACGCATTGCCTTTGCAGAGATTGCGTAGCTGCAAAAAATCATCCCGCTTCAGCAGTTCGTCTACAAAGGTAGACTGCACCAGCCGCACATAGACATCCCGTTCGTCCGGATGGGTCAGCCGCAGTTCCTGTGCAAACAGCAGATGGAACAGGTCGGCAAGTAGCGGCTTCACGTCGTCCTTCAGATAATACGGTTCGCTTGCCTTTGCAAAGTCCATATCACCCAGCCTTGTCGGGCGGGTACTTCTATCCATACGCTTTATGGGCTGATATGGGTTGGAAAAGTCAAACAGCGGAGAGCGCAGCACCTGATCCAGAGAGAAAAAACGATATTTCATTGGAAACCTCCCGTCAGTATGGAGGAAAAGCAGGGCTTATGCCCTGCTTTTCCATTTTCAACAACTACACGTTTCTCTCAGAACGGCGTGTTGGCAGTCGGCATCCCGCCCGGCCCCCACGCATAGCTTTCCGGTACGCCACTGAAATCGGGTACCGCAAACTGCGCCGCCGCACCCGGTACGGGCTGCGGATAACCAGCAGCAGGCTGTGCCTGCATAACGGTCGCTGGTGCTGCCTGCGGCATGGCAGGCTGCGATGCGGGCGCCATGTAGCCGGGTGTGGTCAGCGCTACGCCCTGCGGGGCAGCATAGCCTGTGGTAGGCACCGCCGTCGGCTGCGCCGGATTGCCGTTTTGTACATCATCCGGCTTCTTGTCCAGAAAATGCACATCGACACGCACCACTTCAAATGCCGTGCGCTTTTCGCCGGTCTGCTGGTCCTGCCATTCGCGGTGCTGCATCGCACCTACGACGCAAACCAGACGGCCTTTGCGGCCGTACTGCAGAACGAACTTCGCCTGCTGCCCGAAGACCGAGCAGTCGAAAAAGTCCGCTTCCGGTTCGCCATCACGCTTGAAATCGCGGTCTACCGCGATGCGGAAATACGCGATCGGCTTTTCCGGGTCTTTGCCGCGCTGTTCCGGGTCTTTCGTCATTCGTCCAATCAGAATAATCTTGTTAAGCATAAATTCTTTCTCCTTCCATCAAGCGGCGGATTGTAATACGGCCAGCTGAGCCAGCGGCACAGGGGTAAAAGCACACGCTTCATGTGCCTTGCGGCTCATCTCTTCCAAGGTGTTCAGTGCGTCGGCAGTCTGCCGGTGCTGTTCATCGGTTGTAGCGCCGGCATCCAGCGCCTGCCACTCACGATAGAGACAAGCAAAGCCCGTGCGCAGCTGCACCAGCGCTTTGGCCTTCCCGTTGTCCGGGGCAGCATCAAACGCATCGCGCATTTCGGCTGCCTTGGCCAGCAGTTCTTCGAGCCGCGTTCGAAGCGGGTCGTCGCAAAGGCGCGTGAGCACGGCCTGCACCTTTTCGATCTCTCCCGGCTCGTTCCAGAGGTAGTTTTTCAGCTGGAGCAGATCTGCCGGCTGCACCTCGGTGTGTCCAGCAAGCCAGGCGGCCGCCTGCGCCACCGGGCCGTAACCGAAATAGGTACGGTCGGACACCGTGATGCCCTCCCGGCGCAGTTCACACAGCACATCGTCCATCAGTTCATTGACGGCATCCGGAATGACAACCAGTTTCACCTGTGCCTGCATGGCATACAATTCTTCCAGCGTGAAGGTCGCCGTCACTTCGCCAAAATGCCCGTCCAGCCTGTTCTTCAGGACAGCAAGCCGCGCGCTGCGCTCCTGCACATCGCGGGTCACCACGCGAAGCTGAAAACGGTCATAGAGCGGCGCGAGGATCTGATCCTCCTTGTTCCGGAAGTTCGGCATCTCATTGGATGCCGAGAAGAACGAAATCACAGGAATCTCTACCGTCACGCCCTCGTTCGTATACCGGTGCTCGTTGAGCGCAGTCAGCAGCGAATTGAGCAGACCATCCCCGGCCTTGTAGATCTCATCCAGAAAGCAGATGTGCGAATCCGGAATCTTGCCTGCGGTGATAGTTGCCGGCGTACCGCCGTGCAGCAGGGACAGCCCCTTCTGGTACTGTTCCAGAGCTGCCGTCAGGCTTTGCATCCGCGAAGCAGTGCTGCTATCTGCCAGATTGGCACGGAAATCATCCGTCGCCTGTTCCAGCTGCTGCTTGAGCTTCTGATACGCGGCATCGTCTGCCAGCACCTGCGCCGGTACAGCGCCCGGAATCAGGCTGGCCAGATCCAGCCGTCCGAACAGAGCTTCTTCGTCCGTCTGCTTGGACAACAACCTCTCGAATTGCTTCGCTCCGGTGATACGTTTGCGGAACTCGTTGACCGCAAAGCTCTTGGCCTGTCCGGGCGCACCCAGAATGAACAGGTTGCGGCCGGAGAGCAGCGCCATCGCAATCGTCTGGATCAGCTCTTCACGCTCTGCGATCTCGCTGTTCACTTCCTGCATCACTGCCAGCATCTTATCTCTCAGCATGAGTCACTTCTCCTTTTTCAAACAATTTCACCGCACAACGAAATCCTTTGACAAACGAATCCTCACGTTCCAAATCGCGCAGCAAACCGATATCATGCGATACGGCGTGCAGCAGACTTTGTGCTACACTGTCCGAAACCGCCGCCATCGTCGCAAACGCCAGTGAAATGCGGAAAGAAAGCCCGCGAATCTGGGCACCGTTGATCTCCGGCTGCTCATTTGCCGGTGCATACTTGCCGCGGTACAGTCTGCGTACTGCATCTGTATTCAGTGCTTTCATGCCTCATCACCTCCTGCCTGAAAGAGCACTGTTGCCGTACCGGCATAACGAATTTGAAATGTGATACGCGGATTCATCTTGTGCAGCATGCTGGCGCGCTGTTTGAGCACCTCCAGCTTGGCTTCCGGCACGATGGTTGCATACATCAACCCCACCGGGAAGGTGTGGCTCGCCATATCGACCGCACCGAACCGTTTGTCGCCTTTTTCCTTCGCATAGAGCATCAGATTGGCCATCAGCAAACCTCCTTACTGTCTTTCGCAGTCTTTTGGACGCGCTTGACATCGAAAAATGCCGGACGGAAATCGTGCGACGCGGCGCAGTAGAAGAAAAACTGCGCGAGCCCAGTGTCGATCTCCACCACGTCGCCTTGTCCGATCTGCTCGCCTTCCAAAAGCGGCATTTCGTCTGGGCTGTTTGCATTTTCAAAAAACAATGCCGGCGTAAGACCGGTCTTGCCTTCCGCGCACAACCGATAACGATGGGCAATCGGAAAAGCAAGTTCCCCGCTACTGATTTCATCTTCCGCAAACGCCCGTGCCAGTGCCGCGGCCTGTGCGTCCGCATAACTGTAAATGCGGTATTCACAGGGGCTTTTCCGCTTGGGACACCACTTCGGCGCCCTGTACGCCGGATCGCTCTTGCGGAATGCCTTGCGTCGCTTTTTGTTCTTGAAACCGGCACAATAGCGGCTCAGGCCGAAATCCAGATGTGCATCGCAGCCGATGCAGCCGGGTTCGGCAAAACTGCGCTGACGAAAGCCTTTCTTACTCATGCAGCACCTCCATGGATGGTCACGCGTCGTACTTCATACAGTTCCGGGCAGTGTTCGAGTAGTTCGCCCAGCGTTAACTCAGACACAAAATACGGTCCATCTGCCGGACGATCCAAATCTTCTCGGATAAATTCATGTGCCATGTGCTCGGAAGTAAATTTGAGCGCTTTATTGATATCGCTCAGATCGACCACATGATGCCCGTCTTTTACCAAATGGCCTGCAACAAACGAATACCGCGAACGGTACAGGTAGTAGACCACAAAAACGCCGGTATGCACGCCCATCTTATGCCGCCTCCTTTCCGGGGGCGGCATGAACCGGGAACCGATACACCTTGCAGCTGCGCACGCCGTGCTGACGGAGCACCTGTTTGTGCTCCTTGCGAGTCACGATATCAGCCGGATCGGCATTGCGTTCGTCCGGCAGGACATCATACAGCGTGCTGCCGTCCTTTTGCCACGCGTCCAGACTGAGCACTACGGGCGCCTTGCGCACCTTGTGCCGCTGGCGCAGCAGAGCGTTGCGGATACGGCTGTATGCGACGTCCGAAAAACGGTATTTCTGCAGCCGTTCCTCAGTCAGGTATTGCTGTGCGGCAAACACCAGACCGAGCGCCGCGTCGCCGTATAAATCCGCCGCTGCGTCCGCACCAAGGTGCAGATTGCCGATCACACGGTAGATCAGGCTGTGATAGCGCTCCACGAGCGCGCGTTCTGCTTCAGACAAAGGTCGGTTCATGGTCTTTTCGTTCATTTTAGGCAGCTCCCTTCAAAGAATTATCCTGTTTTTTCTGATAAACCATCATCATGTAGTTGAAATCCCCGTGGTTGATCATGCAGCGCAGCCGGTAGTCGTTGACAGCGCCGAAATACACAAAGTCGTATGTCGGGCACCAGAAATCATGCTGCTGCGCTTCCGGATTGGCTGCGCAGAATCGCCGCATGGTCTGGGCATTCCGTAATACGGTCTTGCAAAGCCGGTGAAACACCGCATTGGCCTCATCGATGTTCTGCGTTGTGAGAAAGTAGCTTTGCACCGGATACCAGCAATTCAGCCGCTTGGGCTCGAACTGGCCGACGGCGCTGAGCAGGCGGTTTTCCGGACGCAGCGGGTGAATGCGCTCGGCGGCGGAAGCGGGAATCAGGATTAACTTCTTGTTCTTCATACATTTCTCCTTTACGCAGCTTTCTTCTTCCTTTTCGTGTTTGCGTTCACCTGCGGCATCCGTTTGGGCATCAGGATGTGCGTTTCATGCTCTGTGCAGAGCTGCATTGTCCCTTTGCTGTCAAAACAGATCTGCGTTGCGCTGCCCTGTACCAAGGCTGCGGCTTGCTGCAAATAGGTATAGCTATAACAGAAGCCTTCCTTGGGCAGCGGCGTAACGATCTCCACAGGCACTTCCGATTCGCTGGTAAGCGGTTCCCTATCTGCGCTGCTATAAGACAAGCGCAGCACACCGCTCACCGTCTGCAAAATCACGCTGGCACCAGCCGAATGGCCAATGCCGATCCGGCGCAGCTCTGCGCTGAGCGCAGCACCGTCCAGATGCAACGCGCTTTTCGTCTGGAAGCTGCTCAGCAGCGTGTCCAGATTGAGCGCGCCATAACTTGCAAGCGATGCCGTGAACACCAGACAGGGACCGATAAACAGAACCTTGCCATTGCTGGTACCGATTTTGCAGTGCGGAATGCCGCGGAATATGGCAAGTAAGATTTTCGTCACATCTGCCTCGATCAGCACATCCAGCGGCGCGTCCTGCGCCGCCGTGTCGCTCGCGACGGTCATGCGGTAACCGTCACAGCTTGACGCGCTGAAACGGCCGTCATGAACCTGCAGACGCACACACTTGAGTTGCGGCCGGGAGCTGTCGCCGCGCGCGGCTGAAAACAGCACCTTAGTACTGATCTCGCTCAGCTTTTCGCAGTCCAGCAGTTGCTCCGGGGCAGACTGATCTGCCTTGGGATACTTGCCTGCATCCATGAGCGCAAATTCATAGGCCGACTTGGCGTTGCGCACCTCTATCCGTCGGTCGTCCGTCGCGACCGTTGTCGCTTCGTCCGAAAACAGCTCCAGCATCCGCTGGAAAACAGCGGCGAACAGCAGTGCTTTGCCCTCCTGTTCCACGCGGCAGCCGTGCCGGATCTGCAGCACACAGCCCTTGCTGCGCGCCGTGAACATGACAGTGTTGGTCTGGGCATCTGCCTCCATCAACACACAGGATAACTCCCGGCTTTCAAATCGTCTGCCGATCGTCAGGCAGCAGCGCCGTAGGATGGGCAGCAATTCCGAACGGTTTGCTATAAAACGCATCATTCATCTACTCCTTTAGCCCGCCAGTTCCCAGAACGATAGCTGTTCCGGTTCCTGCACAGGCCGTAGCATTGATTTTGTCCTCGTTTGTATTGGCTGGATGAGTGGTTTACATGCTGTTTCCTGCACGTTTTGCTTCACAGCGGGATGCAGCACGGCCATCTTGCGGAAGGAAGCGGCGATATCCTCGACGGCATTCTCATGCCGGATGCCCTCGGCCAGTTCCTTGGCCAGCACAGACATCATATCTTCGCTTTCGCTCATCGTAGCGAGACCTTCGTCCGTCATAACGCCGCCTTCGATGATACCGGCGACCGACAGCTTGGACGCCATCAGCCGGACGGCACGCTCCTGCATGGTATGGCGGTAGTACAAGATGTACACCTCCACTCGCGGCGCGGTCTGGTTGATGCGCCATGACCTGCGGCTCGCCTGCCGGAACGTGAACAGCTTAAACGCCATGTCATAGAAGATCAGCGTGGTGAAATCATTGAGATCCAGTAGGGTGGGCGCCCAGCGCCTTACCGCATTACTACGGCAGGTTTCCGAGTACCCCCCTCACGAACCGGACTTACACCTCTCGGCGTATCCGGCTCTCCCTTTGTCTGTCAGTCTAATTTGCCGGCGTGCAGTTTGTCATGACACGCACGGCATAGCGCCATAGTCTTGCGTTTGCGACCTATCATCACGATTTCCCACCCGGCTTTGCCTTTTAAGTCCTTGATTTTCCGAACATGGTGCATTTCGATAGGAACATTTTCCGCTCCGCACCATTCACACCTTTCGGCCTTCAACCGACTTATCAGGCTTGTCGAGTTGAGATTTCTGTGTACCATCGGAATAACATCCATTGCCGGGGCAGAAACCATTCTTTTGTCCTTTCTAAACCCCTCGTCATACAGGTACGCTACCGCTTTTCCACTTTTACTCGGATATTTCACGCCGAAGCGTTTATATCCGTATTTCTTACGGATACGGCTGATGCGTGTTTTGTATTTGGCGGCATAGGTTTTGAACAGGCTGTACTTCATTACATAGTAAAAATCGCCCAAAACACTGACATTATCCGCTATGCGGTAGTAGTTATAGATGCCCCTGATTTCCGCATTGTACTGGTTTAAGATTTCAAGGTCATCACCGTTGATTAGGTAGGTGCGTTCGGTAGGGATGAAGATTTCCCGCCCCTCTCGGTATGTGATTTTCAACGCTGAATAATCAAGCAGCTTCTTCTGCCATTTGTCTTTGGGGACATACAACAGAATCTTTCCGCTCATGGATCGCATCTTGTGGCCATTTTTGCTGGTTGTTATATGGTCACTGTTGCTGGCAAAGACTTCAAAGCCTAAAAACCTGGCCTCATCTTTTGCCTGCGTTATCAGCGTTTTTTCATCGGATAATTCCAAATGGAGTTCTTCCGACAAAAACTGCTTGATGTCTAACTTGATTTTTTCAGCGTCTGCTTTACTGCCAATGACTCCACAAATCCAGTCGTCTGCATATCTTACATATTGCAGACGTTTGTATTCTGTGTCCATGGGGTCATATGCCGGCATTTGCCGTTTGAGGGCTGTTTTTTCCCTGATTTCCCGCAAGGCCGTATCTCTTGCCGTTTCGTCCATTTCTTCCCACATTTCCGGCTTGTATTTGCCTTTTTCAAGCCATCGAATTTGTTCATGCAGTTTCCAATATGGGGTGTACTTGTCCCGCCGCGCTCCGTTTCTGAAAGATGCCATGTACTGCTCCATGTATCTGTCAAACTCGTTTAGGTAGATATTTGACAGAATAGGACTGATGATGGAGCCTTGTGGGGTGCCGGAGTAGGTGCGGTGAAAAGTCCAGTCCTCAAGGTATCCCGCTTTCAGAAACTTCCATATCAGAGCAATAAAATATTCGTCATGGATGCGTCTGCGTAAAATTCCTATGAGGACTGCGTGGTCTATGTTGTCGAAGAACGACTTAATATCGCCCTCTATAAACCACCTTGTTCCGCTAAAGTTGCGCTGTAACTGCAAAAGTGCCGTGTGGCAGCATCGGTTAGGCCGAAAGCCGTGGGAATAGTTGGAGAAAGTCGGCTCATAGATAGCCTCCAGCAACATCCGCACGATTTCCTGCACCAGCTTATCATCAAAAGACGGGATGCCCAGCGGGCGCATTTTTCCGTTCTTTTTCTTGATATAGGTACGTCGTGCGGGATTTGGCCGGTAACTGTGGTCTTTTAGACTTTCAATCAGTTTTCCGATACGCTCCATACCCATTCCGTCTATGGTCTGCCCGTCCGTTCCGGGAGTCATATTTCCGGGCTTGGCATAGATGTTGTAGTACGCCTGCAAATAAAACTCTGGGTTATAAAGGTTGCGATACAGGCGCTCATAATGATAGGTTGGGGCTTTTGCTTTGGATTTCAGACTGTTCAATACGTCGATTGGATTTCTCATGGTGTCTCACACACCGTTCCTTTCTCTATATTGATAGACAAGCTGGCCCCCTTCGCCATGTAGACGGTTTTCCCGCCCTCGGACTACTATGGGACCTCCGTTACCATGCCGGATTTTCAGCGTCATCTTCCTCGGGGTGTTAATCCTTGGAATTTATCACCTTGCGGCATTACGCATAGCCCTGTGGGGCGTTCCGGTTTAGGTAATCTCCGGTTAGACTGTTAGAAATGGCTTGTCAGCTTGTCGGATATGACGTTCGTCCTTTGCCGCTTATTGCGGTTGGTCGGTACAAAAGTATCATGGACACCTTCATCAGGACTCTATGAAGTTCCTTGTACCGCCTGACACTTCAGCTATCGTGTGTCAGGGACTCGAGTATGACCCCTCGGACTGTCATTCAGGCAATCCAGCTTTTATCCTCATAACTGACCTTTCATCTTGCAGTTCAGTCGCGGCATGGATAGCTCTGCCGACTTACCGCTTTCCCGATATGCTACACTCCCCGCGCAGTTTCCCTTGCGGATAAATCGGGTGATGACAACTTTTTGATACTTTTATGTTGCTGCTGTGCCAACAGCAGAATTCCTAACAGTCCGCGGACACCTTCGTATCACACGAAACAAGATGTCCTTACGGACGCACGGCCGGTTTCCACGAGACCGGGATTTGTGATCATCACCTGCATCCCTTGACGAAGTTTTTCCGCCACCCATGCCTCGCGTCCCCGCGGCGGCACGGTATCCTCCATGATCTCGGCGCGGATGCCGGCATCCATGAGAAATCGCTTTAGATGTGTCCGGCTGTCCAGACGCACCCAGTTGACGTAGAGCAATACGCGCTCCCCGGCGGCAACCTTTGCACGGATGATGTCGAGCGTCCTTGCGTCCTTTTCGGTTTCGTCCGTCGGCGCACCGCTGTCCTTCGGCACCAAAATCGGGTCTGCGGTAACCGGATGCACAATCGGCTTATGCCCGTACGGCTGATCCGGGTAGGCCATCAGCAGATTGAGGTAAACGGACAGCAGTTTTTGCGCAAGCTTGCGGCCTTCCCGGCTGCGATCCTTAAAAAGCTCCTGAAAGCTTTTCTCCAGCTGCGCATATGCCCGATACTGGTTCTCCGGCAACGAGAGCGGCACGGGGATTTCCTCGTACTCTGGCAGTTCCTTACCCATGTCCATCAGGGTGAGGAATACACCGCTTTCCAACAGGAAGCGGCTGTACACCAGTGGGGATACACCGGGTCGCTGCCGGGAACACTTTTTGCGCTTGACCGCGCGGCGGTTGGAATTGTATCCGCCTTCTGTCACCGAGTAGATATCCTCGATCACGCCGTATTCCTGCGCAAAATGCGACTGTGCGGCAAATGTCTGTCCATCCTGCTGCATCAGCTGTGAACAGGTGCGGTACAGCAGGTAGAAGATACCGGACGCATAGCCGTTGATCAGGGTCGCTGTCATGCCGATGCACTTCTTTGCGGCGGCAAACAGCTCACCCATGGCATCGCCTTGTCCGCTGTTCGCTGCAAACTGGTGAAGCTCATCCGCGATCAAACCGTCTATTTTGCCGCTGTACTTATTTTTGATATAGGTACTGAGCGGAAACCGGCGGCAGGCGCCGCGGGCGGTCATGAAACGGTTTGGGTCTTGTGCCAGTTCGTTCAGCTGCTTTTTCGCAGCTGCCGTTTTGCAGGCCTTGAATGCCTGTCCGACAAATCGGCGATGGACATAGCCTACATGGCTGATGCGCACCCATTCGCTCTGCTCTTCCACGGTGGTGGCCGTCCAGAGGACGGTGCCGCAGCATTCACACTTGCGGTTGGCGCGGGTCTCGGTGCGGAAATAGTCCGATGTGGCATCCACCAGTGTCTTTCTTCCGCAGTCCAGAAATTCCATCTGGATCACACTGCCGCAGTCCGGACAGGTAAAGCCACGCTTTATCGCGTTCCAGCGCACCGCCGGGCGGCGCATATAGCCGTCTCGCGCGGTTTCCTTGGACAATACGGCAAAGACCGTTCGGCTGCCGCGGACATATTCCGCATAGAGGGCGTCAAAGTCTTCCGGCGATTGCACGACCGCAGACAGCGAATCCGGAATGGTTTCACCCAGCTCCCGTACCCATTTGCCTGTCATGTGGGACGGACAAAGGACAATGTGTAGGCACTTCCGCTGCTTCTGCAGAAAATACGCCTGCAGCGCCAGACTGCCGACCTTGCTCTTGCCAGAGCCGCATTCTGCGATCAGCAGCCCGAGCTTGGCTTTCTGCAATCTGCGGCGCAGCGCTTCCGCTGCCGCAAGCTGCGCGCCATACAAGGGGTAACCGGCCGTCTGTTCGACATATCGGTTCAGCTCCAGTACGGCTTCTGACAACGGCTCTGTCGCCGGGTCGTACAGCGGGTCAAACTGCCCACGGATACGGGCGGCAATGACAGAACCGAACGCATTCAAATAGCTTGCAACTCCGCCGATATCACGAAAGGCGTCTGTTTGGCCGTCTTGCGTGCCGGGTATGTGGATCGCGCCGCTTTTGAGGCCGCTTGTCACCACATCCGCAATATTCTGATCTTCTGGCGTGCAGGTAAGCTGCCACGCTTCGAACGGCTCGCAGGTCGTCCGCACAAGGCATCTGGTGAGAATGTTCCGTGCCTGCAGCTCTGCGATCAGGTAATCCGCAAACTGCGGGATCATGGGGATTATGCTGACACGATCTATTTCGTGATATAACGCATCTTGATCTCCAGCTGCGCAGAGCAAATAGGCTTCCCGCGGCTGACTTCCTTCATTTCTTCTTTCCGAATCATCTGCATTTTCCTCGGTTTTGTCCTCCGACATGTTCCTGCTGACGCTTTTTTCCTCCCACAGAATGGTAGCTACCGTGTACGCGCCCTCCCGGGACAGCGTTTTCCGATAACGTCCACGTTCTGCAGTAAGCACATACGACTGTTCCTCTGCGGATACGGTGACCGTGGCGCCGCCGCAAATCGCAGCAGACACGCCCTGCACCATCTCGGGATAGCCGCCAAAGCGGATGCCGACCAGCCTATACTGCGGATCTGAAATAACCGTGTCCGCATAGCCGGTGAGCATGATGCCCTGCGCGCTGTCCTGATACCGCACCTCCATCAATCTGTTTTCCCTCACATTCGTTTTTCCTCCGATCTTTTTGAATTTGCACAAAAAAAGACCGTGCAGCATCCATAAATCGGATTTCTGTACGGTCTTCATTGTGTGGTGAATCAGGTTTCGAGCATTTGTACAACCCAGATAGGCAGACTGCCCCCTGGGCGGGTTACTCTGACAAAATTACTCTGACATGATTACACTCTTAATATAGCGCGGTTTCTCTCGTTAATAAAGATGAAAATTTTTCGCCTTTGTTTTATTATTTGACGATTATCATGTGAGCTTGATCGCGGCAAATGACTATCTTGCTGTTGCCAACAGCTTTGATATTATACTGATTTTCTGCGATGAGAAATACAAGTGGCAAAACACTATTTGCACTAAAACAACGGAATTTTTTCGCAGAAACAATAAAAAATTCGATCCTTTCGGTTATCTCACAAAGTGACAACTATGGTATTCTAAACTTGCAATGCGTATACCGCTTTAAAAAGTGCAGCTTGACCATGGATGATGGTGCATAGCAACCAGGAGCATGGTGCACTGTGGCATCATGAAAGGAATTACTCTGGGATGACCTTGCGCTTGTGCATAGACTCGCCCTCAATCTAGCTGGAGACCATCTTATTCCAATTCTCTATCAGTTCTAGCATATCCCGAATTTCTGCCTCCTTGAGCATGTAAAGCAACCATTCATCAAAGATAAGCAGCTTCTCTTTCCTGGCTTTTTCATATAGTCCCAGTAGGCGCCGTTGGTTCAGGCCACAGACATTTCCACCATCAGATCCGGCAGACGGATGTACCGCACAGAGCAAAAACTGCAACTGGCTACCATACCAAGAGCATAGGCCAGACAGATCTCTCCAGCCCCGATGGGGCCCAGGATGATGACATTATGCCCTGCATAGAGATAGGCACAGGAGGCCAGCCGCAGGATATGTTCCCGATTCAGCTTTCGTTCCGGAAGCTACTAGATATTCTTCACACAGGCGGCTGGGTCAGCGTAGTCGGCATTGAGAATAAAACAAGTCAGGCGGTTACTTCTCCTGGCGCTCCACTCCGTATCTAGCAGCATGGCAAAGAGATCCTCAAAGGGCATCACCTAGAACTGCGTATCTCCCAGTTGGGCAAAGAAGTCTTCAGCCATGACGCCCAAGCGCATTTTACAAAGTTTCCAAATCGTTTCATTGCTCAGCATGCCCATTCCCCCTCTTGTAGTAGCCGACGGCCCTGGTGAATTTATTGGCCTTTGGATCTTACGGTCTGGCCAGAGCATACCCAGGAGAGCGGCTTGTCCTGCCCGAATTTCCGGATAGCCTAGATTCTCTTTAGGCTGGGGGAAGCGGTGTAAGTGACGGCTTTTCCGGAAAGCACAAGGCAATATGAGACTTGTAGTCCTACGGCCCCACCTTGTGGACAGAGAGAAAAAGCCGTACCACAGCAGCGGTGTGCTGGCCAATCCGCTCTGCCCAGCAGAGGAAATGCTCGCTATTCCATTGCAGGTAGGATTGGTGATCCGTCGTAATATGCGCCTCCACCGTGCTGTACTGGTTGGGACCACCGTTTAGTCGCAGATGGTAGGCAATCCGTGTAATGGCGAAAAAGATCTCTACTGTGGTCCGAGTGAGACGCACATCCACAATGCGATATTTTTAAACGAAAACGGCAAATGCGGGTATAATAAGCGTTGCATAAGCTATGTGTATCGATGCAAGTAAAGTTTCCGATCGCTGGTATCCTGCCTGCATCATCTATCCATTCGTACCTAAAATGCAAGAACCATGGTTCAGAATGTGCGTATAAATTGCCTGTGGCGATTTTCTGGTGTAGCAGTATAATTTTACATTTATTCTCTTTGATTGTGAGAGAACGAGAAGGAAATAATAGATTTCCCTCCGAAACAAAGCCTTTCTTGCGTAATATGGCGCTTAAACAATTTTTGCAACCTGTTCTGCCATGCGCTTGCCATAGACGCGGAACAGGTCTGCGAAGGTTTCTATGTCAGGAGCGATTGCCACTGGTCCCAGATGAATGACAGGCATCCCTTTCGCCTGTCCACTAGAATACACCATCATACCGTCTACCATGAGGTGTGTGAGTATGCATTGGATGGCCAGATCCCCGCCCCCATGAATAAAAGCTGCTGTAGCGTAGGCGCCCCCCAACTTGCCAGCAACATTTAACTTAGCAGGAGCGCTCTCCAACCAAGCTTTCATGCGGGCGATAAGATATCCATTGTAGGTCGGCGTGCCGACAATCAGAGCATCACTTGCTTTCACATATTCCTCATCAACATCGGTAATCGGGAAAGCTGTCGCTTCGGCTTCATCAATAGTAGAAATACCCTCAATAATATATTTTGCCATTTTGGCGGTATTTCCTGTCTGTGTATCGTATACAATAGCCAGTTTCACATAAATCCTCCTTGATAAGTTATAAATATCTGATATAATTTATGTACCTAATTTTATTATACATGTCTTAGTGATTTTCTCAATAACGCAGTTTTTTCATACATATTATATTTTTTCTTACCTTGGGAGGTTCATCACATGAATAAGGAGCAGTCAGAAATTTGTCCTCTACGTCTGGCTATGGATGTTGTTGGTGGTAAATGGCGGTTGAGCATTGTATGTTTGCTAAAGGATGGGATGCCACTACGCTATAATCAAATTAAAAGAGCTGTGCCGGGAATCACCAATGTTATGCTATCCCAGTCGCTTAAACATCTTGAGGAGTATGGAATTGTCAGCCGAAAGCAGTACAATGAAGTGCCGGTGCGGGTGGAGTATCAGTTAACAGACAATGGAAGTACACTTCTCAACTTGCTGGAGCAGTTCAGTGATTGGGGAAATCAATGTATCAGCCGTCATCTGGAATATCGGACTCACTGCGCAGATTGCCTTTTCCAGGATGCAAAAGAATTTTAATTGGAATAGTCGAAAAACGCATATCCCAATAACAGTCAAGCACTTTGTTTTAATAGGTCTGTAAATAGTGTGCACCTTGTAAGCAGCGGACGATCATCTCCCTCACCTGCTCGTATAGCATAGGGACGCAGCGAAGACGAGGATTGGTTTCTTGTATTTGTCCCATCTAAAGCATCGCTTACATGTTTTACCGTATTGCTTTGGGTATATGGTTTTAGTATATCACTCTAGTATTCTTACAATGGTCTGAGACACTGAGTTTAAACCCTGTAGGTTTGTCAAACATATTGGACAGAGAACTCTGCAGGAGAAAGCCAACCA
>JAHZFK010000033.1 GCA_019421385.1 Clostridiales bacterium
ACTACGCCCGGAAAACGCTTGGTCGCGTTTTTCAGCTCTACTACGTATTCACTCAACTTCTTATTCCCTCTTTCTGCAAACAGGCGGATGCTCTTTTAATTCGCATCCGCCTGTTTGTATCCAAACTCATACTTTTATAATCAATCAGCCGTTTTGTTTTTTCTCGACCAGTTCCATCTGCTCTTTTGCATTATCGGCAGAGACGATAGTTGCAGGGGAAGCAATGAACTGCTCAAGCTCCTCACCGTTAATTGCCTTCAGTGCTGCCTCCACACCGCGATAGCCTACATCATAACCATCCACGGCAACTGTCATGGTTTCTTGTCCCGCAAGGATTGCTTCCAACGCACCCATGTTACCGCCGCAACCTAAAAAGATGGTATTTTTATAAGCCTCGAATCCTTCTGCTGCACGTGCTGCACCAACTGCCATGTCGTCATTATTGCAGGCAACGATAGCGATACCCTCCGGATGATTCTGAATGATACTTTCCATAGCGGTAACAGCCTTATCTGATACTCCATCAGCATATTGAATTTCAGCATCCAGATAAGTTCCACCGGCTTCTACAATGCCGTTCCGATAACCATCCATACGGGCTTCCGATGTGGAGTCACCCTGTACACCAGCTATACCTACCGCGGTAATATTGTCCCATCCAGCAGCTTTTGCTGCCTCTACTGCTGCTTTTCCACCCATTGCAGCCATTTCTTCGTTATCAAAGCCGACAAAGCTGAGCACTTTATCCGACTCGATGTTTGTATCAACTGCAATAATTGGTACATCCGCGTTAGCAATTTGTGTTGCAACTGTGTCGGCCTGCAACGGTGCAATAACAATGGCGTCGCTTTCGCCAGCAGATAGCGTGGTTTCGATCATATTGAGCTGCTCATCATATGCCGTTTCGGATGAAGCTCCCTGTACATCTACCGTGATTCCCAAGTCCTCACCGGCCTGCTGGCAGCCTTTCGCCACATAGTTCCAATATTCAGATGCCAATGTTTTGAGGATCACAGTGACATGTGGGGTATCATCACTATTCGTATTGGTTGTTTCAGCAGTCGTGCTGTTGCCGCCGCAGCCTACGAGTGCTCCTGCCAGCATTGTGCAACTCAATGCAAAAGCTCCCATACGTTTTGTAAACTTTTTCATGTTGTACTCCTTTCCTCTTGCTCTTCTCGTTCTGGTTTTATATCCCTGCTGTATTCCGGATATACTGTCTTGCCATCAACGCATATTCCAACGGGTTCGCCTTGGCCGGGTCCTGCTCGGCTTCCACGATAAACCAGCCCTCATAATGCGCATCATGCAATGCCTGAAATACACCCGGATAATCCACACAGCCGTCGCCGGGCACGGTGAAACACCCTTCCAGCACCGCTTTGCGGAATTTGAAGCCCTCTGCATAAGCCTGCTGCATCTTTTCCGGACGGATATCCTTGAGATGCACATGCCCGATGCGTGAACCGAATGCCCGCGCTGCCTCGACCGCATCCTCCTTGGAGAAGGTGAAATGTCCGGTATCAAAGCACAGCCAGACATAACGCGGGTCGGTGTTGTCCAGCAGGCGCTTGGTCTCCGCAAAAGTCTGCACCACCGTCGCCATGTGGTGGTGGAAGCACAGCTTGAAGCCACGCTCGGCCGCAATTTTACCCAAACGGTTCAGGCCATCGGTCAGGCGGTTCCATTCTTCGTCATTCGCAACCGGCTTGTTCTCCCCGAACATGGAGCATTCTTCCGCAAACAGGCAGCGCGTCAGCTCACATACATTGATGCGGCTCGCGCCAACCGCTTCCAGAAAATCCAGCTGCCGGATAAACGCTGCCTCATTTTCCTCATACGGTGTTGAGCACAGAAAGCTGGAAAACCACTGCGACGCAATCTTAATGCCGCGCAGATCGAGCGCTTTATTCAGCACCGCGGGGTCAGTCGGGAATTTGCCGCCGACTTCCGTCCCCTGAAAGCCGGCAAGGGCCGCTTCTGAGACCATCTGCTCAAAGGTCAGCTCTCCACCCAGCTGCGGCATGTCATCATTGGTCCAGCCGATCGGTGCAATACCCAGTTTTACATTGTTGAACATATTTTTCTCCCCTTCAGCATGTTTCCCATGTGCCGCTTTGCACTGATTTAAGCACCGCGTCAATCACACTATCTACTTTAGCCCCCATCTCAAAGTTGCAGATGTAGTCGCCACCGTGCATTGCCTGCATGAGTGCATGTGCCTGCAGCGTTGTCATATCATCAAATGCAATCGCAATGCCACCAGCTGGCTGAAACCATTTGAAACCTTCATGCTGCGGATTGAGCAACACGGTGCGAAATCCGCAGTCGCGGCCGTTATCTTTATCCGCATCCGACTTAAAATAGACCTGTACCTCACACATGCGTTCCAGATTGTACACGACAGTTCCTTCAGTACCCTGTATCTCATAATAAAAATAGTTCTTTCGGCCAGTTGCAACACGAGAAGACGAGAAATCGCCAATCGCACCATTCTTATACTTGACCAAAAAAGTAATCAGATCATCGTTCTCGACCTTCCCCATTTCAGTAGAGCCAGTTTTCAGCGGACGCTCTGGAATAACGATAGACTGAATGCCAAGTACGGCATCTATATCGCCCAGTATCATCTGCGATACGCTTAATAGATGACTACATAAATCGCCCAATGCGCCAGAGCCTGCCAGCTTGTTGATATGCCGCCAAGCCAGCGGGATGGATGGATCAAGAAGCATATCCTGATCGTATGTCGCATGCACGCGCATGATCTTGCCTAGCTTGCCCGACTGTGCCAGTTCTTTCACATACTGATTTGCCGGATTCATAATGTTAGAAAAGCCACAATAATTGACCACACCCTTTTCCTTGGCCAAATCAGCTAATTCGCGTGACTGCTCAGCAGTGAGCGAAAGCGGTTTTTCACAGAAAACATGCTTTCCGTGCTCAAGTGCCGACTTGGCCATTTCATAGTGCATGCAATTCGGTGTTGCAACATCCACCAGATCAATCATGGGATCAGTAACTACATCCATCCAATTGGTCGTGTAACGATTGTATCCCATATTTTTTGCAAAGGTCATAACCTGTTCTTCATTTACGTCGCTTACCATCTCAAATATTGGCATATTGTCACCAAAAATCATCTTTGCATTATGAAATGCTGTCGTATGCGCCTTGCCCATCCAACCTGCACCAATCAGTCCAATTTTGATCTCACTCATGAAATCGAAGTCCTTTCTTTGTGTAACTGGAGATATTGCCCTTGTGATGCCTATATGTTATCATAATGCATATCAACATGTCACGCTCATATCATGCCAAAAATATTCATTTTTTGCTCATTGAGGAGGAAGGACGATGAACATTCGTCAGCAGGGAATCATCCGTGCAGAATCTGGCATCATAGACAAACAGGGAATTTACTTTCACAACGCCTCGGTTTTCGCTCAACAACATTTGTTTTACGCCTTGTGGGGAGCAAAATATATATGTGATAAACCATATCAAGTCGACCGAGAGGGACTGAATGCCTTTTTGCTGTTTTTTATTCAGATGGGAGAATTGCATTTCTCGTATCGAGGCAAAACCTTTACAGCGAAAGCTAACGACGTAGTACTGATCGACTGCAATTACCCACATCGTTACTTTGCAGAGAGTCAGGTTCATTTTCTCTGGTTTCACTTTCACGGAGCCGCTTCTTCTGCCTATTGCAATCTGCTCTGGCAAAATAGTGGTGGACACTTTAGCGGATTGTTTGGCCTAGAACAAGATTTTCAAAGCATTCTTTCCATGCTGTCGATGAACGCTGCTGCTGATGACCGCATTTCCTACACCATTCACCACCTGCTTTCTTTATTGAATACACAAGGCCATAGCTCACGAACAATCTCTCCACAGATTTTACAGGCGATGGAGTATATGCGTACTCATTTCAATGAAGATATTTCTATTAGTGCAGTCGCTCAGCAGGTATCCATGAGCCGGTACTATTTTTCCCGTCGTTTTCTGAATGAAAGCGGGATGACTCCGCACAATTTCTTACTGGAAACACGTCTTTCTTATGCAAAAACGCGATTATCAGAATCGAATGATAGCATTGAACAGATCGCGCTTGATTGTGCATTCTATTCATCTTCTAATTTTATTCGCGCTTTTAAAAAACATACTGGCATGACACCGTTGCATTTCAGGCATATTATCGATACAACCTCGTGACCACATATGTGAATTGCAAAAGTAAATCCATCGTATCAAAAGTGGAACAATGCAGCACAGCACAAAAATGTGATCGCGTACCTGTTCACCACAATTTCGGTTCTTTTATGAATTATATTAAAGCCATTGCCTCCTGAACCACCTTCAACATGAAACATATGCTATATATAGAAGCCACTGAAACAAATGACCTCCCCAGTTTGCCAGGCACCCCAACAAGCCCCTTTGATAGAAAACATACATTTTTAGTCGGATCATCAATTCCCGAGGCCCATTTTTCTTTACACTTGTCTCAAATAATCAAATAATCCGAACGTCTCTTTCAAAAAGAATACGTTCGGATTATTTACGTCTGATGCACCAGAAGGAATTCGATCCCCGGCTTGTGGTTCATCGGTTTTTGTACAATGCGGATAATGGACATTTCATCAAGCTGAACCGCCCCTGCTTGCGCAGCAACGCAAGCAGGGGCGGTTCAAATTGCCTTAGGGATATTTGTGGAGGACTTCCCACTCTAAGAGAAAAAGGAGAGAGAAATTTTTATCCATGCTGACGTTTTGCTTGTGTATCCGCTAATACTGATACGACAATGATAACGCCCTTGAGTACCTGCTGCCAGTAGGTGTTCATACCCACCAGCGTCATACCGTTTGTCAATACTGTGAGCAACAGCACGCCTACCACCGTGCCAATAATCTTACCACGCCCGCCAGACATGCTTGTACCACCAACTACTGCGGCTGTGATGCAATCCATCTCAAAATTCAAACCGGCAGATGGTTGTCCGGAACCCAGACGTGCGGTAATGATTAGTCCAGCAATAGCTGTTAGCACACCCATGATCATATATACAATGATTTTGACACGCACGACTGCGATACCAGACCAACGACTGCTCTCCATATTTCCGCCAACTGCATAAATATATCGTCCAAAACGGAATTTCGTTGTTAAGAGGACGCCAAATATCACAACCGCAAACATAATGATAACAGGAACCGGGATAATTCCGATGTAACCGGTGCCAATCATTGTAAAGTTTTCATTGGACCATACAACCGAGTTACCACCCGTCACAATATATGCTAGACCGCGCAAAATGGTCATACTTGCCAGAGACGCAATAAACCCCGGAAGCCGGCCGATGGCACACAAACTGCCGTTAAATAAGCCAACCACTGCACCCATAATCAACGCTATAGCCACAGCAAGCAGTACACTATCCGTGCCCTTGCAAACCAACGCGCCCGCCAATCCAGCAGCACAAACAAGCGAACCGGCAGAAAGGTCGATTTCTCCAATAATGATGACCATCGTCATGCCTACAGCAGCAATTGCGGTATAAGATGCCTGTCTCAAAATGTTAATCAGATTATCCGGTGTGATAAAGCTTGGGTTGAGGACTGTCCAAATAATACCAAGCAAAACCACAACACCGACCAGAAAAAGCTCTCGGAAAGAACCGATATGTATTTTTTCACGCAACTTAGTCATTTATTTTTCCTCCAAACGCTGCCTGCATGATCGTATTCTTGGTTGCTTGTTCAGCCGACATTTCTCCGGTAATGCTGCCTTCATGCATAATAAGGATCCGGTCACTCACTTGCATGACCTCAGTCATTTCTGAAGAAATCATGATGATACTTTTTCCGGAATCCGCCAGCTTGCGCATCAGCTGATAAATCTCAGTCTTTGCACCAATATCAATCCCTCGGGTAGGTTCGTCCATAATCAGAATATTCGGCTCCATTGCAAGCCACTTGGCAATCACTACTTTCTGCTGATTGCCACCGCTTAATTCCTTTACTTCCTGCATATCGTTTCGCATTGCAATGCTGAGATCAGATACATATGTACCTGTTATTTTGTCCATCACATTTTTCTTCAGTAAGCAGCTTTTCAGTTGTGCCAACTTGGAAATCAACATATTATCCCGAATGCTCATACCGAGAATCAAGCCAAGACCTTTCCGATCCTCTGGTACCAGCCCGATTCCTGCTGCAATCGCATCCTTTGGCCCGTTGATTTTTATCTGCTGTCCTTCAATATAAATTTCCCCCGCTCCAATCGGATCAATACCAAACAATATACGCGCCAGCTCGGTTCTTCCGGCACCAACCAAACCGAAAAACCCCAATATTTCCTTTTCGTGTAGAGTAAAGGAAACCGGCTCTGCTTTTGGAAAAACGCGAATATTTCGAACTTCTAAAACAGTTTTTCCATCTTGCAGCTGCGCTTTGCCGTTTCGCTTCCCCCGAAGTTCATGTCCGATCATCATCTTGATCAAATCATTTTCTGTTGTAGAGGCAGTATCAACTGTGTCAATATAAGTACCATTCCGAAAGACTGTGATGCGATCAGAAAGCTCAAATACCTCTTCCATGCGATGGGAGATATAGACAATACATACGCCTTTCTGCTTGAGTTCGCGGATGATTTGGAACAATATCTGCGACTCTTTCTCGGAAAGGCTGGCAGTTGGCTCATCAAACACCACCACACGCGCATGAAAGGAAAGCGCCTTTGCAATTTCTACACATTGCTTTTGACCACAGCTCAATGATGAAACCGGCATTTCGGGGTCTATATCCAGCTTTACCTTTTCCAACTCTGCCTTTGCTTTTTCCCTCAGCTGCTTTTTATCCAAAACCGTCCCACGCCCAACCGGTTCGCGTCCGAGAAAAATATTTTCTGCGATATTCATATTTTCAAGCAGGTTAAATTCTTGAAACACCATGCTCAGGCCAAGTTTTTGTGCCATAAGTGGAGATTTCATCTCCACTTCCTTCATTTCTCCGTTTTGCTGATCTCGAAGGAACATGCGTCCTTCGTCCTTGGTATATACGCCGGTCATGATCTTCATTAATGTTGATTTCCCTGCGCCATTTTCACCCATCAAAGCATGAACTTCCCCTTGCCGAAGTTCAATTTTCACCTGATCCAATGCCTTAATACCAGCAAAGGCTTTGGATATGTTATCCATTTTTACTATAACTTCTGACACAGTATCACCCCTTTGGGAGTCAAAGTGAGCCGCCTGCCTCTGCAACAGGCGGCTCTGCACTTTCTTGCCGTATAAAGCCCGATCAGCCGATCTCTACACCATAACCTTCTTCACGATCGATGAATTGCTGGATATTGTCCTGATTCATATACTCTACCGGTACTTCAATGAATTTCTCTATTTCTTCGCCGTTATACCATTTGATTGCCTGCTCCACCGCGGTATAACCCATCTGATACGGGTCTTGCGAAACGCCGACCGCTACCTTACCGTCCCGGATTGCCACCATATTTTCTGCAGTTGCATCCACTGTCGTAATCAACAGATCATTTTTGCCTGCTGATGTTGCAGCGCTTAGGATCGCCATGCCCGAATTTTCATTGATACCGACAAAAGCATCGATATCCGGATTCGCCTGCAAAATATTTTCAGCCGAAGCCAGCGCGGTATCTCTTGCGTGCGCAGTCTGCTGCTCGGCGACTACCTCAATGCCGCTGCCTTCCAGTGTATCCATGAAACCATCTGTGCGATCCTTCAGCGAGGTTACCACGATGCCGTCAATAATGGCGATCTTACCCTGTCCATCCAAAGCATCAATGATATATTCTGCCAGCATTTGACCTACTTTGTAGTTATCCGATGCTACAAACGCAGTGGAACCTTCACAATCCACATCCATGGTAAAAATGCCTACACCTTTATCGCTTGCACTTTTCACCGCATTTACTACGCCCTCAGAATCATATGGGTTGAGGAGAATCGCATCACAGCCTTTGGTAACCAAATTTTCGATCTGGGAAACCTGTGTTTCCAATGAACTGTCCGCTGCCAGAATATTGACATTCGTGATACCATTGTCTTCGCACGCTTGTTCAATGCCCTTCTGCATGGCCACAAAGAACGGATGCACATTTTGACCGAAAGAGACACCGATCGTAATCGTATCGTCGCCATCCGCTGCTCCGCTTGCAGCATCTGAGTCGCCGCCGAGCGTTGGCTGACTGCTGCATGCAGTGGTCATACACAGCATTGCTGCCGCACAAAGCATAGAAAGCAATCTTTTTTTCATGATATACACTCCCTCAATATATGATTTTTTATTCCCAGCGAGATGTTGCTCGCTTTCTTATAATGCTGCACCGCCTTTAATATGCCGCGGTGCCAAAGCAATTTTACCAAGGATTGCATATTGCGAAGCATGGCCTGCAGCTGGAATATTGCCCGGAATGCAGTTGATGGTTGAATACGCAATGGTTGCGAACTTGACCGCTTCCTTATATTCTGCAGGAATTCCAATTGCAGATGAATTCAAAACCTGAATATGTTTGGGAACGCGTGCCTGGATTTCTTTCATAATCTGCGGATTCTTGGTTCCGCCGCCACTTGCATATAACTTTTCAGTATTTGCAATCACCTCCGCCGGAATGTTGTCACGCATACTCTTCGCAACTGCTTCGCCCGTAAAGGCGCATGCCGTGGCAAGGATATCTTCCGGTGCAACATGAGCGAACTGTTCCAGTACGCTATTGATATATTCCGGACTGTAATCCGCAATCCAACCGGAGCGGGGAATCGGACGATCGAAGAACGGATGGTGCATAAAGTGATCAAGCAATGCGTCATTCACCTTGCCCTTGGCTGCAATTGCGCCGTCTTTATCGTATTCCATGCCGAACAGCTTTTTGCACATGTAATTCGAAACCGCATTACCCGGTCCGGTGTCAAAGCCGAACATATCACGGCGATCCTTGCAGGCAACATGCAGATTTGCAATGCCGCCGATATTCAGCGTCATGACCGGCTTGGATTCCTTGCGGAACAAAATGAAGTCAAGATATGGCATGAGAGGCGCTGCAGCTCCGCCCCAAGTATGATCAGCCGGACGGAAATGCGTAACCGTATCAATATTGGTCAGGTTTGCAATGACGGAAGTATCCCCCATCTGCATGCCCGCCGGATAGGGACCGTTCAGCCAGCGATGCACCCAATCGGATTTTTCTTCATCTGTCATTTCTGCAATCTTTTTATGATCGGGCTGCTCTTGATAAATCGTTTGTGTGTCCAGCCCCAACACCTTGACATCCAGAGGATTGATATTGTTTTCTTTCATAAACTGCACAGCCTTTTCGGCAAAGACCGCGCCGCAGATATAGTTTAAGCGGTTTAAGCCGACCATATCCACTTTGTTTTCAAAAGAGTCCAGTACGATTTTTCTTACATCCTCCGGCCATTCGTAAGAGCCACCGCAAAGAAAATGAGGTGCTTTCGGAAAGCCGTCCGCATCCAACTCCGTCTCCGCCAAGATCACATCGATCCCATCAAAAGACGAACCGCTATTCATGCCCATAATTAAATCCATGTTGATTCCTCCTGCCGTGTTGTAGCATAATTGGTAATTGATGAATGGATCCATTGACAACTTTTTTATCTTTGATGTGGCGAGGCACATGATTTTCGAATCACCATTGTCGTCGCCAGCTCCTCATATATATAATTATCTTCACGGTTTTCCGAACCCATTAACGAAAGCAGCCGCTTCATGACTTCTTTCCCGATCTTATCAATAGGCTGCACAATGGTTGTGATATCGAACAATTCGTTTATTTCCTCATCATCCCACACCAAAAGGGAAATATCATTTGGAATATGCAAACCCGCTTTTTTTAAGGCAAGCAACGTGCCGCTGCTTAAACTGTTATTCAAAATGTAAATTGCTGTAATATCCGGATGTTTTCGAAGCAGATATTCTGCTGCATCCTTTCCGGATTCTTTGCCAAAGGTATCTGTTTGCACAATCAGCGTCGGATCATACTGTACAGAAAACTCCAAAAGCGCTTTTTTGAAGCCGGATAGTCTATCGCTGATGGTAGAAAAATCTGCTGTTGCAATCACGCCAATTTTTCGATGTCCCAGCTCAAGCAAATATTTCGTTGCTTGATAGGAGGAGTCCTTATTATTGCTTTGAATGGTGTCTCGCTGGATTCCCTGAATCCGCCGATCAGCAAAAACAGTCGGCACATCGCTTAGATACAGATGCTTATATTCTTCTGGGATCTCACGATCGGCTTTGAATGCGGAAAGAAGGATAATGCCATCCACTTTTCTACTATACAGATTTTGAAGATGTTGTAACTCTGTTTCTTCATCCTCATGCGTATCGCAGATCATAACATTATAACCATGCTTACTTGCCTCTTTTTCCACAGCATAAACGAGCGCATTGCAATAATTATTTCGTATGCTGCCCAGAACCACAGCAATCGTCTTCGTTTCGTTGTTTCTCAGCCCTCGGGCGATCAAATTCGGGCGATAATTGAGCTGCTGAACAGCCTCCAATACCTTCTGACGCGTTTTATCCGAAACACTTCCGTAATTTCCAATCACACGCCCAACCGATGCTCGAGAAACTCCGGCAAGTGCAGCGACATCCTCAATGGTGATTCCGTTTTCGGAATGTTCCTTTCTTGCCATGTTACACCTCCGATGAGAACGTTCTCAAATTTAATTATTTTTTATGAGAACGTTCTCTTTTTGACTTGTTGTTGCTTGAGAACGTTCTCATCTTATGCCTGTATTCTAGAACTCTGTTTTTCATTTGTCAACGGATTATTTCTAATTTTTTTAAGTTTGTCGATTTACATAACTTGTATTACGTTTTTTTTACGTTGCTCACCTTAATTTTCGTTGATATACATAAAATGTATTGCATTAAATGAATTTATTACACAAGAGTCCGATCTACGCGCCATATCCGACAAGGCCTTTATAGCGCAGATGATCACACAACCGGATCGTATTATTCCCATCATAGGAGCCGCTTTCCCCTATTCTAAAAAAGTCTACATTCTAGGCATATTAAAATGGCAGATGCTTTTGCATCTGCCATTTTGGGTGATTGCGCACAAACATCCAATAACATCAAACCCTTTTTAATCTTTTGCAATACGGCTAAAAATAACGGTTTTTCTTGGTACGCCAGAAGGAATTCACCCCCCGACCTTTTGGTTCATAGTCGTCAGGAACTTTTGCACTCTATGTAAAAAGTGCAGAAAACCGATGGTTATGAACGAAAAGGTCGGATTTTTTGTGTTCCTGTGCAGTACCCTCAAGCACTGTCATCTACTGTAAGCAGTATATGTTAGCAGTTTTCTGGTTGTTGGATAGGCAAAGGGAGACTCGCCATCGCCATTTTGCAGCCTTGGCAGCGGGACACAGCGCTGTATGCCGGTGGGCAAAACGAGGGTGTTCAGGAGCGTACAACGCGCCGAATTATCCAATCATTGAGCAGTAAAATAGGCGGCAGGACTGGCTGGTAATTCTGGAAAGGAGTGCCCAGACCGTGCAACCGATGCTGTTCATCAGTCTGATCGGCGGGTGCAAGATATGGTCACCCGTATGAGCCCGGCTGCGGCCTGCTTGGCAATAGTTTCGTGTGGCTATAGCTGTGGTCTGTGGCAGGCGGATGGCAGATCGTGGCCATGTTCGCTGCCAGCATTCGCCCGTTGATGAGCAGCAATCAAGCAATTCGCGAACTGGGCAGCTTTACCGGCATTCACATTGATGAAGCTGGACGATGTCATCTCCCATTTCCACATGCAGATGCCGCGCTGGCTTTTTTCCGACCCGCAGCACAGCGGCTTGCCGCTGTAGAACAAGGTAGCCTACACATTCCTGCTCAACCTCTTCCAGCTGTCCCGCCGCAATGGCTGGTCAACCGGCATGGCGTGGTTTACGTCATCTATGTTATATACTGAGGATTCCGGTCTGGACGAACAAACTGCACGCAAGACTTGAACCATTATGAAAACCCTGCTCGGTGCAGTTGTCTTTCTGGTGGCGTTGGTGATTCCACTCTTTGCATAAGTCGAACCACTGTTATCAATGCAATATCTTAACGCAAAAAGTTCAACTATTTTTGAGCCTTTTGTGCTAAGATTGCTTTTGTGCAAGCCTTGCCTTAAAAGTTTAATAAAGAAAACTGGATCCTCCTGTTGCTGGCAGGAAGTTCATGGTATAATAGCCGCAAAGCAGCTATGATACTTTTATTTAGCCGCAGACAAACATACCGGTTATTTCATGATGCGGTGTGTCTGGGCCGCAGCGTGTTTGCTGTGGTAGAGGGACGGGGCATTCGAATGCGCAGTCTGCAAAGCATCTAAGTTGTGCGCCCTGCCGCGCGCGTTGGCGGCGGGGATAGAGCGCGCGTTGCGGTGTCGGTCACGTAGGGAGGATGATGCCCTGCGACGGAAGGAGGATCCGTGTGGGAGATTCATTGGATGCGATGAAGGTGATACAGCATCAGGCACCGCTGGTGGTGGAACACAAGCAGGAACAGGTTCAGGAGCAGCAGATGTTGCTGGCCGATCCGGTTCTGCAGCAGATGCAGGAGCAGAAAACCACCGCGCCCAAGGCAAAACGAGAAAAGAAGAAACATAAATTCTCCGTATTCGACAAGAAAAAGCAGCAAACGGTGACGCAGGCGGAGGCTCCGCTGCAAGCAGAGCAATGGAAAGAGATCCATACAATGCAGGAGTCCGAGGTGCGGAACAATTATTCCGATCAGCAGATGCAGGCAGCATGGGAAGCGCTGCGGGAAAGCTGTATGTCTGACAGCGCGAAATTTCAAGGCGAGTGCGACGAGCCAGCCATGGCGGCGTATCACGATATGATGCGCGCGATTTCTGCGTATGTGCAGCTGTCCCCCACAGAGGCCATGCGGGCGGTGCAGTCGGATGCCCTGCAGAAAGCGCGCACGGCGATCGACTCCTATCAGGTGCTTCGCGGCAGGCAGCAGGGCGACAGCAAGAATCTGGACGAAGCGGATCTGATCGCTGGACGGTATAAAAACTATTTTGATTCGAAGGCTGACGGCAATTTGCGTCCGTGGCAGCAGGGGGAAGGGCTGCAGGTGGACGGAATAAGCAAGCCGCCCAAACTCAAGGACGAGCAGCGGCAGGAATATGCCGACCGTAAAAAAGATGTGCTTTTCCCGCATGAACCAACGGTGAACGACATCCACCAGCGTGGGCTGGGAGACTGCTACCTGCAGGGGGGCATTGCCTCGCTTGTGCTAAACAACCCGC
Source organism: Clostridiales bacterium (assembly GCA_019421385.1). Taxonomy (GTDB): domain Bacteria; phylum Bacillota; class Clostridia; order Oscillospirales; family Butyricicoccaceae; genus Agathobaculum. The sequence continues at coordinate 13,303 of JAHZFK010000033.1, forward strand.
AACCGCGTGACATACTGGGAGTTCATATCCTCCGGCCCCAGCCCTAAACTGGGGTCGTTCTTGATGCGCTCCAGTAGCTCCGTCTGCTGCTGTATCTGGATAGGCTCGGATGTGCGCTGTATCTGGAACCGATCGTTCGGATTACTCATAAAGGCACTCCTCCTGTCTATGAGATCGCCCGGACATAGGTGTGGGAAATCGACCGGACATGAGGCAGCAACGCCGTCACCAGCGCCGCTGCAGCTGGGCTAATGGTTTGGACTGCCATCACCGGCCCGTAATACATTCGCCGGCCTGCCGCCGGTGAGCGTGCTCGATCTGAATGTGAACGGTCTGAAACACTCCAACAACACGCAGGGGCCTGACATGGGTGACCGCCTGCTCCGGAAGGTCGCAGAAATCTTCAAGAGGCTGTCCGACCCGAGCGTATATCCCTACCGCATGGGCAGCGACGAATTCCTGCTGGTCTGCCCCGGCTATGACGAGGCAGCAGTGGATGCACTTCACCTCCAGCTACAAGAGCATGGAACCGTACGGACATAGCACTGCATAGCAGTGCTATGTCTTTTTTATACCGAGAAAGGGAAAACCGCATGTGAATGGCAAAATTTACAGACCAAAAGTAACTGCTTCCGCATCACAGGCTGACACCGCGCACTCAAGGTGCAGCCGCCTTCGCGGCACGCGTAGCAACCAAGGGATGAACGAGCACGCTGCTTGCCGACATATCTCGCCTGTGGCATGAGCGCGAGAACATAACGATTACTGCTTCTAACGACACAGAAGTCGGCCCAGCATTATCCTAGCTGAAAAGCGGCGCAGCCTATTATCTTGACAAATTTTATATAAATGAAAAAGTCCAGCATCAGCTGGACTTTTTCTGTGGAAAAATAAGAAAAGGTGTAGAGTGTGTCAAAAATTTGGTTGTGCCGCAATATATTTTAGATTTGAACGCACGTGTTGGTATCTGCGGCATTACGAGCCAGCAGTGCAAGACGACTATCCTCAATGGATTCGCTTAGATCGAGAAGTCCTGTGCCATGACCGGCAATCGTGTTAATAAAATCCTCGAAAATCATAGGGGGATATCCCAGCGGCATTGGCTGGGAACCGTCATGATCGTGATTGATCAGCCATACCTGCTCATCACGTACCTCAATAATACCCTGTGTGCCTGCGGCGCGGACACGGTCATCCCCGTGGGTGGCGGCATTGGCTGGACGCAGATAATCCGCACTGACCTGCGCAGAAACTTCTCCCTCCAATGTTATCATCAGTTGAGCACTGACCTCCAGATCGCCATATCCATGATTCGCCTGTGTAGAGTGATGGGCGAAAATGCTTTTCACTGCACATGGGCAAAGATATCGGATAAAATCGATTCCATGGATTGCGATCCACGGGATCAGGCCGCCGTGCTGCGCACGATTACGGAAAAAGTCCGCACGTTCACCCAGACGATAGGATTTTTGTGCAGTGAGCAGCCGGATATCGCCAATCGCACCCGCATCAATCAGTCTCTTTGCGGTATAGAACCATGCGTCATAGCGCGCGGTCTGCATAGCCCAGAGTAATGTAGAGGAATTCTCAGCTGCTTGCCGGACTCTTTCAAGCCCCTCCAACGTCAGTGCAAGCGGCTTATCGCAGTATACATGTATGCCACGGGCAAGCGCAGTGCAGGTCATTTCCTCATGGTCACAGAACAAGCCGTCAACGACCAACACATCGGGTTTTTCGGCATCCAGCATCGCAATATAATCTGGATACTCCTTCGGCACCAAACCAAGCGTATGAAAATCCGCCAGCACTTCGGTCATTGGCTCCCCCGACCATGCACGGCACCAGCCCGCAATTTCAACTTGTGGCAAGCGTGGGAGCGCACGGGTAACCGTCGCAGCATGTCCGGAATTGCCGGCAATACAAACACGGATCATTTATGCGTCCTCCTTTTCAAACTTTGCACCAGAAAAGGATGTATAACCCTTCAGCGTGATTTCAGATGGTGTACAAGCCCACGCATATCCCAGCTGGGAGGGCAGCTTACCTTCTTCAAAGCAGCGCCATGCCTCATCGGACAGGCCCGGCATAAAAATACCGGGTTCAGGCGTTTTGACCCGCTCCATGCACTCAGCGGGCAGGGGATGGATTTCCGCCTGATCGCAAATCGCGTTGCATACCGTCAGCTGCGGCAAAATCGTATCTACCGTGCAAGGAACTGGGAGTGATGGGTCAGCCGCGACAGCTAACATGGTTCGAATCTTCTGTGCAACATGGTATTCGCCAAGCGCCGCGCCATAGTTCCGCGTCGTACCGTCACGGAAGGTTGCAATAATTTCAGCTGAATCATCATTACCGGAAGCGGTGACAACCGCGTTCTCAAACTCATAGTGTAGAACCGGATCAATATCCCGATCCCCCGAATGGGTAACCGCAAGGAAGAAGTCGCAGCCATTTTTGAATTCACCCTGTACAAAGGCAGTATCAAATGTTTCAATGCCTTTTCCGTTATAGAGTTCCACACGAAGCGTTTCCGGCATAGCAGCCTGTCCCTGCTCTTCGCCGAGAACAAAGAAAGTGTTATGTAAATAGTGCGCAGTCGCATTGGTCAAAATCGAATCAAGAATCCAATTGCCCTGCGCATCCTTGACACGGCCTTTCCACGGGCTGTTGTAATAGCTGTCGAACCGCTGCCAGGAGACATAAGAACGCAGCGAACGCGGTGCGCCGAACACTCCTGCGCGAATGTCCTTTTTCAGGTTTTGAATCGGGTCACAAAACGACATCTGAAAACCAACGCCAAGCGCTTTCCCGCTGCTTTGCACCACATTACGAATCTCGAGAGCATCCTGTAAAATGGGCGCGAGAGGTTTTTCGCATAGCACATGTGCACCGTGCGAGAGCGCAAGCATGCACTGCTGCTTGTGCATATGAATCGGGCTGGCAATCAAGACCAGATCTGCCGTATCGGCAAGGAAAAACTCCTCTAGCGTGCGATAAAAGGGTATTCCCTGCGTTTTCAGCTTCTCATAGCGGGGTACACGCTCATAATACGGATCTACTGCACCAATCAGGGCATAGCTTTCGGGATCGACGAAGCGTTCCAGCAATCCCAGACAGTAGTCGCCATAACCGCCTGCGCCGACAAGAGCAAGTCTGACTTTGTTCATAGCGTTGCATCCTCTTTTCCCCGCCCCTGCATGATGGGACGTGATGTAATGAAGGGAATCCCGCACAGCACAGCATTTGTAACATGCGGCATGTCCTTATGCTTTCATTATAAATTTCGAGCACGATCACATGTCGTACAATATTGTGCTTTAATATGTAAAACCTGCTATATTTCATTTTGATAATCCCGGTAGTGAAGCGGAGTCATACCGGTTTCGCGCCGGAAAGTACGAATAAAGTTATTGACATCAGAAAAGCCGGAATGAAAAGCAACCTCACTGATTGTTTTATCGGTATGTGTCAGCAGTTCCTTGGCGCAGGACAGTCGTGTCCGCATCAGATACTGTTTGGGACTATACCCGGTTGTCTCCTTAAAGCAATGCGTCAAATAGCAGGGAGTCAGAAACACACGAGCAGCCAAATTACTGATCGATAACGGCTCAGTATAATGACTGTCAATATATGCCTGTACAGCATAGACTGCATTGCGCCCAGGCGACGAAGTTTGTGGTTTTTCCATCGGACGCGAGCGATGCAACAGGATCAGCAATTCCGTAATCAGGCTGATGTTCATCAGATCCGGGTATTCGCCCGGTTGCGTGTATTCCTCCTGTAAACGGCGCAACAGGATTTCCACACGAGCCATGCAATCGGTCATATCATACCGGTGGCAAAACCCTTTGGGACGGTTGCGCAAGGGTGCCAGCAATCGCCGATCGCCGATCAGTCGCTCTAACCGAACAGAGTCAAGTATGACGTAATAGCGTTCATAACAAGCAGTGCGCTGCTCCAGCGAGTGTTCTTCAAAACAGCCGATTACAAACACCGATCCCGCCGAACCTTCATACAAATTACCGTCAATATCGATCGAAATTTGACCAGATTTTACAAAAAGCAACTCAAATGCATTATGAAAATGAATACGAATCGCGCAATCGCTGTTTCTGAAGCAACATTCATGGATCAGATCTGGATCCGGCATAATTTGTCCTCCATTTTTCAAAAAACAAAATTTACATATTATAAGACAACTTGGTATGACTATTGCATTTTCGCCTATTATATCATAAACACAACGCACAGGCCATGACGGAGTATCACCAACCAGAAAACCGGATATGCCTGAGAAAGAAGGAGGTGCTGTTAATGAAGCATGAAATGTTTCATTACAAGCAAAAGAGTGAATTGGAAGACACGCTTCGCACTTTGGGTGTGACGCTGCCGCTCAGTGACAACATAGCAGTTCTCAAGCGTGAAGTCAAGATAGGCAACAAGGTTTCTACCAACTCCATTGCGATTCAGCCAATGGAGGGCTGTGACGGCACAGCGGACGGTCGTCCTGATACGTTGACCAAGCGGCGTTATGACCGATTTGCCAAAAGCGGCGCGGGCCTGATCTGGGCGGAAGCGGTCGCAGTTGTAGAAGAAGGGCGCGCCAATCCTCGTCAGCTCTGGCTGCATGAAGAGAATCTGTCGGCCTTTCAGGAATTTGTATCCAATATCAAAGAAACCTGTATGCGCGAAAACGGCTTTGAGCCGATTGTCATCATGCAGGCGACGCATTCCGGCCGATACTCCAAACCATATGGCAAACCTGCTCCGCTGATTGCATACAACAACCCAATTTTTGAAGGGGATGCGCCGATTGCATCCGACCGTATTTTGTCCGATACATATCTCATGCATCTGGAAGAAAAGTTTGGCGAAGCGGCTCAGCTGGCTGAACGGGCGGGATTCGACGGTGTTGATATCAAGTGCTGCCACCGCTACTTGAACAGTGAACTGCTTTCCGCCTACACCCGCGAAGGGGCATTTGGCGGAAGTTTGGAAAACCGTACCCGCCTGCTACGTCACGGGGTAAAAAATGCAATGGATGCGACAGGCCGCGACTTTATCGTCACTTCGCGCCTGAATGTCTACGATGGTTTTGTCTATCCATACGGCTGGGGTGTGCGTCCGGATGCGGGAACAGAAGTAGACCTGACCGAGCCGCTCGAGCTAATTGGCCGTCTGCATCAGGAATTGGGCATGGAGCTGCTGGATGTGACCATCGGCAACCCATATTTTAACCCGCATGTCAACCGTCCGTATGATAATGGACCGTATATTCCGGACGAGCATCCGCTGGAAGGTGTCGCGCGCATGTATCACTGCGTTGGCGCAGTGCAAAAAGCGTATCCGGAACTCAAGGTAATTTCCTCCGGCCTCAGCTATCTGCGGCAGTTCTCTGCCAATCTGGCAGCCGGTGCAATCGAACAAGGCTATTGCACCATGGCAGGTTTTGGCCGCGAGGCCTTTGCTTATCCGCAGTTCGCCAACGACCTGTTAAAAAACGGCACAATGGATGCCAGCAAATGCTGCATTGCATGCGGCAAATGCACCGAACTGATGCGCGCCGGCTCTATGGCAGGCTGTGTCATCCGTGACCCGGAATATTTGCCCATTTATCGCCGCGACGTGCAGGGAAAGTGAGGGGCGAATATGGTGAAGAAAACCGCATTGGTGACCGGTTCGCGCCGCGGTATCGGTCTGGGCATTGCCCGCAAGCTCGGGCAGGACGGCTATCAGATCATCGTTTCCGCCACAAAAGAGCAGGACGATGCTGTGATCACCACGTTGCGCGGCGAGGGCATTGACTGTGAGTACATTCCGTGCAATATTGCAAATACGCAGGATCGTGCGCGTATTTTTGAGGATATCCGCACGCGTTATGGCCGTTTGGACGTGCTAGTGAATAACGCCGGTGTCGCTCCTGATGTACGGCTGGATCTGCTGGAAACCACAGAAGAGAGTTTCGACCGTCTGATGAATATCAATCTGAAAGGCACATTCTTTATGTGTCAGGCAGCGGCTAATACCATGATTGCGATGCAAAACGCAGGTTTGGCAGAGTACAGCCCACGTATCATCAACATTTCCTCTATGTCGGCGTACACTTCTTCCACCAATCGCGGGGAATACTGCGTGTCCAAGGCAGGCATTGCCATGACCACGCAGCTGTTTGCCGACCGGTTGGCGGAATACGGCATTCCGGTGTTTGAAGTTCGGCCCGGCATTATCCAGACTGACATGACTGCAGGCGTTATGGAAAAGTATCAGAAACTGATCGACAACGGCGTGACACCAATCAAACGCTTCGGTCAACCCGCGGATGTAGCCAACTGCGTATCTGCCGCTGCAAGTGGACTGCTGGACTTTGCAACCGGACAGGTTCTGAATGCGGACGGCGGCTTCCATATTCGCCGCCTGTAATCAGGAAGGGGGCATATCGCCATGACAGAACACAAAATCCTCTGCGCAGGCCGGGAAATTCCAGTGTATGCACTGGATACCGTGGTTATCGGTACCGGGTGCGCGGGTTATAACGCCGCGGACAGCCTGTTTAATCTTGGGCGGACCGATGTGGCGATCATAACCGAAGGTGTAAAAATGGGCACCTCGCGCAATACAGGCAGCGATAAGCAGACGTATTATAAGCTATCCCTGTGCGCCGATGCTGCGGATTCTGTGCAGGAAATGGCAGAAACGCTGTTCGATGGCGGAAGCGTACACGGCGATACGGCACTGGCGGAAGCAGCCGGGTCTGTGCGCAGCTTTATGAAGCTGGTAGAACTTGGCGTGCCATTCCCGTGCAACGCATTCGGGGAATACGCGGGCTACAAAACCGATCACGACCCGCGTCAGCGAGCCACATCGGCCGGTCCGCTGACTTCCCGCTTTATGACCGAAGCACTGGAACGCAGTGTGCAGCAGAAACAGATCCCTATTTTCAACCAAATGCAAGCCGTGCGCCTGCTTGTCTGGGAGGGCAATGTATTCGGGCTGCTCGCATTGGACCTGACCCGTCCAGGGATGGATGGTCTGACATTGTTTGCCGCGGAGCATATCATTCTGGCCACAGGCGACCCCGCGGGCATATATCATGCGTCGGTCTATCCATACGGCCACACCGGTATGGCTGGTATGGCGCTGGAAGCAGGAGCCAAAATGAACAACCTGCAAGAATGGCAGTACGGACTTGCATCCGTGGATTTCCGTTGGAATGTATCCGGCACCTATCAGCAGGTGCTCCCGCGTTATATCTCGGTGGATGCAGACGGTGTGGAACGGGAGTTCCTGCAGGACTATTTCGATACGCCGCAGCAGGCGCTGGATGCAGTCTTTCTAAAGGGATATCAATGGCCGTTCGATGTGCGAAAAATAGACGGCTCGTCTATGATTGACCTGATCGTGCAGCACGAAACCATCGACCTGCATCGGACGGTATACATGGATTTCCGCACCAATCCATCCGGCTTGGAACATGGTTTTGACGGGTTTATCCGAAGAAACCTATACTTATCTGGAAAACTCCGGCGCGTTGTTGCCGACTCCGATCGAACGGCTGCATCATATGAACCCTGACGCGATCGAATTATATCGCGCACACGGAATCGACTTGTATACGCAGCCTCTGCGCATTGCAATGTGCGCCCAACACTGCAATGGCGGTGTGGCAGTCGATGCGAACTGGCAAAGCAGCATCGGCGGCCTGTATGCTGCCGGAGAATGCGCGGGCACATTCGGCATATATCGGCCGGGCGGCTCCGCGCTCAATGCAACGCAAGTTGGCTCAATGCGTGCTGCGGAACATATCGCGTTCACCTCTGTAGAACGTCAATTTGATCCCGACGCATTTGCCTATAAAACAGCGGCCGTACTCGACGATTTTCTGAAAACTATTCAAAAACGCATCGAACAATGTGATCCAGAAAGCCGTTCGTATACGATCCGCAAGGACATGCAGCAGCGCATGAGCGCATCGGCAGCCCATATCCGTAATGTCGACGCGCTGGACGCCATGCGGTCCGACATACAAGGCATTCTGCGCCGGTTCTGGGAGGAATATGTTCCGGCGGCACCGGGTGGATTGGCGCAGATGCTGAAAACACGCGATCTTTTGATTACACAGGCGGCTGTGCTTTCGTCCATGTCACTTTCTGCGCGCACATGGGGCAGCCGTGGCTCCGGATTGGTCACGGACCACACAAGTTCCCCTATTGCTGGACCATCCTGCGATAACCACTATCGCACTGCATCCAATGTGGGCCGACATCAAGCCATTGAAACAGTGTGGCAGGAAAACGACGCACACTCTGCCATTGTACCTATCCGCCCCATTCCACAACGGGATGACTGGTTTGAAAATGTCTGGCGCGATTATCGCGCGCGCACGGCAAAGCCCAAAGCTTAGTCCACAAAGGCGCCAGATGCATGGTATCAAAAGATGACTTTTTATAGACCCGCGGCAGTATTCGACAAGCCATGCAAACGCATGGTCTGCCGCAGACAAAAGCAATGATTCACAGCAGCTTCATGGAACGGCATCGCACCTACATCATGCTGTTCCAACACAAAAGAGAAATGGAGTGATACTCTTCATGAAAACCATGATGAAAAGGCTGATCGCCGGCGTGCTCACCACCGCAGCCATTGCGACACTGAGCGGCTGCAGCGGCGGCGTACAAGACCCGAAACATTTGCTGGTCGCGCACGGCCACGGCGAATGGCATCCGGTCAACATCGGTTTAACCACCTTTGCGGAATCAGTGGAAGCACAAACTGATTATACATTCAGCGTATATCCCAACGGCCAATTGGGCGACGACAGCGCAATGGTACAGCTGGTCAAAGCTGGCGTGCTGGACGTAGCCAAGGTTTCCGCAGGCGCACTGGAACAGTTTAACCCTGCGTATTCCATCTTCTCCGTCCCCTATGTGTTCCAATCCACAGAACACTATTTCAATACCATGAACAACAGTGAAGCGGTGCAGGAGATCTTCAATTCCACCCGCGACGACGGATTCATCGCCATCGGTTGGTTTGACTCAGGCGCCCGTTCGATCTATACCACTAAGGAAGGTCCGGTGGAAAGCCCCAAGGATCTGAATGGTTTAAAAATCCGTACGATGAACAGCCCGACTTCGGTTGAAATGATCAATAATATGGGCGGTTCTGCAACCCCGATGTCTTCGGGCGAGGTTTACACCTCCTTGCAGCAGGACATTCTGGACGGCGCGGAAAACAACGAAACCGTACTGGTAGATGACGGCCACGGCGAGGTGTGCAAATCCTATACCTACACCCAGCATCAGTATCTGCCCGACATCGTAATCATGTCTATCGAAACCTACGATTCCATGACCGAAGAAGAGCGTCAGATAGTTTATGATGCTATGAAGGAAGCATGGCAGGCGCACGAAAATGAATGGCTCCAAGTTGTAGAGCGCAACAAGGAAGGCGCCAAGGAGATGGGCGTGCAGTTCTACGAAATCGACAAGACCCCGTTCATCGAAGCCTGCAAGCCCCAGCAGGATGCATTCTGTGCTCAAAGCGAGGACAATGCCCGCTACTTTGCGGATTTCCAGAGCTATCTGCCGAAGGAGGAGCAACAATGAGAAAGATTATCGATAAAATCATCGAAATCATGTGTACCCTCATTATGGGCTACATGGTGCTGGCGGTTTGCTGGCAGGTCATCACCCGATTCATTCTCAAAAATCCGTCCACGCTGACCGAAGAGATTCTGCGCTATTTATTGGTATGGACCACCATGGTGGGCGGTGCATATGCATATGGCCGCCGCAAGCACCTTTCCATCAATATTTTGACCAAGAAATTGCCGTACAACGGACAGAAGATTTTGGACATGGTGATTCAGGCAGTAGTCATTCTGTTCAGTGTAATTGTTATGATTATGGGCGGCATGCGTCTGGTCAGCACAACCAGCAACCAAATTTCGGCAGCGCTGCGTCTGCCCGTGCCGTATGTTTATGCCAGCGTTGTTGTCGGCGGTGTCTTGATCATCTTCTATTCGCTGATTTTCATTGTAGAAGATATCAAAGATATGGCAGCTAAAAAAGCAGACGCTTCTGTAACGCAGAACTGAGAAAGGAGAAAGACTCATGAGTATTTTACAAATCGGCCTGCTGCTGCTTGGCAGCTTCTTCCTCCTGCTTGCGCTGAGCGTTCCCGTCTCGATTAGCCTGATTATTTCTTCCATCGTTACAGTCATGGCAAACCTGCCGCTCGATTTGGGTATGTTTGTTGCCTGCCAGAAGATGGTGTCTGGCGTGGACAGCTTTTCTCTGCTCGCCGTTCCATTCTTTATCCTGACTGGCGTATTGATGAATACCGGCGGCATTGCGCAACGACTAATCAACTTGGCAAATGCATTCGTTGGTCGTATCCCGGGCGGTCTGGCGCATACCAATATCGTTGGTAACACCATGTTCGGCGCGCTGTCCGGCTCTGCAGTAGCAGCTTCTATTGCAGTTGGCGGCGTTATGCTTCCCATGGAAGAAAAAGCGGGCTACGATAAGAAGTTTGCGGCGGCGGCAAATGTTGCATCTGCACCGACCGGTCTTATCATTCCGCCTTCCGGTATTTTGATCATTTATGCGGTTCTGTCCGGTTCTTCTGTTGTTGGCATGATTATGTCCGGCTATATTCCCGGACTACTGTGGTGCCTTGCCTGCATGGTGGTCGCGTTTATCATTGCCAAGAAAAATAAGTATCCCACCGCAGAGCGCGTGGAACCCAAAGTGCTCTTCAAGTATTTCGTTGATGCAATTCCGAGCATTTTCCTGATCGTGATCATCATCGGCGGTATCTGCTCCGGCGTTTTCACTGCAACGGAATCGGCGGCAGTCGCCGTTGCATATACGCTGTTTTTGGCAATGGTTGTCTACAAAAGCATTAAAATTTCCGATCTTCCGGGCATTCTGCGCGATGCCTGCGAAAGCACTGCAATTATCATGTTCCTGATCGCGGCTTCCGCAGTCATGAGCTTTGTCATGTCCTTTACCGGTCTGCCGGACGCGATTGGTAACGCACTTTTGAGCGTTTCGGACAACAAGTATGTCATCCTGCTGCTCATCAACCTGCTTCTGCTGGTTGCGGGCATGTTTATGGATATCACGCCTGCGGTTCTGATTTTCGCACCGATTTTCCTGCCCGTCGTTACGGGATTTGGCATGGACCCCATTCATTTCGGCATTATGATGATCATGAACCTTGGCATCGGCAATATCACGCCGCCGGTCGGCTCATCGCTATTCTCAGGCTGTCAAGTCTCCGGCATTGACATGGAGGACATGATAAAACCGGTTCTTCCCTTCTATGCCGCAATTTTCATTGCGCTGATGTTGGTGGCGTATGTGCCGTGGTTCTCCATGGTACTGCCGAATCTGGTAATGGGATAATCTGATCAATCGGATATCGTATTTGCTACATTCTATATCTCTTGCGGAGAAGACAGGCTTGCTGCCTATCTTCTCCGCTTTGTAGAACCATGAACCAAATACCAATGGAGGCAAAAATATGCTATATTATGTAAAAGACTATGGTGCAAAGGCAGATGGCGTGACCAATGACGCTGCGGCAATTCAAGCCGCAATTGATGCGTGCGCCGTTGCCGGTGGCGGACGGGTTGTATTGGAAAGCGGAAAAACCTATTATTCCAGTTCGCTGTTCCTGAAAGCGAATGTTGATTTACATCTGGAACGCGGAAGTGTACTGCTTGCACATAATGATATTCAAACCTATATGCATCCGAATGACGGGCAGCGGGATGATGGCGTAGAGCGAATTGGGACACCGGTCACACTCAAACCATCATATGCATTCCTCTATGCAAAAGACGCAGATCATATTTCCATTTCCGGAGCGGGCACGATTGATGGCAACGCCTATGCTTTTGTCAAGCGGGTCAGCCCGTATTATGTGACGGGAGATTTTTATCCGCGTCCAACGCTGGTCTATGTTGAGCACTGTAACCATATCTCCTTTACTGGCATCACCATGCGAAACGCGCCGTTTTGGACGCTGCATCCGGCCGGCTGTGATGATGTATTGATTTCGGAAATCCGTATTCTGAACGATTTGGACGTTGCCAATTCCGATGGGATCGATCCCGACCATTCATCCAATGTCCGCATCTTGGGCTGTCACATCACCTGCGCGGATGACTGCATTTGTCTGAAATCTTCCGCAGGGAATATGGAATATGGCCCTACCAGAAATGTGATTATTGCCAACTGTACGCTGATATCCACTTCGGCAGCTTTAAAAATCGGTACGGAAGGCACTGGGGATTTTGAAAATGTTATTGTGAGCAACTGTATTATCTCCCGCTCCAATCGTGGCATCTCTATTCAGATTCGTGATGGTGGCCATGTGAAAAATGTCTCCTTCTCTAATATCATGATTGAGACCCGGCGCTTTGCCGATTGCTGGTGGGGATGCGCTGAACCGATCACGATAACCACCCACGATCGTGACGAACATACGAAATCCGGACATATTTCAGGTATTCGCTTTTCCAACATTTTCTGCAATGGTGAAAACGGTGTGTTTCTTTCCGGCTCGGACGGCAATGCAATTGAAGATGTTGTGATGGAAAATGTGCAAGTTACCATGTCAGCAAAAACCAAATGGGAGCGTGGCCTGTATGATCTGCGCCCGGGGCTTAATAAAGGCATCGAAAAAATCCCGTCACCCGGTTTCTTATTCCGCAATGTCGATGGCATTACTTTGCGCCATTGTCAGGTTCGCTTTGATGGCGAAAATATGGCTTGTTTTGGTGAAGCAATCCGTACAGAGCATTGTCATAAGATTGTTTTGGATGAGTTTAAGGGTAAGGCTGCACAGGACGGCTTTGAGGATCAAGTAATCAGTTGATTCACGATCGTATTAAACCAGTTAAACCAACAACGGCAGCAAGTAGGCAACTATGTGCTCTATCGGGTGACACCGGTTTTCGAGTGCGATAACCTTCCGGCAAGCGGCGTTCTCATGGAGGGTTATGCAATAATCAGAATTTTGCCACCATTATTTTAGAAAGACTGCCGAGCCGAGGCTCGGCATGATTCGCGGCGAAGAGCCACCGTCATGACAATATAAAGAAAACACTAAAAGTGAAGATTTTTGCCCAAAACTCTACGCTATGTGAAACGATTGTGCCTCCCTGTAGGACAAAATTGTGGTATGCCCGCAGTAGGAGGAAAAAGGCGTGTAAAAGCATTGTGCGACGGAAGCTCATGCAGCCAAGGCGGCTGATGTATTATGCCGCGTTTGTAAAAATGATTAAACTTTATTTGAACAACAAGTCCGGTATCTTTGCACTTTTAGTGTATATTGCTATAATGTACCTGCCAACGATTAGAAATCTGCAGCAAGGAGGCGTATAGCAATTTGAGCGGTGCATGGGTGCTGCCAGGTAGTGTCAAGTGATCTATGAAAAACTAAGCCGAAAAAATTAGGCTCAATAGA
>JAHZFK010000034.1 GCA_019421385.1 Clostridiales bacterium
GGAAAAAGACGCGGCTGGCTGCCGCGCCTTATACCGTAATTATTATTGTAGGAGGGATTGAGATGAATGAAGAGTTTGAAAGCTATCAGCAGCCGATTTATCACAATCTGTGGATCTATTGGCTGATGCAGCTGATCGCGTTGGTGCTGCTGCCGTTTGACCACATCATTGCCTCACTGATGGGGCTTGTCGCAGGGGTGGTGCAGCTTTATGAGCTGTATACGATGCGTGATGTATCGGAAGGCATGGGGCGCGCATGGCGCACCATGCTGCTCAGTCTTGCACTGACCTTTGGCGGCTTGCTGATGACGCTGCTGGCGCTTGGTTCGGTGCTCAGCATTCTGCTGTTGTTTGTCACGCTGGCAGGTCTGATTGTTATGATTGTGGCGGATTACTATTTTTATTTCGCTTTGGATGAATTGATTTTCCCCCGCGGCTATAACTACCCGTCGGGGCGCATCCGCTGGTGCTTCTGGCTGTCACTGATCGGCGGGATTGTTGCCACCATTGTGGGAACGTTTTCTCCTTTCGTGTCGCTTGTGGTGCAGATTATTGTGGCGGCGGTCATCGCTTGGCTGCTGTGGCAGTATTTGCAGGCGGTCAAGGAAAAAGAGGGATGCTAATGAAAAAAGAGGACGGAATTTCCGTCCTCTTTTTATTATCTATTGTGGTCAATCAGCCTTTTACCGCAATGACCTCAACCTCGACCTTAGCGCCCATCGGCAGCGCTGCGACCTGCAAGCAGGAGCGCGCCGGTGCGTTTTCGGGGAAATACTTGCCGTAAACGCCGTTGAACGCAGCAAAGTCGTTCATATCCGCGAGGAAGCAGGTAGTCTTGATGACGCGGTCGAACGCTACGCCGCCCTCGGCGAGTACGCAGTGCAGGTTCTGCATGACCTGCTCGGTCTGCTCCTCAATGGTGGTAGCCTCGATCTTACCGGTCTTGGGATTGATCGGGATCTGGCCGGAGGTGAAAATCATATTGTTTGCAGCAACGGCCTGTGAATACGGGCCAACGGCTGCGGGTGCGAGATCAGTATGCAGTACTTCTTTAACAGACATGGATAAAACTCCTTTATTGCAATAAAATGGATTACTTTTTGCCGCCCTTGACCTTTTTCAGACGTTCGGTGTTGGACAGGATTTTTTTGCGGATGCGCACGCTCTTGGGCGTGATCTCAAGCAGCTCATCATCCGAGATAAACTCAAGTGCCGCTTCGATCGACATCTGACGCGGCGGGATCAGGCGCAGCGCGTCATCCGAACCGGAGGCACGCATGTTGGTCAGCTGCTTTTTCTTGCAGACATTGACCGCCATATCGTCGCCACGCGGGTTTTCACCGATGACCATGCCCTCGTACACCTGCGTGCCCGGCCCAATGAACAGCGGGCCGCGCTCCTGCGCGTTGAACAGGCCGTAGCCGACGGCTTCACCGGTTTCAAATGCGATCAGCGAACCGGTGGTGCGCTTGGAGATATCGCCCTTGTACGGCTGATAGCTGTGGAATACCGAGGACAGCACGCCCTCGCCCTTGGTGTCGGTCAGGAACTCGGTGCGATAGCCGAACAGGCCGCGCGCCGGGATCAGGAATTCCAGACGCATGCGATCTGCGCCCTTGGGGTTCATGGACACCAGCTCGCCCTTGCGGCTGCCCATCTTCTCCATGATGGAACCGACTGCATCCTGCGGCACGTCCGCGATCATGCGCTCGACCGGCTCGCACTTGACACCGTCGATTTCCTTGAACAGTGCCTTTGGCGCGCCAACCTGGAACTCATAGCCTTCGCGGCGCAGGTTTTCAATCAGGATGGACAGGTGCATTTCACCGCGGCCGCAGACGCGGAACGCGTCAGTCGTGTCAGTCTCGTTGACGCGCAGGGAAACGTCCTTGAGCAGCTCGCGGAACAGGCGCTCGCGCAAGTGGCGCGAGGTGACAAACTTGCCTTCCTTGCCCGCAAACGGCGAATCGTTGACCGAGAAGGTCATCTCGACCGTCGGCTCGGAGATCTTGACGAAAGGCAACGCCTCGACGTGCTCAGGGTCGCACAGGGTTTCACCGATGGTGACGTTTTCAATGCCCGAGAAGCAAACGATTTCGCCAGCCTTGGCTTCATCCACCGGCTTGCGGTCCAGCTCTTCGATGGTGTAGAGCGTGACGACCTTGGCGTTATACGGCTGGGTTGCGCCGTGATAGTCGCAGACCGTGACCTGCTGGCCGACCTTCATCGAGCCGCGCTCGATGCGGCCGATGCCGATGCGGCCGACATACTCGTTGTAGTCGATCGAAGAGACCAGCATCTGGGTCGGGCCTTCGATGTCGACCTGCGGTGCCGGGATGTGTTCGAGAATCTGCTCAAACAGCGGGGTCAGATCGGTGCCCTCGGTGTTCGGGGACATGGATGCAGTACCCGCGCGGCCCGAGCAATACACGATTGGGCTGTCCAGCTGCTCGTCGGATGCGTCGAGGTTTAAAAGCAGCTCGAGCACCTCGTCGCCGATCTCGCCCAGACGAGCATCCGGACGGTCGATCTTGTTGATGGCAACGATGATCTTATGGCCAAACTCCAGCGCTTTCTGGAGGACGAAACGGGTCTGGGGCATCGGGCCTTCCGCTGCGTCGACCAGCAGCACAACACCGTCCACCATCTTGAGGATACGCTCGACCTCACCGGAAAAGTCCGCGTGGCCCGGGGTATCGACGATGTTGATTTTGACGCCCTTGTAATGTACCGAAGTGTTTTTTGCCAGAATGGTGATGCCGCGCTCGCGCTCGATGTCGCCCGAGTCCATGACGCGTTCTTCCACCACCTGATTTTCACGGAATGCGCCTGCCTGCTTGAGCATCTGGTCAACCAGCGTGGTCTTGCCGTGGTCAACGTGTGCGATGATGGCAATGTTGCGCAAATCGTTACGAACCATATCTATTCCTCCATCTGCGGGTGATTTTCATGCAGATAATATTATACCCGCTTTTCAGTGGGTTTTCCACCTGTGTTATCATCAAAATTCGCGTAAAAAACGCACGCAAAACTGGTATTTTTGTGATTTTGCGTCCGCTGACAGGCCTTTGCTGCCAAACGGAAAATGATGCGCAGCGCAAGCGGAAAATACCGGCCAGCTATGGAAATACAGCGGGCGATATGCTATAATGATTTCGCAATACAGAACAGAGATAGAGGAAAAGGATATGAAAGGAATTATTCTTGCTGCGGGAAAAGGCTCGCGCCTGTATCCGATGACACGGCCAGTTTGCAAGCCGTTGCTTCCAGTGTATGATAAGCCGATGATCTACTATCCGCTGGCGGTGTTGCTGCAGGCGGGTATCCGCGATATTCTTATCATTATCCCACCCGGAGAGGAAGGACCGTTTTATCGGCTGCTCGGCTCGGGCGGACGCTTCGGTGTGCATATCACCTATGAGGTGCAGGAGGTCGCGCGCGGCATTGCGGACGCGCTGCTGATCGGCGAGCAGTTTATCGGTGAGGATGATGTCTGTCTGGTGCTGGGCGATAATATTTTTTATTCGCCGGACTTTGAAAGCTATTTGCAGCAGGCGCTGCGTTTGGGGCAGGGAGCTTGCGTGTTCGGGTATTATGTGGAAGATCCGCGCGCGTTTGGCGTGGTGGAGTTTGACGAGGAAGGCCGCGCGGTGTCTATCGAGGAAAAACCGCGCCATCCGAAGTCCAATTATATCGTGCCCGGCCTGTATTTCTATGATAATTCGGTCATGGAAATCGCTCACAATCTGAAACCGTCCGCGCGTGGTGAGATGGAGATCACGGATGTCAATCTGGAATATCTGCGCCGCGGCGCGCTGCGCGTGGTCAAGCTGGATCAGGATTTTGTCTGGCTGGACGCAGGCACGGCGGAAAACCTGCTCGATTCCGCGCAGGCAGTCAAGCGGGTGCAGGATGAGACCGGCCGTTATATCGCTTGTCTGGAGGAGATCGCCTACCAGCGGGGCTATATCAGCCATCAGACGCTACAGCGGCATGCATCCGATCTGAGTAAAACCTTGTATGGACAATACTTGCAATGCCTATAAAGGAGCATCCCAACTATGGCAGTTTATACCGAAACCAAAACCTATCATACCCGCGCCCATATGGGTATGATCGACGTGACCGATGACTTCCGCGCTGCGGTGCACAATGCCTGCCGCAACACGGGCATCAAGTCTGGCATCATCACCGGCTTTACGACCGGCGGCGTGGCGGGTCTGACCACATTGGAGTTTGAGCCGGGTATGGTGCACCATGATCTGAAAGCGGCAATGGATGTGTTTTCGCCTTATACAGACGAGACCGGCCGTGTGATCCATTATCATCACCATGACACGTGGCATGACGACAACGGCTCGTCGCACATCAAGGCGGCGCTGCTCAGCCCGTTCATCGTCATCCCGTTTGTCGAAGGGGAGATCACCATCGGCCCGTGGCAGAACTTGACGCTTGTGGAGTGCGACACCCGCGACCGCACGCGTGACATTGTTTTTCAGGTGATGGGTGAATAACAGGGCAATGCAAAAACCGGCAGCAAAATGCTGCCGGTTTTTTGTTTCCGAACAAATAGGGAAAAGCCGCAGGGATGCAGAACCCTGCGGCTTTTTATGGGAAACTCCACACTGAAACGGGAAGGAGAACAGCGCCGGATACGCTGTGGCTTAACAGCGGATCATAACACCGCGGGATGCTCCGGCCCGTGGCGGGGAAATAAGTAGGAGAATAGGAGGTACAACAAGCGCTGCCCGAGGGATCAGTGAGGAAAGAGAGGGCTTTACTTGGAAGCCTTTGCAGCCTTGATCGCGTCGATCATCATCGGAACAACCTTGAACAGATCGCCGCAGATGCCGTAATCTGCTACGTCAAAGATCGGAGCGGAGTCCGCCTTATTGACTGCGATGATGCACTCAGAATCCTGCATACCAGCCTTGTGCTGGATCGCACCGGAGATACCCAGCGCAACATACAGCTTCGGATGTACGGTCTTGCCGGTCTGGCCTACCTGATGGTCAGCCGTCAGCCAGCCAGCGTCGATTGCCGCACGGGAACCGCCGACAACACCGCCGAACAGGCCAGCCAGCTCTTCCGCCAGCTTGATACCGGTCTCAACGTCCTTGGAAATGCCGCGGCCGACAGATACGACCACTTCAGCGCCGGTCAGGTCAACCAGCTCCTTGGCTTCCTTGACAACTTCCAGAACCTTGGTCTGGATGTCTGCATCGGACAGCTGTGCCTCTACCTTCTCAACAACAACAGCGTTTGCCTTCGCCTCGTCGTACTCGCCCTTCTTCAGAACGCCCGGACGAACGGTTGCCATCTGGGGACGGAAGCGCGGGCAGATGATGGTTGCCATCAGGTGACCGCCGAATGCCGGACGGGTCATCTTCAGGTTGCGGTCAGCACGGTCGAGCGCGTCGATCTGTGCCTCAGGCAGAGTGGATGCTTCCTTCAGGAACGCAGCGTACTTCTCAACGTCAACGTCGAGATGCGTGCAGTCCGCGGTCAGGCCGGTGTGCAGACGAGCTGCGCAGCGCGGGCCGAGGTCACGGCCGATGTTGGTCGCCGCGATCAGCATGATTTCCGGCTTCTTAGCCATAACAACGTCGCAAATCACCTTTGCATATGCATCGGTGGTGTAGGTCTCGAGACGGTCGTCCTCGCAGGCCAGAACCTTGTCCGCGCCATAAGCGCCCAGTTCCTTGGCCATTGCGTCGCCTACGCCCTTGCCGCCCAGCAGCAGGCCGCAAACTTCGGTACCCATATCGTCCGCCAGCTTACGCGCCTCGGAAATCAGCTCCAGCACGGTCGGCTGCAGCTTGCCCTGGCGCTGCTCACAGAATACCCATACGCCGGAAAAATCGGCGAGGTTGGTGTTATTGAAATCAGCCATTGTTCAATATTCCCCTTTCAGTTAAATGATGTGCTTCTTCTGAAGCTCGCCAACCAGCTCCTGGCAGGTGGACATATCGGCGCCTTCCAGCATCTTGCCCTGACCCTTCTGCGGGGGCGTAAAGGACTTGAAGATGTTGGTGGGAGAACCCTTCAGGCCGATGGTAGCCGGATCGATCAGCGGATCATCCTTGAGGGCGTTGTAGTCATAAACAGTTACCGGCTTGTCATAGCAGCCCATGATGCCCTTGATGGACATATAACGGGGAACATTCAGCTCCTTGATGCAGGTCAGCAGGCAGGGAGTGTGGGTCTGGATGGTCATGTAGCCGTCCTCGAGCATGCGCTTGACGGTGACGGTGTTGCCTTCCTTCTGAATTTCCGCAGCGTAGGAGATCTGTGGGATATTGAGCTTTTCCGCGATCTGAGAGCCTACCTGCGCGGTGTCGCCGTCGATTGCCTGACGGCCGCAGAATACGATATCATCATCCTCAATGCCGAGCTTCTTGATGGCAGCGGCGAGGATTTGAGAGGTTGCAAAGGTATCCGAACCGCCGAACTCACGGCCGGAAACCAGAATGGCTTCGTCCGCACCCATTGCGAGCAACTCACGGAGCATGCCTTCTGCCGGGGGAGGACCCATGGTGACAACAACAACCTTGCAGCCGGTTGCATCCTTGAGCTTGAGGGCTGCTTCTACTGCGTTCTTATCGTCCGGGTTGATGATGGTGGCCATGGATGCGCGGTTCAGGGTGCCGTCGGGATTGACCGCAACCTTGCCGGAGGTATCCGGAACCTGCTTTACACAAACAATTGCTTTCATGTTCTGTTTTCCTCCTATTCCTTACTTGCCGAGAATGTTGCCGGAGATAACGACGCGCTGGATTTCGCTCGTGCCTTCGTAGATCTCGGTGATCTTGGCGTCACGCATCATGCGCTCAACCGGGTAATCCTTGGTGTAGCCGTAGCCGCCGTGGATCTGAACCGCCTTGGTGGTGATCTTCATGGCAGCTTCGGAAGCGAACAGCTTGGCGGTTGCTGCGTCAACCGTGAAGCGTGCGCCCTCGCTCTTGAGGGAAGCAGCCTTGTAGGTCAGCAGGCGGGCAGCTTCGATGGCAACGTGCATATCGGCAAAGACGAACTGGGTGTTCTGGAACTTGGCGATCGGACGACCGAACTGCTCACGGGTCTTGGCAAAGTTGATGGATTCCTCCATTGCGCCCTCAGCAATGCCGAGCGCCTGCGCTGCGATGCCGATACGGCCACCGTCCAGCGTCTGCATGGCGATCTTGAAGCCCTTGCCTTCCTGACCGAGCAGGTTTTCCTTCGGTACAATGCAGTCAGTGAACACGATTTCCGCCGTGGGCGAGCCGTGCAGGCCGAGCTTTTCCTCGTGCTTGCCGACAGAGAAGCCCGGGAACGAGCTTTCCACGATGAACGCAGAAATGCCGCGGGTGCCCTTGGACTTATCGGTCATGGCGAATACAACGAAAACATCCGCCACATAACCGTTGGTGATGAAGATCTTGGAACCGTTCAGGACATAATGGTCGCCGTCGAGAACCGCGGTGCAGGTACCCTTGGCAGCGTCCGAACCAGCGTCCGGCTCGGTCAGCGCGAACGCGCCTACCTTGTGACCTTCGGTCAGCATGCGCAGGTACTTTTCCTTCTGCGCGGGCGTGCCATGCTGGATGATCGGGCCGCAGCACAGGCCGTTGTGGGTAGCGAGAATATCGCCGGTGGAAGCGCACTGCTTGCTCAGCTCTTCGATGGCGATGGCGGAGCAAATGTCGTCCGCGCCGGCGCCGCCGAACTCTTCCGGTACGATCATGCCCATAACGCCCAGATCGAACAGCTTTTCGATGGTCTCACGGGGATAAGTAGAGGTTTTGTCGGTTTCCGCAGCGATGGGCTTGACTTCGTTTTCGGTGAAGTCATGCATCATCTGGCGAACCAGTTCCTGTTCACGGGTCAGATGGAAATCCATGTTCAAGTCTCCTTTTTGTGTGGAAATTTATTGCCGATGCCGACGGAGAGCCGGCGTTCTGCCATATTCAGTCATGCCGCGCCAAACGGCAGGAAAAGACCAAGCCATCCGAGAGGAAAAGGACAACAGATGGTTTGGTTTCGGTTTCTTTTTGAATATATTATTGTTAACTTCTGTTTTCGACTATCAATATACCACACAGAAAATCAAGCGTCAATTGTCAAAATTGACGGAATAAAACAATAAATTTGTTAAATTGTAAGTATGTTTTGGTTATTGTTGTGTAACTTCGTGAGAGAAGGGGGTGCCGTGTTGGGCAATATATGAAAAAGCAGGGAAGAGTATGGAGAAAAATGCACATATCAAATGCACGCAAAGTGTGGTATAATAAAACACACTAAAAAAGTATGAATGAAATACAGGAGACAAGCATGAATCTGATTTTGAGCGACAGACCGCTCCGCTTGCCGGAAACCGACCGTGGCAGCACGGAGTACATTGACCTTTCGCAATTGCATATTGCCAACTGTGTCGGCTGTTTCGGATGCTGGACCAAAACGCCCGGAAAATGTGTGATTCGAGACGATGCCGTGCAGGTTTATCCCCGCATCGCGCAAAGCGACCGCGTGCTGTACGTCAGTAGGGTCAAATACGGAGGCTACGACACGATAATGAAAACCATGCTGGAGCGAGCGATTCCGGTGCAGCAGGCATTCATTCGCTTGTGGCAGGGAGAGACGCATCATGTGCAGCGAGCCGTCAAGCCCAAGCAGGCCGTCATCATCGGCTATGGCGACCTGTCGGAGGAGGAAAAGAATATTTTTCGGCAACTCATTGCGCGTAATGCAAACAATATGAGCTTTGCAAGCTGGCGCGTGGTGTTTGTGCCGGAACAGGAAGTCGAGCAAGCGGTACAGAGCGAGGTGCAGTCATGGGAAAAATAATGCTGATTAACGCAAGCCCGCGCGCACCAAAATCTCACTCCAAACAGTATGCCGAGCTGTTTGCCAAGGTTTGTCCGGCTGAGACAGCGTATTTCGCCGTCACCAGAAACAATCACAGAGAGCTGTGCCAGGTCATGGAGGACTTTTCAGATGTGCTGCTGGTGTTTCCGCTCTATGCGGACAGCCTGCCGGTGACGCTGATGCATTTTCTAAAGACGCTGGAGCAACATCCGCCGCGGTGGAAACCGCGTGTTTCGGTTCTCATCAACTGCGGTTTTATGGAGCCGGAGCAGAATGATATAGCGGTGCAGATGGTGCGGCTGTTCTGCAAGCAAAATGGCTATCCGTTCGGTTCGGTTTTGAAAATCGGCAGCGGCGAGGCGATTTTGGCAACGCCATTTCGGATTCTGGCCCGCGCCAAAATGAAAAAGCTGGCTGCCGCCATGGTGTCCGGTAAGACGGGGACATGGCAGGTCACCATGCCGATTACAAAAGGCATGTTTCTCCGCGCGTCCACTGTTTTTTGGACGAATTATGGAAAGCGGAACGGGATTACAAAAGAGCAGATGGAAACCATGCAGATCGAAGAATAGGAGGAAAGGGAGGACCGTCCGATGAAATTGCGGTATTGGCTGGCAGCGGCGCTGTTGTTGACTGTGCTTTCGGGATGCACAGACTCGCCGGCAGAGCAGCAGAGCAGTCCGCCGGAAGAGACGGTTGATGCGGCCGTGACGGAGGATGCGGTGCCCGCGGAAACGCCTGCCGCAGCCGAGCAGGAAGCGCAAGATGCCATTCCCGACCCGCCGGAGGATGCGCAGGACTTTGTCCGCGTGCAGGACTATATTCCGGATATCGTGGTCGATCTGCGATATGCGACTACGAATAACTTCACCGGTACGGTCATTTATGCCTATGACGATGCATGGCTGCGCTATGCCACGGTCTGCAAGCTGTTGGACGCACAGGAGCAGCTCAAGGCGCAGGGGTATCGGCTGTGTATCTGGGATGCGTTTCGTTCGGCCCGCTCGCAGCAGACGCTGTGGGAGACGTATCCGGATGGAAACTATGTTGCCAATCCGGCCAATGGCT
Source organism: Clostridiales bacterium (assembly GCA_019421385.1). GTDB lineage: Bacteria > Bacillota > Clostridia > Oscillospirales > Butyricicoccaceae > Agathobaculum. The sequence goes on from JAHZFK010000034.1 coordinate 9,913, forward strand.
ACTCAGGGCATACCCGCGGCGACACGATTGATGTCACGCTGGTGACGTTCGAGGGGGAGACGGTGGAGATGCCTTCCGGTTTTGATGATTTCACCGCACTGGCCGATCGGGATTATCAGGATGTGTCAGTAGTCGCAGCCGAACACGCGCAGCTGCTGGAATCGGTGATGGAGTCTTGCGGCTTCACCGGATACGACAAAGAGTGGTGGCATTACAGCGATAATGACCGCGCGCAACCTGCGCCGGATTTTGAACCGGAGGACTGAACCGGCCCAAGGTCAAAAAGAGAAACAACAGCGATATGTTCAAAAAAACCAGCAGCACGCTTTCCGGCGTGCTGCTGGTTTTCATAAATCTATGATTGTCTGTTGTACGGTACCCACAGGAATGCTGCGGCGCATCCTTTTCATGGTTTCCGCGCGAATCGTTCAGGGAAGCAATCAGTTATCCCATTTCCAGTCACGGATCTCAGGCATATCAATGCCGTATTCTGTGATATACTGCTTGTGCTCAACCAGCTTGTCGCTCATCTTCTGATACAGATAAGCGCCGCGATTGCCAAGCTGCGGCAGACGCAGCATAGCATCCTGTACCAGATGGAAGCGGTCAATGTCATTCTGCACACGCATATCAAACGGCGTGGTGATCGTGCCTTCTTCCTTATAGCCGCGCACATGCAGGTGACGGTTGTGACGGCGATAGGTCAGTTCATGCACCAAAGTCGGATAACCATGGAAAGCAAAAATGATCGGCTTATCCTTGGTAAACAGCATATCGTATTCCGCATCGGTCAGGCCATGCGGGTGCTCGGTGGCAGGCTGCAGCTTCATCAGGTCCACCACGTTGATCACGCGAATCTTGACCTCGGGCATTTCCTTGCGCAGGATGGATACCGCTGCCAGAGTTTCCATCGTCGGGGTTTCGCCGCAGCAAGCCATGACAATATCCGGCTCGCTTCCCTGATCGTTCGAAGCCCAATCCCAGATGCCGATGCCCTGCGTGCAATGTTTCACAGCCTGTTCCATCGTCAGCCATTGCGGACGCGGATGCTTGCTGGCAACAATGACATTGACATAGTTGCGGCTCTTGATGCAGTGATCGAAGCAGCTGAGCAGGCAGTTCGCATCCGGCGGCAGATACAGACGCACCACGTCCGCCTTCTTGTTTGCAATATGATCCAGGAAGCCCGGGTCCTGATGGGTGAAACCATTGTGGTCCTGCTGCCATACATTGGACGCCAGAATCAGATTAAGCGAAGCAATCTTCTGTCTCCAGGGAAGCTGATTGCATACCTTGAGCCACTTGGCGTGCTGCGCCGCCATCGAGTCGATGATGCGGATAAATGCCTCGTAGCTGGCAAAGAAGCCATGACGGCCCGTCAGCAGATAGCCTTCCAGCCAGCCCTCGCACATGTGCTCGGAAAGCATGCCATCCATTACGCGGCCATCGGTTGCCAGAAATTCATCCGTATCCAACTTCTCTGCGTTCCAATCGCGGTTCGTGACCTCAAAAATATGAGACAGGCGGTTGGACATGGTTTCATCCGGTCCGAATGCACGGAAATTGCGGCTGCTCTCGTTGAGCTTGAATACATCCCGCACATAGGCGCCCAGTTCGATCATATCCTGTCCTTCGACAGCGCCCGGCGCCGGAACATCAAATGCATAATCCCGGAAATCCGGCAGTCGCAGATCGCGCAGCAGCAGACCGCCATTGGCATGCGGATTGGCACCGATGCGATGGTTGCCCTTCGGCGCCAACTCGCGCAGCTCCGGAATCAAGCGGCCGTTTTCGTCAAACAGCTCTTCCGGGTGGTAGCTGTGCAGCCAGTCATTCAGAATTTGCAGGTGCTCGGGCTTATCCATCATGATCGGCACCTGATGCGCACGGAAGCTGCCTTCGATCTGCTGGCCGTCCACCACCTTGGGACCGGTCCAGCCCTTGGGCGTGCGCAGAACGATCATCGGCCACACGGGACGTGTCGCGTCGCCGGTCTCACGGGCATGCTTCTGGATCGCAAGGATTTCCTCCACGACCTGATCGAGAGTTTCGGCCATCTTTTTGTGCATCGTCATCGGGTCGTCGCCCTCGACAAAATAGGGCTTCCAGCCACATCCCTCGAAATACTTCTGCAACTCTTCATGCGAGATGCGGGAGAAGATGGTCGGATTGGAAATTTTGTATCCGTTCAGATGCAGGATCGGCAAAACTGCGCCGTCCGTAATCGGATTGAGGAACTTGTTGGACTGCCACGAGGTTGCCAGCGGTCCGGTCTCTGCCTCGCCGTCGCCAACCGTAACCGCCGCAATCAGATCCGGATTATCAAACACTGCGCCGAATGCGTGCGCAATGGAGTAACCCAACTCGCCGCCTTCGTTGATCGAACCCGGCGTTTCCGGCGCCACGTGGCTGGCAATACCGCCCGGGAAAGAGAACTGCTTGAACAGGCGCTTCATTCCCTCGGTATCCTCGCTCACATTGGGATAAACCTCACTGTATGTGCCTTCCAGATAAGTATTGGCAACGAAGAAGTTGCCGCCGTGTCCCGGTCCGGACAACAGAATCAAATCCAGATCGTAGCGCTTGATGGCACGATTGAGGTGCACATATACAAAGTTCTGCCCCGGTACGGTGCCCCAATGTCCAACGATCTTCTTTTTGATCTGATCCATCGTCAAAGGTTCCCGCAGCAGCGGGTTATCCAGCAGATAAAGCTGTCCTGCTGCCAGATAATTGGCTGCACGCCAGTATGCGTCCATCTTGTGCAGCAACTTGTCGGTCAATGCACCTTTTTCTTCGCATACAGCGTTGGTGTTGCCTTCCATTTATGAATTCCCCTTTCTTACCTGCAATGCTTTTTTGCTTTCGATATTATTGTATACCACGGTTGCGCAGCAGGCCAGATTTTTATAATTAAAAAATTAACAATCTTTTTCGACGCAAAATTCTCATTTTTATTTATTGTGAATAATTTCACAATACCTGCTGGGAACGTGATTTTCCTGTGCAGATTTCGGCTGCTTCTCTGCAAACAACATGCTGTTACCGTAGCCTGTTTATTTAGGCCGTGCGCGCAAACGCGCCATTGCACGAGCAAGCGCGGCCTTGGAGAGATAGTATTCGCGTACGCTTTGCTGCTGGCGCAGCCGTTCCTCGGCGCGCTCTTTCGCGCGTTCAGCTCGTGCACGGTCGATCTCTTCGGGACGCTCGGCGCTTGACACTAAAAGAATCGTGTAATCCGGCATGATTTCGGCAAGCCCGTCGCTGACTACGACTTCCTGCCAAACACCGTTCACTCGAAAGCGGGCAATACCCGGCTCGATTGCAGTCACGACCGGTTCATGACCGGGCTGCACACCATATGAGCCGTCAATCGCAGGGATCACCAGCCCCTCGGCAGGACCGACATAAAACTGCTTTTCCGGCGTGATAATTTCCAAATAAAACAGGTTATCCATTAAACCGCCCCTTGCGTGCGCGCTTTTTCGCGGACCTCATCCACTGTGCCAACCATGGCAAAGGCAGACTCAGGATACTCGTCTAGCTCGCCGCCCAGCAATGCTTCAAAGCCGCTCAACGTCTCCTCCAGCTTTACATAGCGTCCTTCCAGACCGGTAAAGGGCTCGGCGACGAAGAATGGCTGCGAGAAATACTGCTGCATACGGCGTGCGCGGTCTACCGTCTTACGGTCATCCGCGCTGAGCTCTTCCATACCCAGAATGGCAATGATATCCTGCAACTCACGATAGCGCTGCAAAAGCTCCTGTGCGCCGCGTGCGACCGTGTAATGCCGGTTGCCGAGTACATCCGGCTCCAGAATACGGGAAGTGGATTCCAGCGGATCGACTGCGGGATAAATACCCTGTTCTGCAATCTTACGCGACAGCACGGTTGTTGCATCCAGATGAGAGAAGGTAGTGGCCGGCGCGGGGTCAGTCAGGTCGTCCGCAGGGACATAGACCGCCTGCACCGAGGTGATCGCGCCGTCGCGGGTCGAGGTAATACGTTCTTGCAGTGCGCCGACCTCGTCTGCCAGCGTCGGCTGATAACCAACCGCGCTCGGCATACGGCCCATCAAGGCCGAAACCTCGGAGCCCGCCTGCACATAGCGGAAAATGTTGTCGATAAACAGCAGTACATTCTGCTTCTGGCAGTCGCGGAAATATTCCGCCATGGTAAGGCCGGTCAACGCAACGCGCATACGCGCGCCGGGAGACTCGTTCATCTGACCGAAAATCAGGGCGGTCTTGTTCAAAACGCCCGATTCGCCCATCTCACGCCACAAATCGTTGCCTTCGCGTGTACGCTCGCCCACACCGGTAAAAATCGAATAACCGCCGTGTTCGGTGGCAATGTTGTGGATCAGTTCCTGAATCAGGACGGTTTTGCCGACACCTGCGCCGCCGAACAGGCCGATCTTGCCGCCGCGCGCATACGGCGCCAGCAAATCAATTACCTTGATGCCGGTTTCCAGAATCTCTGTGGTGGGGCTTTGCTGCTCGAAAGACGGCGGATCACGATGGATCGACCAGCGCTCTGTGGTGTCCACATCGCCCTTCTCGTCGATCGGATTGCCTAATACATTGAACATGCGTCCCAGTGTACCTTCACCGACCGGAACGCTGATCGGATGCCCGGTAGCATCCACCTTGTCTCCTCTGCCAAGTCCTTCGCTGGGAGAAAGCATGATACAACGGACGGAATCGCCGCCAATGTGCTGCGCGACCTCCATCGTCCGTTTCTCGTCTCCCACCATAACGCAGAGCGCTTCATTTATTTCAGGCAGGTGGCCGCCGTTAAATTCCACATCAACGACCGGGCCGGCTACCCGCACTATGATGCCTGTTTGCTCCATATTGTTTCCTCGCTTTCTATGCGCGACTGCCATCCGCCAGGAAGCGAATGACGCGCACCGGCTTTTGCTGCCGGTGCTGCGGCTGGTCGTTTTCTTTGGTTTGGGCGCCGCCTACGATTTCGGTAATTTCCTGCGTGATGGCTGCTTGACGCGCACGGTTATAGCGCAGGGATAGCGTCTTGAGCATATCACGCGCATTATCGGTTGAGGTATCCATCGCCGTCATACGGGCGTTCTGCTCCGAGCAGAAGGATTCTACCAGCGCACCGAACAGCGTCCCCTTGACATAGGCCGGAACAACTTGGCTGAGCACCCGGTCGGCCGAGGGAACATAGGTAACCATCTGCTGGTAGGGGCCGGTCTCGCTCTGGCGCGGCTCCCATGGGAAGGCGTCGATATCCAGCGGCAGCAGCTTGCGCACCTTGGGCTCAAGCCGCACCGGTGAAACCATTTCGGTATAGACCACATAGACCTCGTCGAGTTCCCGCGTGCGGAATAACCGGATAAAGGTATCCCCAATGTCGCGTGCCCGCGAAACCGTCGGGTCCTGCGCGGTATACATAAATTCGCCGTCAATCGGGATGTTGCGCGCGGCAAAATAACTGCGCCCCGTCTGTCCGATCAGGAACAGAGTCGGGTGCGCAACCTTTGCCAAATGTTCCTCTGCCAGACGCAGGACATTATGGTTATAAGCGCCAGTCAGTCCCTTGTCGCCGGTAATCACGATAAAGCCGACTTTGTGTTCGGCCACATCTTCTCGCTTGTCAAAGTAGATGTGTTCGATTTCGGGCGAACGATGCAGAATATCTGAGATCGTGGAGGTGATCTTCAAAAAGTACGGCTCCACGTTATTCAGTTGCTGCCGCGCCTTGCGCAGCTTGGAGGACGAGATCAGATACATTGCATTCGTGATCTTCAGGGTCTGCTGTACACTGTTGATATGCGTGCGGATCTCTTTTATTCCTGCCATGCCGCACCCACCTGCTTTTTATATGCTTCCAGCGCTTCACGGATCTGTTCTGCTGCCGTGCCAGCCAGAGTGCCGGTGGACTGGATCTCGCTCGTCAAGGTATCGGGCAGGCTGTCCGCAAAATCGTGGACAAACTGATTGACACGATCGAGCGGGACATCGGAAAGCAGGCCGCTCGTCGCAACGTACAGGATCACCGCCTGCTGCCAAACCTGCAATGGGTGGCAAAGCGGCTGCTTCAAAATCTCCATCAGGTGCTTGCCGTGAGCCAGTGTACGGCGGGTATCCTTATCCAAATCCGAACTGAATTGGGTGAATACTTCCAGCTCGCGGAAGCGGGCCAAATCAATACGCAGCGTACCGGCTGTTTTCTTGACCGCCTTGGTCTGTGCGGCGCCGCCTACACGGGAAACCGACAGGCCGACGTTGACCGCCGGTCGCTGACCCGCAAAGAACAGATCGTTTTCCAGATAGATCTGTCCATCCGTGATCGAAATGACATTGGTGGGGATGTACGCAGAAACGTCACCCGCCTGCGTTTCGATGATCGGCAGTGCGGTCATCGAGCCGCCGCCGTATTTCTCGGTCAGATGGCAGGCGCGCTCCAGCAAACGCGAATGCAGATAGAATACGTCGCCCGGATACGCTTCACGACCCGGCGAGCGGCGCAGCAGCAGCGACAGGGTTCGATAGGCGACCGCGTGCTTGGTCAGGTCGTCGTAGACAATCAGCACGTCTCGACCTTTTTCCATAAAATACTCACCGATCGCTGCCCCTGCATAGGGCGCAATGTACTGCTGCGGCGCGGAATCGGCCGCGGTTGCAGAAAGAATAATGCTGTATTCCAGCGCGCCGTGTTTTTCCAGCGTGCCGCGCAGCTTGGCAACCGTGGATGCCTTCTGGCCAATCGCAACATAGATGCAGATCACGTTTTGGCCCTTTTGGTTGAGGATCGCATCCACAGCGATCGAGGTCTTGCCGGTCTGACGGTCGCCAATAATCAGCTCACGCTGACCGCGGCCAATCGGCACCATCGCATCAATTGCCAAAATGCCGGTTTGCAACGGCTGGTTGACCGGCTCACGCGTGACAACGCCCGGCGCTTCGCGCTCGATTGGGCGCGTCTCGGTGCAGGCGATCGGTCCCAAACCGTCGATCGGCTCACCCAAGGCGTTGACCGTTCGGCCGAGCATGGCATCACCGACCGGCACATCTGCCGCGCGTCCGGTGCGCCTTACCTGTGAGCCTTCATGCAGCCCTGTTTCGCTGCCAAGAAGAACAACGCCTACGCTGTCGCGCTCCAGGCCGAGCACGATGCCGCGCACTCCGGTTTCAAATTCCACCAGCTCGCCATATACTGCGCGGCCCAGACCGTAAACAGTCGCAATGCCGTCACCGATTTCGAGCACCGTGCCGGTTTCATCCCGGCGCGTGCGGTTATCATATTGTTCAATCTCCTCACGGAGAATGGATATAATTTCATCAGAATGGTTCAACAATTTTCACCCCTTTTGCAGGCTTTGTGCCAGTGCATGAAGATGCCCGCCTACACTCTTATCATAGGTAACACCGTCCAGTTCGGCGACAAAACCGCCCAGCACCGACGGGTCGATGACAATTTCCATCGTCATGGCCTGATAGCCGTGTCTGCGGCACAGCAAACGCGCCAACTCTCCCAGCTGTTCATCGTCCAGTTCACGGGCACAGCGCAGCGTACACAGGCCTTCCTTGTTTGCACGCAGCTCCAACCGGCGATATGCGTCCACAATTTCAGGAAGCAATTCCATCCGGCCTTTTTCCGCCAGCAGTTTATAAAAATGCAGCAGTTTGTCGTGTTCGGTAAAGTCCGGGAGCCGGTCGAGTACGGCATGCTTTTCCCGGGCTTCCACCGCCGGGCTGCACAACGCTTCCCACAGCGGCGCGAGGTCGGTCAGATAGTCTGCGGTTCGCCGCAGTTCCTCCAGCGTACAGCCGGACTCCCGCAGCGCAGCCGCATAGCGGGCCGCCACCGTGCTCATAATGCGTCACCCGCTTCCTCCTGCAGGAAGGAATCCAGCATGCTGCGGTCGGTATCCCCATCCAGACGGCATTGGGAAACCTTGGCTGTCGTCAGCAGCACCAGCGCCGCGATCTGCTTTTTGGCATCCGCCAGCATGGCAGCGCGGTCGGCCTCCCGCTGTTGCGCAGCCTGTGCATTAAGCCGTTGGACGACTTGCTCGGCCTCGGCAATGCGACGCGCATATTCGCGCTCTCCGCGTTGCTTGGCAGCGGCAATGATGCGAGCTGCTTCGTCTTGGGCCTGCGCCAGCTGCCGGTCGGATTCGGCCTTGCTCTGTTCGGCATCGGCCAGACGGCTTTCTGCCTGGTCGATCGTATCAGACACGCCCTGCGCCCGCTCGTCCAGCATTTTGGTGACCGGACCGAACAGGAACTTCTTCATCAGCAGGAACAGAACCAGCAGATTGACGAATACCCATATAATTTGAGCGTTCAGATTCAGGATCATCCGATAGCGCCCCCGATCAGCCCATGAAGATGAGCAGGATACCGATCAGGAAGCCGTAAATCGCAGTCGCCTCAGCCAGCGCACAGCCGAGAATCAGATTCTTGCTGATCTGACCAGCGGATTCCGGCTGCCGTGCGATTGCCTCAGAAGACTTGCCCGTAGCAAAACCAATGCCAATGCCTGCGCCAATACCAGTCAGAACCGCGATGCCCGCGCCAATTGCAATACCCATTTTTATTTCCTCCTAATTTTTGTTGTTAAAAGTTGCTTACTCAATTGATTCCGCAAGGAACAGCGTTGTCAAAAAGACAAACACGATCGCCTGAATCATGCCGTCAAACACGTCAAAATACAGGCTGAACGGAATCGGTACGATGGCCGGAACGGCCAGTTTAATGAGCTCCATGATGACAAAGCCCGCGAAAATGTTGCCGAACAGACGCATACAAAGCGACAATGGACGGATGCCGATTTCCATAATGTTGAGCGGCGCCACAATGGCCACCGGCTCACCAAATTTTTTCAGACCGCCGCCCAGTCCGTGATAACGGAATTGCGCGCCGTAGATCAGCACCGCGCTCATCAGCGCCAAACCGGCTGTGACGTTCAGATCCTTGGTCGGCGGTGCTACGCCAAACAGGCCGGACACATTGGCCAGAGCCAGATACAGGCCGACCGTACCCAGATACGGTGCGAACGTGCGCCAGTGGGCATCACCGAGCGAATCGTGGCAAAAGTTGTTGATAAAGCCAACCAGCATCTCTGCCGCCATCTGCCGTCGTCCGGGCTTTTTGCGCATCCCATGCGTAAGCCAGATCGCCACAAGCGTGAGCACAAGCATGATCGCCCATGTAACGACTGCGGATTCGGGTACCGGTATTCCGCCGAACAGCGGGATCTCAAACGCCGTATGTGTTTGCAGCTGCGCATTGAGTTCCGCTTTGATTGCCTCCAACAGGTATCCCCCCTTTTTGTTTTTGAGCTTTGTGACCTATTATAGCGACAGAAATGTGAAATCGTTCCCTTACGAAAGTAAAAAAAATAAAATGCGCAAAATGCCGGTTTCTGTCGTTTGCGTTGGATTTAATTTGATGCGTTTCGCCAATTATGTTATGATAGGAAAAAACGATAGAAAACGATAAGGGAGAGAGGATGTTGAAAAAAAACAACACTCCGTCGTTGCAATTATATGGGCAAATCCGAAAGATTTTGGTGGTCTGTATCTGTGTTACCCTGTTGCTGGCCTTCTGCGCCAGTCTGTGGATCAGTCTGAAGCAGGATGCCAAAGTGCGCGATCAGGTACTTTTGAGTGCGGTGCAGGTGGCGGCAGGCACATCCTTGCTGATGGAAGACAATCATTCGGAGCGGCTGCAGGAATATGTCGAGCATACGGTGCGCGAAGTTCCTAACATTGATGTTTTCGCGGTGTATGATGCCTCGGGTACTCCCATCGCGTTTTATGACCTTGACTCGAACTCAAGTGAACTGGCCGGAGTGCCCGCATTGAGCGAGGATGTTCTGTCCTATTTTCAATCGGGTGGGACAACGCTGCTGTATAACCATGAAGCGCCCGCCAATGCGGATCGGTGTGCATACGCTGCAATTTATGATAACAGCGGCCAAGTGAGCGGCTTTACCATGGCGGCAATCTATATCCGATCCATTCATCAAACCGTGTTGAGCACGCTCACGGTGCATTTGCTGATCGCCATCGCTGCGCTGATGCTCGGCAACCTTCTCAGCCTGCGTCTGACCAGACACATCAAGCAGGAACTGCTCGGCTATGAACCGGATGCCTTCCGCCGTCTGTTTCTGCAACGCAGTGATATCCTGAACGCGCTGGATGAAGGGCTTCTTGCCATTGACCTGACCGGATGCATTACATATCTCAATCAGGTTGCTGCCGACATGCTAAAGACAACACAGCAGGACGCACTCGGCAAACCGCTTAGCACATTCTATCCCCGTTCTACCATCGCGCGCGTCATGCAGACCGGTTGTCCGGAATATAACGTCAGTCTGGAATCAATCAAACATGTTGCCATCCTCTCGGACCGTATTCCGCTTTGGCGCAATGGGAAGATCGAGGGCGCAGTGGCGATTTTCCGCAACCGTACCGAGGTCATCCAATTGGCACAGGATCTGACCGGTGTGCGTCACATTCTGGAAGCACTGCGCTCCTATACGCATGAATTCACCAATAAGCTGCATGTGATCCTTGGCCTGCTGCAGCTCGGTGAAATCAAGCAAGCCGAGGACTATGTCCTGCAAATCACGCAAACGCGCGCACAGTCCATCAGCTTTATTTCGGACCGTATCCATGAGCCGTCCATCGCTGCGCTTTTAATCGGTAAAGCCTACCGCGCAGCGGAACTTGGCATCCGGTTTGTGATCACGCCGTCCAGCCATCTCGGCGTTGATAACCGGTATATGCCGGCCGGGGGACTGGTGACTGTCATTGGGAACCTGACCGAAAATGCATTTGATGCACTGCGGAATGTGCCGCAGTACGCTCCTCGCGAGGTCACAGTCAGCATCCAGGATGGTGAGCACGGTCTGTTGATCAGCGTGGATGATACGGGCCCCGGCATGCCGCATGAAATGGTTCAGCGCATCTTTGAGCGGGGGTATTCCACCAAGGGGGAGGGGCATGGCACGGGCTTGTCTCTGGTACAGGATATGGTTTCATCCTATCATGGCGCCATCCGGGTCGAATCCGAACCCGGGGTCGGAACATCGTTTATCATCACCGTCAGCGACCCGTATTAGAAAGAGCAGGAGGCATTATGTATACCGCTGTCATTATTGAGGATGATCCGATTATCACCCGCCTGAATGCACGCTATATCGATCTGGATCCCCGTTTTACTGTCGTAAAAACGTTTTCTTCCGCCAACCCTGCGCTGGTTTATTTGCAGAATCATGCGGTTGATCTGATTGTGCTGGATGTTTTCATGCCGCAGATGAACGGATCAGAGCTGCTGCACATCCTCCGTGTGAAAGGTGTGAATGCGGATGTGATCATGGTGACTTCCGCAAACGACGCGGAAACGGTTCAGACAATGATGCGGTTGGGGATAATCGACTATTTGGTAAAGCCCTTTGCCTATGAACGCTTTCAACTGGCGCTGGAGCACTTTTGTCAGCGACGCGAGGCAATACACAACGGCACCATTGATCAGAGTTTGCTGGATCGCGCGCTGTTTTCCGATGCGCATGGTAACCTTGCTGCATCTGCTTCTGCGCCGCCCAAAGGGCTGCAAGCCCAAACGCTCGAGCGGATCGAACGCTATCTCCGCTCTAAACCCGAAGAAAAGCATACCAGTGAGGATATTGCGTCGCAAGTGGGTCTATCGGTTGTGACGGTGCGCCGCTACATGAATTACCTGTCCGAACAGCATATCGTCGAAAGCGAAATGAATTACAGTACCGGTGGCCGCCCGTGTATTGTATACCGCAGCTTGCCGGAGCGGGGTTAGCCGTTTCTATATTTGACTGTCAAGCCATGAGTGCAGTTGCCGAAGCTGTTGCCATCACGGATTGGTGCATGCGATATCAAGATAAAGTGAAAGGGCTTGCTGTCTGTAAAACACAGACAGCAAGCCCTTTATTGTATTACTTTTGGGGGAAGGTTTTGATACGTTAAAATATGAAAAAAGTCTGTACAATCCTCGTGATTGTACAGACTTTTTTGGTGACCCAGCGGGGATTCGAACCCCGGACACCCTGCTTAAAAGGCAGACTGGGATTATGTGAATAGTTTATGGCAGGTAACGCTCGAAAAGTGACAATTTCCCTGCTGAAAAAAGCTATCATAACTACACTATAATATTGTAAAAACATACAGGGTTCGTGCTTATTTTACACAAATATGCACGATACATAAATTTCCAAAAAATCCTGCTGCACATATGAATGAGTATACATAATAGGGAGAGTATCAATTTTGAGTGAAGTTATTAGTATTGTAAATGCAAAAGGTGGAACAGGGAAAACAACAACCGCCTTTAATCTTGGAGCGGCGATTGCCAACAAAGAGAAAAGGGTGCTGCTGATCGACAACGACAGTCAAGCATCTCTTACCAAAGCGATGGGAGTGTCCCCCTCTGATTGTAGAGTGACACTTGCCACACTGATGTGTCAGGCAATGGACAGTCCGGAATTGTTGACCGAAAGTCTTGCCAATGCGATTTTACAGCAGCATTCCCTCAACCTAATTCCTGCAAATCAGAAACTCAGTGGCGTAGCAACACGCTTGTCTGTTATGCAGGCAACGGCGTCCATGTTCAGCGAGCAGGACAATATCCAACCAGTCTATGTGCTGAAAACCATCGTAGATATGCTTCGTCCGCAGTATGATTACATATTGATCGATTGCAGTCCGCATCCTGATTTGCAGATGATCAATGCGTTAGCGGCATCAGATGAAGTCATTATCCCGGTGCAGGCGCATTATCTGGACGCAGAGGGCTTGCCGGACACGTTGGAACTGGTGCGCCGGGTGAGGACAACCTATCAACCTAGCCTTTCAGTATGCGGTTTACTGTTGACCATGTATAAAGGACGTACACTGTTGGCTAAAGCAGTGAAAGAACAAATCGAAGAGGACTACGGCACACAGATCCATGTATTCACACAGCCGATTGACTACTCCATCCGCGTAGCGGAGCATTCGGCCTATGGTGAGAGCCTACTGGACTATGCACCGGACTGTCCGGCGGCGAAATCCTACGCTTTGATGGCAGAGGAAGTGTTATCACATATGCTGAACAGGAAAAAGATCCGGTGGATTATTACCCCTGTGCTCGCCGCGCTGCTTTTCAGCGCGGCGGGCGCTACACAGGAAAGCGAACAGGTACTGCTCGAAGGTGACCAAGTCCGTTTTGAACCGATTAGCACCGAGATGGTTGAGATCAACGGCGTGCCGACCCTCACCAAGACATTCGAGCTGTCGCCAGAAGTCGATCCTGCCTTGCTACGCGAGGAACCGTTCTCACAGGACGGCTACTGGTACCGCTATCAGCGTATGGATAAATCCGATCAGGAGACGACGGACACACTGCCGATGGAGGAAACGGTTACGGTGGAAGCACCGTCCAGTGAGCTTGCGGATGTGATCGATCAGTTTACGGCGACTCGGGCGTACAGCAAGGACGGCTACACCGGCGAGCTGCTTCTTGATGTGCAGAGCATCAAGGTGGAGGCAACCGGCTACACCACGGTTACAGACAGCCACCCGCATACGGTCACCAAAACGTATGACCTGGCTTATAATGACCGCAGTCTTGTGCCGGAAAGCGTGCAATCGGACGGACTGACCTTGCCGCTGACGGGTCTGAGCTGGTCTGAGACCGCCAACGTGGAGGATTCGGACGTTCCTGCTTCGTGGACAGCCACGGCGACGTACAGCAGGACGACCTACACCAGCCGTCAGGTGGCGGACGGCTATCAGGCAACAGCGGTCTACAAGGGTGATGTCGAAAAAACCGGAGTAGGAAGTGTGATCTATACCGTGACGTACACGGGCAGTAAGATTCCTGTGCTGCCAGGACTCAACCCGGACATTACGGTATCACAGCTTGCAATCGCGATCGGACTTTTGCTCTTGCTCATTCTGCTGCTGATCTGGCGGTATATCCGCTGGCACATTGCCCACGTCTATGTTTTTAACAAAGAGCGCCGCATCCACGACGTGGTGAGCCGACAGTATGTGCGGGTACGGACGCCCAAGCTGCGGCTGTCTGCGCTGCAGGGGCATGAGGAAACCGAGTACACGGTGATCCTGCGCCGGCGTCTCGCCAAACGGCTGGTTGGCCGGGACATCGCCATCGAGACCGGCGGCGAAGGCCAGCACCATGTGGTGGAGTCGTTTGTGGGCAGCGATTACGCATTTCAGGTGAGATTATGACTAAGATATTTTAATGAAAGGCTATATCAATAAATGCCTATGGCTTTTTAAAAAAATTGTAAATTCGATAAAGAAGATGTGAAAAATTGGATGGAGGACAGTTTTTCCTAATGACGTATCCTTGCCTTTTGGGGGATCCCGTACAACACTGGCAAGTAATACTGCTCCTTTCCATTTTTACAGGGAAATATGATTCAATTATCTGCTGACGTTTAAGTAACGCTGCAATGCATAACCTGTGTTGACCAGAATCAGATAAGCAGTGGCCACAGCCATATTGCGTAAGTTCAATCGGAATAAAACATTCAGGTTTTATTTTTTCCCCGAAACTATATTCGAATTTATGAGTTAAAAATGCCTGAGCAATACCAATACAATAGTTGTAAGAGCTTCTTTCATTGGAACAAGGCACAGGTGGATATGCAAGTATCTCTTTTATGGTCATATTCTCTACTGGACAAAAATGATGAGCTTCTTTAAAACAGGTGTATTTATCAAAGCGAAAATAGTAATCACATGGGTCTAAATCAAATACATTTATAAGCTCACTCAAAACTCTTACCTTCCTTCTTTGACGAAAAAGTTAATTAAACGGACATTTATTCGTTTAGGGCGTCACTATACGGAACGGCGGTTAGCCACACCACCCGAAAAGGGGGATGTGGCCATGCGAATTACGTTACATATCGAGCCTTTCACGGTTACGATTATCGTAAAAAGCAGAAACCGCCACTCGGCAAAGTGACGGTTTCGGGGGTCATACTCTAAACTACTTGCCGAGCTAACCGCTAATGGCAACGCCCTTTCAATAATGATCATAGCACAATCCCTGTCTTTGTCAAGAGAATCGCTTCGCGTGGTTTATCCTTCAAAGGCAGGTTTTTTTGAAAAAAGGAGTTGAACACGATGAAAAACGCCATCAAATGCGCCGTGAGCGGCGCACTAGCCTGCTGTCTGCTGGCACTTAGTCCGCCGCTTGCCTCGGCGCTCGAGTATCGCTATGATGCAAACCTCTATGACAACTATTTTTACACCCCGACGTCCAGTAACCACGCGCTGGATCTGGACAGTAAAGACGATTCGGGCGGCAGCACGATCGTCGTCCCGTTGGACAGCATGGACATGAACGCAGACCAGACCACGCCGCGCACCGGCTCGCCCATCATTCCGGTCGGGTCGTACATCGACCCATGGGGCAGCGCGGTGGAAAAGCAGATCGCCACGGATGAAACTCTGAACGGTCTGGAAGGGTTGTCATTCAATCGGCTGGAGAGCATGAGCGGCGGCTACACCGAGCAGAACCAGCTCGTCACCACAAATGGGCATTTCGGCGCGGTATCCATCGGCAGCCGCAGCATCTTTGCCTATGTCTATTCCGGTGCGACCTATGAAAGCATGCAGAAAGGCGCCGGTCATGTAGACGGGACAAGCGTCTGGAACGGAAATGTCGCATTGTGTGGCCATAACCGCGGTTCGTGGCCGTATTTTGCAAACCTCAAGTATGTGCAGGTCGGCGATGTGGTCACCTACAAGACTTCGCTCGGCACACGCACTTACCGGGTGACCTTTGCCGGCCGTATCCTTGCAACGGATACCGATGTGCTGAATCCCACTGCCGGCAACCAGATCACCATGCTCACCTGCATCGCAAACGAACCGGCCTATCGGTTTTGCGTAATCGGACAGGAAATGCGTTAGGAGGCGTGATATGATGAAATTCCGCGGCTTGATCGCTGCCTGTCTTGCAGGGGCGCTGCTCCTGCCGGCAGGCTGCGCGGACGATAATCCCAAA
>JAHZFK010000035.1 GCA_019421385.1 Clostridiales bacterium
TCAAGGTTTTTATTATATTTTGAAACAAAAAAACAGGTAGTATTTGACACTACCATGGGATATCAGGAGGAGAAAAAATGATTATTCAAAGTAAAAAGGTTTGGATTGCCGATCAGTTTGTCGCGGCGCAGGTCGAGATGGAAGACGGAAAAATCACCGGTGTGTATCCGTACGGGACCAAGCCGGTTGATAAGGATTACGACAGCGAGCGTATTCTGCCGGGCTTTATCGACGTGCATTGTCATGGTGCTTACGGCTTTGACACCAATGATGCGGAAGAAGAAGGCCTGCGCTACTGGACGCGCCATATCGTAGAGGAAGGCGTGACCGCATTCCTGCCGACCACGATCACCCAGAGCGAACAGGTGCTGACTGCGGCGTTGAAAAATGTTGCCAAGGTGGTTGCCGACGGCTATGAAGGTGCGGAAATCCTGGGCGCGCATTTTGAAGGCCCCTATCTGGATATGGTTTACAAGGGAGCACAGCCGGAGCAGTATATTGTGAAGCCGACGGTGGAGCAATTCAAAAAGTATCAGGAAGCGGCAAACGGACTGATTAAGTATATCACCATGGCGACCGAAACCGATGAGGATTTTGCGCTGACCCGTTATTGCAGCGAGCATGGCGTGGTAGTCAGCATCGGACACTCTGCTGCGACTTATGAGCAGGCAGTGATGGCGGTTGCAAACGGTGCCCGCACGATGACGCACGTTTATAACGGTATGACGCCGTTCAACCACCGCGCGAACGGTCTGGTTGGCGCGGCTTACCGCATCCGCAGCATGTACGGTGAGATCATCTGTGACGGCAACCACTCTACGCTGGCGGCTCTCAATCAGTTCTTCCATGAGAAGGGCGCGGACCATGCGGTATTGGTCACCGATGCACTGATGGCAAAGGGCAAGCCGATTGGCTCGAAGTTCCTGTTTGGTGGCAACGAGATCGAGATTTATCCGGACGGCAGTGCACATCTGACCTCGACCGGCGGCTTGGCAGGCTCGACGCTGTGCGTCAATAAGGGTCTGCGCATCCTGATTGAAGAAGCACAAGTTCCGGTCAGCACGGCGATCAATGCCTGCACCAAGAATCCGGCGGCTTGCTTGGGTATCGAAGATCGTAAGGGTGCCATCAAGGTTGGCTTGGATGCGGATCTGGTGGTGCTTGACCGTGACTACAACGTGCTCCAGACCTATTGCAAGGGAAAAGGAATGTTAGATGAGTAAGAAACAGCAAATCCCCAACACGCAGTTGTCCGGCAGAAATATCTATACGGATAAGAAAAAGCGCGTCATCTATTACGATGCGCTGACCAAACAAGGCTATCTGATCGACAAGAAGAGCGAAGGCTCGATTATGTTTTATCAGAACCGGCTGGTCATCATTTTGTTCGCAGCGATTCTGTGTGCGGGCACGTTCCTGACTTGGCAGCAGGCAACGCTTGCGGGTGTGGCACTGTTTGCCGTGGTTGAGTTGTACTACCGCAAAAAGCTGTTCAAAAACCTCGAAGTCGTGACAGATATGGACTTCGGCCGTCGGCTGACGCCGCTTCAGTCCATTCTCGCGCGAAAGAGTCGTGAAAAGGTAATGGCGCTGATCGTGCTTTGGGCAGTGTTCACGGTGCTCGTTCCGCTCAACGCCTATATGGAGCAGTATTCGCTGGCTCTGATGGTGCTCAGCGGTGGTTTGGCACTGGTTGGTGCATATTTCTGTGTGCTGCATATCGTGGCGCTCACCCGGATGAAGTGACAAATAAAAACCCATCGCGCAGGCGATGGGTTTTTATACAGAATCATTTAGGCTTTGCCGGCAGAACCACAGATGGCGATTTTGCCCTTGACCGTCTCAACGACGTTTGCGATACCGACCTTGCAGTATTTCTTCGGGTCGAATACGTCTGGGTCTTTCTGGAGGTATTCCTTGACACCATTGCTGAACGCGATGCGCAGCTCGGTCGCAAAGTTGACCTTGCAGATTCCGCGGGTGATGGACTCCTGCACTGCTTCGTCCGGTACGCCGGATGCGCCGTGCAGTACCAGCGGGATGGAAACGACTTCGCGGATCGCGCTCAGGCGTTCGAAATCCAGTTTGGGCGTGCCATTGTACAGGCCGTGTGCTGTGCCGATCGCAATGGCGAGCGAGTTAACGCCCGTGCGCTCGACGAATTCCTTGGCCTGCTGCGGATCGGTGAACGGATTGCCGTCGCCGCCTTCCAGGTCGTCCTCTTTGCCGCCGACCTTGCCCAGTTCGGCTTCCACGCTGATGCGGGACGGCGCGCAGGCATCGACCACGCGGCGGGTCAGGGCGATGTTATCTTCGAAGGCGTCGTGTGAGCCGTCGATCATGATGGAGGTATAGCCGGTGCGCAGCGCCTGCATGGCAAGGTCAAAGCTCTCGCCGTGGTCAAGATGCATGGCAACCGGCACATCGGTGCGTTCGGCTGCCGCGCGCACCATGGCAAGATAGTAGTCCAAGCCGGCGTATTTGACGGTGGACGGTGTGGTCTGCATGATGACGGGGGAGCGCAGCTCCTCCGCTGCACGGATGACGGCCATCACCATCTCCAAGTTTTCGACATTGAACGCGCCGACGGCATAATGACCGGCCTGTGCGTCCAGCAGCATTTTTTCTGTTGTTACCAAAGGCATAATCCAACCCTCTTTCTCCTGCATCATGCGGGATGTTTTGTGTTTCTATTTTACCATAGGGGAATCCGGATGAAAAGTCTTGCGGCGGAGAAATGTGTCGCACCAGCGGCCAGAGGGACAGATCGTGGCAAAAATGCAAATTGTCGTTTGACAAACCTAAAGCCGAAAAGAAAAAAATGTGTTATTATAGGAGTAAGACCGCATGATGTGCCGCGGGCTTGCTGAAAATGATAGGAGGAGATTGTTATGAATTATAATCCGCTGAAAAAGTTGGTAGAACTCCAGAAGCAGGGCAAAAGCGTTGGTATTTATTCCGTTTGCAGCGCGAATGGCTATGTTATCGAGGCAGCGCTCAAGCGTGGCCTGTCGGACGGCTCGTGCGTTCTGATTGAGTCGACTGCCAACCAGTGCGACCAGAATGGTGGCTACACCGGCATGAAGCCGATGGATTTCAAGCAGTTTGTGCTTGGTGTAGCAGACAAGGTTGGTTTTGACAAGTCCAAGTTGTTCCTTGGCGGCGACCACCTTGGCCCGCTGACCTTTGCAGGCAAGCCGGAGGCTGAGGCGATGGCAGATGCCGAAGAACTGATTCGTCATTATGTCGGCGCGGGCTTTACCAAGATCCATATTGACACCAGCATGAAGGTTGCGGATGACGACCCGAATACCCGTCTGAGCGACGAGACGATTGCCCGCCGCGGTGCGCGTCTGGCGCGTGTGGCCGAGGAAACCTATCATAAGCTGCTCGAGACCGATCCGAACGCAATCGCGCCGGTTTACATCGTCGGCAGTGAGGTGCCGATCCCGGGCGGTCAGGTCGGCGCAGATCAGGGCGTACAGGTCACTCGCGTAGAGGACTTCAAGAACACGGTTGCGACCTTTGAGAATGCATTCCGCAAGGAAGGTTTGGACGAGGCGTGGAGCAACGTCATTGCCGTTGTGGTTCAGCCGGGCGTCGAGGAAAAGGACAGCGGCTGCACCGAGTATGACCGCGCTAAGGCAGCAGAGCTGATGGCGTCGATCAAGGATTTTCCGAATCTGGTATTCGAGGGCCACTCGACCGACTACCAGACCAAGATCAAGCTGCGCGAGCTGGTCGAGGATGGCATAGGCATCCTCAAGGTTGGCCCGGCGCTGACGTTTGCGATGCGCGAAGGTATGTTTGCGCTGGCGCATATCGAGGAAGAGCTGCTCTACGGCACGGATATCGAGCCGAGCCACTTCATCGAGACGCTGGATAAGGCCATGTTGGCGGACGATAAGCACTGGAAGAAGCACTATCAGGGCACGGAACTCGAAATCCGTATGAAGCGTAAGTATTCTTTCTCCGACCGCTGCCGCTACTACATGCCGACCCCGTCGGTGGAAGAAGCGAAGGAGCGCCTGATCGGCAACCTGCGCAAGCTGGGCATTCCGCTCAACCTGCTCAGCCAGTTCATGCCCATCCAGTACACCAAGGTACGTGAGGGCCTGCTGGAGAACGATCCGGTTGCACTGGTGGAGGATCGTATCATCAACACCATGGACGAATACCTGTATGCAACCCATCAGAAGGAACTGATGTAAGCGTTTGAAACAAACAAAAAGGACGGCGAAAAGCCGTCCTTTTTGTTTTGTACTTGATTTATTCCCAGTTTGCCCACACGTCGGGCTGATAGCCGACGGTTGCTTGTCTGCCATTGCGCACGATGGGCGTTTTGAGCAGCGTGCCGTCCTCAAGCAGCTTTTCCTTTTTGTCCTCATCGTAAGCAAGATAGGCGAGTGAAGCGTAGCCCTTGCTTTTTTCATCGAGCACTGCTTCCAGCCCGCCAACGGATTTGAGTACGCTGTCCAGTTCGCCGCGGGACATGCCCTTTTGGGCAAGGTCGATCATCTGAAATTTGATGCCGCGTTCCTTAAACCAACGCTGGGCTTTTTTGGTGTCAAAGCACTTGTTTTTGCCGAATATCTGAATGTTCATTGCATCCGTCTCCTTTGCCAACAGTATAGCAAAGCGCACGGCGGGACGCAAGAGGCATCCGCTATTGCTTGGCACGATGCGACAAACGCAGAACGCCGTAGGAATGCGAGAAGGGCAGGAGCAGTACGCAGGCGAGTGCGGCGCAGCGGCCTAGCTCGCAAAGCAGCAGCGGGACGGCGAAAAACACTTCGCCGTGGCGCGCAAAATCACCGATGGCGGCAAGCCCCGCTGCGGAGAAATTCGGATAGGGCAGCAAAGCGGCAGTATGCACGCCCAGCAGCAGCGTCGTGCGCAGCGAGATCAGCGCGAATAGCGCGCTGCCGGCAGACAGGCCGCGTGCTGCTGCACCGGAAAGCCGTTCCGGCAGGGAAAGCGAAAGCACAAGCGAAGCGGGCAGGAGGCGCAGCAGGATGCGGCCGGTTTCGCGCGGCAGAGTAGCATCAGGCATACTCCAATACATGGGCTGAAGCTGTGAAACGGTCAGGATGCCGCTCAGTATGACAATGACTCCAGCCAGCCATGCAACCGGCAGCGCCCACATGGCGCAGCGGTTCAGGCCTGATGTTGCGGCAAGCATGGTGCAGGCGGTCAGGAGCAGGATGAGGCTCCAAAGCGGGCGGGTGGAAAAGACTGTGCTGCGCAGAAAGATGCCCATGCGGGCAAGTGAGGACGTCAGCGGCCAGAGCGCAAACAGCGCAAGCAGCCATTGCAGTGCATGGGACTTCTGCCAGAGGGGGGCGAGTCGGGCAGCACCTGCACAGATCAGGGCGCAGATCAGGCTGGCCAGCGCCGCCGCATAGACGGTTTGCGTACCGGCGGCGGTGTACAGGATCTCGCTTAGAGGCAGCAGCGCGAACAGCGCGGCACCCCAGCGGGGGAATAGACGTTCACGCATGGGCGCCGCCTCCAATCTCGCTGCCGTCGAGGAAGCAGGACAACCTCTCGTTGGCAAAAACGGCTGTGCCTGCGGGCGCAGTTTGGCCGAATTCGTCCAGATACAGCGCGGGCAGGATGGCGGTGCCGTCAGCATGAAGCACTTCGGACACACAATAGAGGGGCATATCGGGCAGCGTTCCTTCCTGTGCGGCGCGGTCAAGCAGTTCGCTGAGCGCGTAGACTTCGTCATCGGCTTGCAGCAGGTCGGTTGCAGAGCCGTCGCGTACGACCGCGACACGCAGGCTGAGACGCACGTCATTTTCTGTGCACAGGTAGTCCGCCAGCGGCAGAATGCTTTCCTCCGCCACACTCTCACTGATGAGCAGCACCTGTGCATGGCTCAGATACAGTTCTCCGGGCAGGATGTTGCTGAGATTGGTCAATAACTCAGGCAGGTCGCGTCCCGTGGCAGCAAGGTAGGCGGGTGAAGCGGCATCATCCAGACTGTCCTGCCGCACGACTTCGGCGGTCAGACGGTAGACGTCGTCCGTGCGGTCGAGCGCAAGCGCGGAGACCGGCGAGACTTCGCGGGCACAGCCGCACAGCAGCAGGGAAAGCAACAGCAGTATTCCGGGCAGTTTCAAGGTTTGTCCCCCTTTGATGAATTCCGTTTGACCGCAAAGCGGTCGTGCCGCATGAAAAACCATGGTGCGCGCAGCCAGGCGTCCTCCTGTTCGGCCTGTACACGCGGGATCAGGTTGAGCAGATAGGGTATCGAACACGAGTGCATCCGACAGAGCCAGGTTAATACCAGCGCGAGCGCAAGGCTGACGCCGTATAGTCCATAGGCGGCGGCTCCGGCTAAAAGAGCAAAGCGCAGCCACAGGGTCGCGGTTTGCAGCTTGGGCACCATCAGGCCGGTCACACCGGCAATAGCCACCACAATCACGGTCGGCGCGGCAGCAAAGCGTGCTGAGACCGCAGCCTGTCCAAGCACCAGACCGCCGACGATACTCATTGTCTGTCCCATTGCACCGGGCGTGCGTGCGCCTGCTTCTTTGAGTGCTTCCAGCACGAGCAGCAGCAAGAAGGTCTCCCAGCCGATGGGGAGCGGCACGCCGCGCTGTGCCGCCGACACGGCAAACAGCAGCCGTGCGGGTACTAGTTCACGGTGATACAGCATCAGCGCGATATAAACCGCGGGAAAAGTGATGGTAAAGATAAAGCCCGCCACGCGCAGCAGGCGGGACAGATTGGCCTGCAAAAAGCTGATATAGTAATCGTCGTTGGACTGGAAGCATTCCTGAAACAGAAAGGGGGCGGTCAGCACGACCGGACTGCCGTCCACTACAATGGCACAGCGGCCTTCTACCAGCCGCGCGGCGACTACGTCCGGGCGTTCGGTCGTGCCGAGTGTGGGGAAGGGCGACAAACGGTGGTCGCGGATGCGTTCGGCCAGATAGTTCGCATCCAGCGCACTGTCAATGTCGAGTGCCTCCAGTTTGCGCTTGAGATGGGCGATCAGCTTTTGTTCGCACACGCCTGCCAGATAGCAAAGGCAGACGACCGTATTGGTGCGGCTGCCGATGCGAAGAAAGGTGAATTTCAGCCGTTTGTCGTTCAGCCTGCGGCGGATGAGGGCGAGATTGGGCATAAAGCATTCGGTGAAGCCCTCGCGCGGACCGGAGAGCACGCGCTCGTTTTCGGGTTCGGATGCACTGCGTACGGAAAAGCCTTTGGTGTTGACCACGACCGGGCGCGCTTCGCCTTCGGTGAATACCACCGTGTCGCCGTACAGGAAGGAGGCAAACAGCTTGGAAACGTCGGTCTCCACGCGGCTGTCGTTGATTTGCAGCACGGTCTGGCAAAGTGTTTCCGCCGAGGCACGTGCTAAATCGGAGCAGACAATGGGACGGATGACGCTTTGGTTGATGGCAATATTATTGACCATGCCGTCAAAGAAGAATACAGCGCAGGAAAGACCGGCATGACCGACCGCGCGGCGCGTGACAAAGGTGTTATCGCCTTGAAAAATGGTTTGCATCAGGCGGACGTTGCTTTCCAAATCGGTGGAAAATGTGATGGTATCCATGTTTTCACCCCTTATTGGGGGTATTTTGCGCCAAATGGAGCAGGCTTATACGTTGTTAAGGTCATCGGCCAGCGTCTGTCCGAACAAGCGGATGGCAGCGAGTGCTTCCGGCATCGCATTGCCTGACGAACCGACTTCAATCAACATCGAGCCGGTTCGGACATGCTGGTTGAAGCGCTGCGTGCGCAGATTGACCGGGCGCATCAGACCGGGATAGGCGCGGTTGAGCTGATATTGCAGGCCGGTGACATAGTTCAGATTCTCCTGCCAGTTGGGATGGGTCAGTCCGCCATCGTCTGTGCCGACGACGAACATCAGCTGTGCCATTTCTTCGCCGTCGATGGTGCAGGAGGTCTTGTAAGCCTGCCCGTCGTCGGTCAGAATGGAGTCGCGGTGCAGGTCGATGACAATTTGAATGGACGGATAGTCCTCGATTGCCTGTTCGATGGCGGCGAGTGAACGGTCATACGAACCGGAATAGGCGGGGGAGTCGAAAATGTCACGAATATGTACCGTTTCGATGCCGTTATCCTGCAAAACGCTTTGCAGTTCGTCACCGACGCGCACGACGTTATAACGGGTATCGGTGGTGCGCTCGTTTTCGGTCGGGGTGTAGGGGAAAGCAGCATCCGGTGTGTAGCTTTCGCTGCCATGCGTATGTACAATGAGCACCTGCGGGCCGTCTCCGCTGACATGGATGGCAGCATCCGATGCCAGACAGGCGGCCACATCGACCGCATAGGAGGTCTCGTTGTTGACGGTGATGGTGGCGGCTTTATCGGCGGCATCCAGCACCGGATTGTCGTTTTCCTCTTCCAGCGGGATATAGGTGCTTTCCGCAAGCGGGCTTTCCGCGTCTTCGCTGCGGGCGGATGCCGCTGTGCGCGGAACGAAAACCGCAGCCTGATCGGGGGAAAGACCGAGTTCAAGCGAGACCGCGCGTAAAATGAAATCACCGTTTCCGGCTAGACATGTCAGTGCCCGCTGCGCGGTGGATTCGCCGCCCATGCGCGAAAACAGCAGCAGTGAGGCGGCAATGCACAGCGTAACGGCGGCGGGCAGACCGATGCCGTGCCGCCGCCGAGTGGATTTTCTGCGCCTTTTCATGGTTGCCACCTCCCTGCGTTTTGTTCTATCATACGCCCGTCCGTGCGCGAGTATGACCGAAAGATGGCAGGAACTTCAAGACAAATACAGGTCGATATCGCTGACGGATAGGTGAGGGTGCAGTGCCATGTTGACCGCATAGCCGATCACGCGGGCGATATCGGCAACTTCGCGGTCGATATCGCGCGTCGTCACCATGACCGGCAGGGAGAGGTCGTCAAGCGCTTCGCAGGAGGGGCCGCCAAGCTGCGCGGCGATTTCGTGCGCAAGCGTTGCGCCGTCAACAACAGTCGGCACACCGATGGCAATGACCGGCACACCGAGCGTATCACTATTGAGCGCTGCGCGTGCATTGCCGACACCCGCGCCGGGGGTGATGCCGGTATCGGCCAGCTGGATGGTGCGCAGCAGGCGGCTGAGCCGTCCGGCGGCAAGGGCATCCACCGCGAGCACAGCGGCAGGCTTGACGCGATCCAGCACACCACAAATGACCTCGCCGGTCTCCACACCGGTCTGACCCAATACGCCGGGGGCGAGAGCAGACACCGGACGCCAAGAGGAGAATACGTCTGGCACTTGCTCGACCAGATGGCGGGTGGCGATCACATGGTCGATTGCCTGCGGGCCGATGGCGTCCGGGGTGATCATGCGGTTGCCGAGTCCCGTGACCAGAACAGGGCCAGACGATGCGCTGTCCGGCAGCAGATCCGCCAGCAGTGTGCTCAGCGCGCGGCAGGCGCGCGGGAAAGCATCCTCTTCGCGCCGGACGAGAGCATCCAGTTCCAGCGTCACATATCGTCCGCAGGGCTTGCCGATTTCCTGCGCTGCGTGTTCGGTCAGGATATCTACTTCGTTGACCGAAAAGCCTTCAATCGTGCGTTCGGTCTGCCGAACCTGCCGTAAGTTGGCTGCGTGGGGCAGATTTTGCACCGCTTCTACAGCCAAATCTGTGCGAAAAGCCATGTGCATTCACTCCTTTTTTGAGTATTTTACGGCGCGTCGGATTTTTTATACAGAATCATGGAAAAAAGACTTGCATTTTGGGAAAAGTGATGGTAGAATAGAAACACTGACGAATAGATAACGAAGGAGGTGTTTTCGGAATGCCCAACATCAAGTCTGCAAAGAAGCGTGTCAAGGTTAACGCTGTCAAGGCGATGAACAACCAGATGGCTAAGAGCGCGCTCAAGACCACGCTGAAGAAGTTCGATACGGCTGTTGCTGCCGGCGATAAGGCAGAAGCGACTGTTGCTTATACGACCGCTGTTAAGGCGGTTGATCAGGCGGCTGCCAAGCACCTCCTGCATAAGAACAACGCGGCCAACAAGAAGAGCAAGATGACTACCAAGCTCAACGGCATGGCGTAAGAGTTCGTAATAGAACAAAGGAAAATCCCGAGACGAGAGTCTCGGGATTTTTTGTATCCATGCTGCGCAGCCATCGGTGGTATCGTGCAGAACAGTTGCCGATTGGGGGGTGAAACGGCAAAGCGTTCCCCACGCGCAAAAGTGACGGAAAGGGATAGAAAAATAGGAAAAAACGTGGGAAATCGCGAATAATGAAAACCGAAACAATAATTTTATTCAACTTTTAACTTGCCAAGTGGGGATAAATGTGATATAATTTTGCAGTAAGTTTACATGAGTGGAGGAAACCACCCATGTTATCCACCTTACGGCAAGGAGAAGATTATGACAAGAACGCGTAAGCTGGTAGCAGCGATGCTGCTGGTGGTTGTCGTTGTGTTAAGCGTGCTCACAGCTGCGCTTGCAACAGACAACACAGAAACCTATGCGTATTTGCCCGATCACTCTGTTTATTTCTATGACGTTACAGAGAAGTACGCATGGGCCCACCGTGAAATTGATACGCTTGCGGTTGCAGGGGTAATCAAGGGAAGCGGTAATCATCTGTTTTATCCGGGCAGCGCTATTACACGGGCGGATTTCATTGTAATGCTGGATCGTGCGTTCGGCATGAGCCAAGCGTTGGACAGCGGTCTGATCGATTCCAGCGGCACCTTTGTGGATGTGCCGGGCAACACATATTACAGCAAGTCGGTCACCGCAGCAAAAGCGTTTGGTGTTGCTACGGGAACGGACGATAACCGTTTTCTGCCCGATCAGAACATGACTCGGCAGGATGCCATGGTGTTTCTCAACCGCACGTTGGAGCGTACGAAACTGACTCTGCCGGTAGGGAGCTTGTCGGGTTATTCGGATATCGACCAGATATCCAGCTATGCCCGCGATTCGGTCAGTGCATTGGTAAATGCACGGGTCATCAGCGGTTCCAACGGAAAACTCAGCCCGACGGCGAATGTCACTCGTGCAGAAATGGCGGTCATGCTCTATCGTGCGACCCACTTGCTGGATGGAGGAACCAATGCGGTTTACCAGCAGCGCGGCAATGTGGTCAATCTGTGCATTGGCGCGCAGAGCTATTGTGATGTAGTGATTGAAAACTATGATTCCAGCGTACAGTATGAGGGCCTGATGCAATATACCAATTTGCGGCAGGAAAATGGTGTCATATATATCACGCTGACCAACCCGCAGCCAATTGATCGCACGGTGACTTATGCAGATGGACAGTTTGCCTTTCATAATCCGTACAGCGATGAGACGATCACAATGCCCGCGGCAGCGAACTGTGTGGCAGTGGATGTGACGCAGCCGTATCATCAGATTGATGCGCCGGTCAGCACCGGAAAGACGTACCAGCATTGCTATCCGTCTGTTGTCAACGGCGAAGTTTCAGTCGTCTATTATACAACTGAATAAAGCATACAAAAAACCACCGGATGTATCCGGTGGTTTTTTGTATCTGTCAATCCTTTGCCAAACGCAAACCGTCATAACGGGTGACGTGGAAGGTATAAGGCAACGCAGTGGTTTCAAAGCCAATCTCGCGCAGTACAGCACGAATGTTTTCTACCAGATGGTAGTTAAAGTCACGCTGTGAAATCGAGACCTTGAGCGTATCCTTATACGAACTGACCAGAATCCCAAAGGGCTGGAACGCGCAGGGTAAAATCGCGGCATAATCGGCCACAAGCGGTTCCATGCTGGGCGGCAGTTTGAATTCACCAATGTTGGTCAGGATGAAGCTGTCGCGGCGGATATAGTCGCGTGCCTGCTGACGCATCATCTGCTCCTTTTCGTCAATGGGCATGTCCAGTTTGTGCGATTTTGCAACGCGGTTTGCGTTTTTCAATGCCCAGAATACCGCATGTGGCAGGTTTTTCTGCGTATCGAAATAAGCTTTGCAGGCTTGGCAGGCTTCCAAAAACGACATGCTGAAATACTCATAGAAAAACGGAAGATCCAGCAGCGAAACGAAAAAGCGTGTCGTTGTGGTTTTGACATACGCACGCAGATCCATCGGCACTTCTGCGATGATCGGTTCGGTACGGTCAGTTCCCTGATAGTAGGTGCGGTACATGCCCATGGAGATCGCAGTCATGAGGAAGGTCATAGGCGTTACGCCGTTGCCCTTGGTATATTCGAGCAGCTGCGGCAGCGACATGGTCAGCTCGGTGGTCAGCTCGTTATCGTCGTTGCGGCTGTCATACTCCGGCATATGGAACGAGGGGACATCCGGGTGATGGTCGGCATCCGATTGCGGCATACCGCGCAGACGCAGATAACCGTCTTCACAGTCCTGCGGCGTAAACTGCGTTTCATTGGTGCGGATGGAGCGTCCGGGATCTACATCGTGCCCCATGCCCTTGAGATAATAATAGAGAATAGTGCGGATGAACTGGTCAAAGCCGCGGCCGTCCGAAATACAATGCTGGTATTCCAGATAGATCGTGTTATCCTTATAGCCGCACAGGAACAGATAGCCGTTCGTGTCCTCTGAGCCGATGTAATACGGCGACAGGTCGTTCATCGGCAGCACCTTGGGCGGCTGGGTCAGAATGCGATAGTGATATTGTGTTTCGCCGCGGACCAGACCGAGTGCAAACTGCGGATAGCGGTCAAGTGCGGTGCGAACGGCTGCCAGCAGTACGCGCGGGTCAACCGGTTCGGTCATGCGGACGATGTGGCGCGGTGCGGTTGTCAGGTCTTTGTGTGTGGCATACATAAAAATAGCGCCGTAGCTGTCTACTTTCAACAGCGCATCTTGATAGGCTTCATTCATAACAGACACCTCCCATTACAATATTCTATTATAAATCAAATTGCGTTAAAAAAACAGAGAATCCACGCAGAATTTGGAAAAACGTAACAGAGATTTTTGGATACGTTCGGTAAGCGAGAGCCTTGTCCGGTCCCATTTGGTGATGGAATGCATACGCTGGATGGGAGGGATTTCTGTGGTTACCATCAGTTTGTGTATGATTGTGAAAGATGAGGAGGCTGTTTTGGCGCGATGCCTGGACAGTGTGGCAGAGATTGTGGATGAAATCATTGTGGTGGATACTGGATCATCCGACCGGACAAAGGAAATCGCTGCACGGTATGGGCAGGTTTTTGAGTTTGCATGGTGTGAGGATTTTTCTGCGGCACGAAACTATTCTTTTGCGCAGGCGACAAAGGACTTTATCCTGTGGCTGGACGCGGACGATGTGATTGAGCCGGAGGACAAAGCACGTTTGCTGCGGTTAAAACAGGAGTTGGATGAAACCACCGATGTGGTCATGCTGCCGTATCATACCGCTTTTGATGAGCGCGGGCGTCCTACTTATACCTATTACCGGGAACGGTTGTTACGGCGTGCGGTAGGATTTTGTTGGGTGGGCGCGGTGCATGAATGCATTGCACCGTGCGGGCACATTCGGTATGGAGAGGCAGCAGTGACACATCGGAAGGAAAAAACGCCGGACAGTGATCGGAATTTGCGTATTTATGAGAATCTGTTGGTGCGTGGAGAGCGTCTGGATGCACGCGGACAATTTTACTATGCGCGTGAACTGATGATACACCAGCAATTTGCCCAAGCGGTTACTGCGCTTGAGGACTTTTTACAGAGATCGGACGGCTGGGTGGAAAACCGGATCGAAGCGTGCAGAAATCTGGCGGACTGCTTGTTGTCGCTGGGAGATCTCGAGCAGGCGCGGCAGGCGTTGGTGCACTCGTTTACACTGGATAGCCCGCGTGGAGAAACTTGCTGCGCTTTAGCCGCTCTGGAAATGGAGGCTGGCAGGCTGCAACAAGCTCGGTTTTGGTATGAAACCGCCTTGCGTGTGCCATATACGGAGCAAAACGGTGCTTTTGTCAAGCCGCTGTGCTATGGATATATTCCATGTCTGGGGTTGTGTGTATGTTGCGATCGACTCGGGAGACATGCAGAAGCAGCAGAATGGAATGAACGCGCTGCAGTGTATTGGCCAGAATCACCGGCGGTTGCCTATAATCGACGATATTTTGCGGATTTACAGCAATGAGGCAGTAGCAAAGGCGGTAAAGCGAGCATAGATTGAACTGCCGAATGCTTTTTCGGCAAATCCTTCGAAAGGAAGAATCATATGTATCATCGCCCTCAATTCGGCGGATGTGGCGGCAGAGATCGTGCATCCGACGAATGGATTGAATCAATTTGCGGTGATTGCGGTGCAAGTGACCGGCGCGGGCCGACTGGCCCAAAAGGGGATACCGGTCCGGTAGGGCCGCGCGGTTGCCGTGGTGAACGCGGGCCGATGGGACCAATGGGACCGCAGGGTCGGACGGGGGCAACGGGTGCCACCGGAGCAACGGGAGCAACCGGTGCGAATGGCGCGGCAGGTCCTACTGGACCGACTGGAGCTACGGGAGCCACAGGACCTGCAGGTGGCCCGACAGGCCCCACTGGCCCGACCGGCGCAACTGGTCCGACAGGTCCAACTGGTGTAACCGGCCCGACTGGCCCGACCGGCGCAACTGGCCCGACTGGTCCGACCGGTGTAACCGGCCCCACGGGTCCGACCGGTGAGACTGGTCCCACGGGTGCAACAGGTTCGACTGGCGTAACTGGCCCCACCGGCCCGACTGGCCCGACCGGTGAGACTGGCTCGACTGGGCCGACCGGCGCAACCGGTCCCACGGGTGCAACAGGTCCGACTGGCGTAACAGGCCCCACAGGCCCGACTGGGCCGACCGGAGAAACCGGCCCCACGGGTCCGACTGGTCCGACCGGTGCAACAGGTCCGACTGGCCCAACCGGAGCAACAGGCCCGACAGGTGCGACTGGCGCAACCGGTCCGACAGGTCCGACCGGAGCAACTGGCCCGACAGGTGCGACTGGCGCAACCGGTCCGACTGGTCCCGGCACGGATGTTCAGCTGGTATCGGCTTATTCCACACCACCGCAACAGGGAACCGGTCAGACATCATTGCTGTTTGATCGAAATGCGCAATCTTATGGCAATGCTGTCAGCCATACGGCAAACAGTCCTACTTTTACCATCAACCAACCGGGTGTTTACACGCTTGCATTCAATGGCGGTTTTGCCCCTGCCAAAAGCGTAAGCTTCCCACTCAATCTCAGTACGGTTGCACAGCTCAATGGTACTGTCTTGCCGGGTGCAGCGGCGCAGCACAATTTTACCAATACCAACGATGTGGTCAATCAGTCGTTTACTGTTCCGTTTACCGTTTCGTCCGTTCCGGCAACGCTGCAAGTAGTCAGCACAGCCAATGGTTTCTTTTATAGTAATATTTCTGCAACGGTGAACAGAAACGGCGATATACCGACCTAAATGTATGCCGGCAGCAAAAGTGCTTGCCGATGGAAACGGCCCGGCTGCCTAAGCGGCCGGGTCTTGTGCTGCTTTCTGGATAAAAATGCTGAAAATACGCGAATTTATCCGAAAATAGGAATAAATAGGTTCGACTTCTTGTAAGGGGTATGCTATACTATACGTATTCTATAAGCATGAGCCGGATAGAAAACCGCAGTATACAAAAAGAAGGGAAACGGCATGACGATTTTAACCTGCGAATGTGGAAATGAAATTTACATTATGGACGAAACGCAGGCGACTGCGTGGCAATGTGACGCATGTGGACAGTGGTATGATTTTTTTGGTGTGAAAGTAGCGCAGCCCGGGCAAAATGAACCCAAGCCCTCGCCGCATTTGATTAACTGGAGCGCAGGTGAAGACCTGTAAAGGGTGAATAAAATGATCAATAAACAAAAAATTGCGCTGTTGACAGACTCCTGTGCAGATATTCCGCAAGCATTGGTACGGCGGTATGACATTTATGTGGTACCGCTCAAATTGATTTTTTCGGATGGTGAATATGCCGATGGGGTGGATATTACACCGGATGAAGTGTATCGGCGGCTGCCGCAGGAGATTCCCAAAACGACATTGCCGAGCGGCGACATGGTGGAGCAGGCGTTTGCCCGGATCAAGCAGGCTGGGTATACTAAGGTGTTGGCGATCAACCTATCCGGCGGTCTGAGTGGTACCAGCAATATGGTGCGCCTGATCGGGGAGCAAACCGTCGGTTTGGAGGTTGCTTCATTTGATACGCTGAGCGGCTCGCTGGGCATTGGCATGACGGTGATACAAGCGGCGCGCTGGATCGAAGAAGGATGGTCGTGGAGCGAACTGTTGCGTGCTATGCCTGCATTGATTCGGAACACGCATGTATTTTTCTGTGTGGACACATTGGAGTACCTGCAGAAGGGCGGGCGTATCGGCAAGATTGCAGCCGTGGCGGGAACATTGCTGCAAATCAAACCGATTATTTCCTTCACGCCGGACGGAGAATTGACCAGCGTTGCCAAAATTCGCGGACGGAAAGCGGCAATGCAGAAAATGGTGCAATTGGCTATGGCGTTAGTGCCGCGCGGTGTGCCGTTTAATGTGGCGGTCGCACATGGGGGAGCGCCGTCGGAGCTCAAGGAGATACGGGAGCTCGCACAGAAAAGCCTGCCGGATTATCAGCATTTGATGGAGGGGGAAATCGACTGCACGCTGGGGGCGTATGTGGGGCCGCACCTGTTAGGCGTCGGTGTGCAAATGCTGACCGAGGCACTTTCTGCTGCGGGGAAAGAAAATTAACGGTACTGTAACTTTTGTATTTCGGTTTTAATGCTATAATAAACCAATAGAGAATATATTCAATCAGTAACTGGTAGGAAGGAATGAACGGAAATGACATATCAATCGGCGTACCGGCGCCACAGACACCGCCGCCGCAACAGCCACTATGGCGTGCTGATCGCACTGATTCTGGTGGTGATCATTGCAGTCCCAGTCGCGTTTCATGTTGTAAAAGGAATATCCAGTGCGATTTTTGGTGGGGATCGGAATCAGCTGGTATACCAAGTGGACAATGCGCGCGCATTTTCAGACGGTAAAATAGTCGATCTGAGCGGCGCAGCGCCGTATCGGGACAGCAGCGGAACAGTTTTTGTGTCGGCAAAGTCCTTGTGTGACAATCTGAAGCTGGAACTGTCCTGGGAGGAAAGCAGCAAAACCGCTGTGATCACAGAACGGAAAGACACGCTGCGCGTGCAGGTGGACAGCAAAACCGCACAGTTCAATGAGGAAACAAAAACCCTGTCGGCAGCACCGGTATTAAAAGACGGCACGGTTTATGTGCCGGTTCGTGATATCTGCCAGATATTTTCGTGGCAGGTAGGCGAGTTGGGCGCGGACATGGGCGATCTGGTTGTGGTTTCTCAGTCCAAAAAGGCGCTGGATGATGAAAAAATGGGCAAGATTGCTGACGAAGCGTTGGCAGAGCTTGGCCCATCCGAGGCACAATTGGCAGCGGACAGCGTGATCATGCGCACCGATTCCGATAAACTGCAATATCAGGGCGAGGTTCGTCAGATGAAGGAAGAAGGCGGGCATCGCGGTGCATCTGTCGTGGAACGGGATGGCGTGCAATATGTGCCGCTCGGCGCGGCGGTGACTGCATTGGGTGGCACGGCTTCCTTTGACGGCGGTCACGAATGGACGGTAGACTATAACGGCATTCAATCGACGATACAGGATAATGGCAAAGCCAAGGTCAACGGCGACCGTGTAAAGGGCGATAACATCAGCGCCTTTACAGAGGAAGAAAGCGGTCGGTTTTATGTATCCGCACCGTTGTTTGCCGCGGTGATGGGCAAAACCTATACGGGTCTGGAGGATGGCGCATTCGTATTCGCCTCAACCTCGCTTGATGGCTTTGACAGCCAGAAGGCTTATCTGTCTGCACAGACAAATGGGCTGACGCAGGCGGTCGGCGCGGATATCCCGGATGCGGATGTGTATATCGCGCTGACGTTTGACGACGGACCGACCGGCGCGCTTGATGGATATCCGAACGGCCTGACGGCAACCCTGCTGGATGGTCTCAAAGAGCGCGGCGCGCACGCGACCTTCTTCATGGTTGGTGACCGCGTCAATATGTTCAGCAGTACGTTGCCGCGGTTGGTGTCCGAAGGGCATGAGCTTGGCAACCATACGATGACCCATCCGATGCAGCATCTGACCGGATTGAATACGGATGGCATTCGACAGGAGATTTCTTCTGCAACGAATACCATTCAGGAGAAGGCGGGTCAGCCTCCCACGGTATTGCGTCCGGTTGGCGGCGGCGTGAACAGCGACGTCAAGGCGGTTGCCAAGGAGTTGGGACTTCCGATCATCAACTGGGATGTGGATACACAGGACTGGAAGAACCGCGACGCGCAGAGCGTGCATGATGCGATCGTCAACGCCAAGGACGGCTCGGTCGTGCTGATGCATGACCTGTATCCGACCTCGGTCGAGGGCGTGCTGTCGGCCATTGACGAGCTGCAAAGCCGCACGGATAAAACCTATGCGTTTGTTACGGTTTCTGAGCTTGCGGCGGTCAAGGGCATTACGCTCGAGCCGGGCGTTGTCTATAACGGCTTGACCGATAAGGTCGCGCAGGAGATTGCGGATGGCACCTATGCACCGACGGAATTTACCTGATAAAAAATAAGTAAAATGCAATGAAAGCCACCAGCCCGGTTAGACGGGGCTGGTGGCTTTTTCTTGTGTGAAAAAACAGGCAGACGCTAAGCGTCTGCCTGTTTTTTTGATGCCTATAGTTATCTGCGGCGTCTGCGCTGATAATTGGTATTTTCGTAGCGTGAACGCAGGTTTTTGCGCTGCTTGCGGCGGCGTATGCCACCGAAGGTCAGGTTGAACAGGATATACAGTACAACAAATACGGCCAGAACGATCAGAATGACCTTAAATACTGTGCTTTGGAAGAAATTGCTCAGCTTGTCGGCGTAATAGAGCACGGGGCTTCTTTCCACATCGCTGAGCGCCACCAGTTCGACAGTACCATAATTGATGCCGTTGTAGGAATAGGTGACGCTGCCGATCACATCGCCTGCTTTGATCGGCGCGTCCACGCTGTCCGGTGCGGTGATAGGAGGATCTTGGGTGAGAGCCTCGAGATCTAAATCCTTAGGAACCAGAGCTACCAAATCGTTTTTGGCAGTCAGTACCAGCTTGTCCGTGTCAGTGGATAACTCCACATCGATTTGCTTGACGGTATCGCCTTGCTTGACAAGGGTTTTGGAGACGAAGTTTTCAAAACCCCACTCAAACAGCGCTTTGGTATCTGTGAAGCTAGCCGGGATTTCAGGATATTCAGCCGATTGATCATCACAGCCCATCACGACCGAATATAGCTTCGCATCTCCGTACTCCGCATAGCCAACGAAACAGTTGCCTGCTTGCGAGGTGTTGCCGGTTTTAACACCCAAGCAGTAGTTATAAGCATAAGGGGCGTACGAGCTGAGAATAAGCTTGTTGGTGGTCAGGATGATGCGTTCGTCCTGCATGTTGGTTTTGGACATACGGTGCTGTACCGTGGAGACGATGTCCGCAAAGGTTTCATCCTGCATGGCGGCATAGCTGATTTTGTACAGGTCGCGAGCAGTGGTGTAATGGTCGTCATCGTGCAGGCCGCAGGGGTTAGAAAAGTGCGTGCCTGCGCAGCCAAGCTCGGCAGCGCGTTCATTCATCATATTGACGAAGTTCTCATAGGTGCCGCCAACGTGACGGGCAAGCATATAAGCCGCTTCATTGGCCGAGGGCAGCATCAGTGCATACAGAAGATCCTCAACCGTGACGGTTTCACCTTGCTTGATACCGGCGTTGGAACTATCTGCGGATAGTTTTTCAAAATCCGATGCCTCGGCCGTGACCGTCTCGCTCAGGTCGGTCACGTTTTCGAGCACAACCAGCGCGGTCATAATCTTGGTGGTAGAAGCCGGATAGCGGCGCTCGTCCGCATTTTTTTCATACAGCACCATACCGGTGTCCGGACTGATCAGCAGCGCGGCCTCAGCATTGAGCGTGGGTGCGCTGGGAGCAGCGGCAATGACATTCGCATTGTCCGCCTGCTTGGTGGTGTCAGTGCTCTCTGAGTCGGCGTTTCCTGTGTCGCTATCGGTATCCGAGTAGTCGGAAACCGTGTCCTCATCCTCCGGCGCAGCAAATGCCTGCGGCAGCGGGACGGCGGCAAACAGCAAAATGAAGCACAGGGCAAGCGCTGTGCAGCGATTCCATAGTATATTATTTTTCATTGGTATCCCCCAGTGAGAAGTCAGCATCGGTAAAATGGCCGCGTAGTGCTGCTGGCTTAGGCGGTACACGGCGCAGGGGATCATATCGGAACGAACGGCAATGATCGGTTCCGTCTACCACGCCGCGGCGGCGGCAGGCAATACGCTGGCCGTCAGCCAGCGGCGTGCCGTGTGCGCAGTAAGTACAGCGCGGCTCAATATTTTTGCGCAGCAGCTTTTTCAGCTTCATGCGTCAGGTCACTCCAATCTAATGTTCTGTGACCCATTATATCTTATTTTTCGCTTTTTTTCCAGACCAAATTGTAAACAACATCAAAAGCAATATCAGGAAGAAAATCGGGGTGTGCCGCGGCGATGCTGCGTTGCCCATGGGGGCGAAAGCTGGAAGTGCGGATGGCGAAATGCGGGTTATGAGTGCTGTAAGCGCGGCTGCCATAGCGCCATGCAGCAGCTTGCAGGCAGTAAATCCGTGCATCGACAGACCGGCAGGCTCTGCCAGTGCGCGTGCTTGAAACTGCACGGCCAGACCGCCGAAGCCCAGCAGAAACGAGGTGAGGGTCAGCTTTACGTTGCTCGGCAGCGGCAGTGCGCGAAGTGCATCCAGACCGGAGGTCAGCTCCAGCATACCGGAGAGAGCCTTGCCGTAGGGGAGATATGTTAAAAGCGGCTGTGTCAGCCGCAGCAGCACGCAAAAAACAGTCAGAAAAGCAGTGACGGTCAGGGCTGTGGCAGCCGCCTGCTGCACGGCGGCGCAAAAAACAGCAGGGAAACTCTGCATGGATGCGCGGTCGGACGGAGGGGGCGTTATGGGTTCGGAAATAGGCTGTGCTTGACGCGCAACCAGCAGTCCGGTGAGCAAGGCGGTCAAAATATGGATGCCGTAAAGTATTGCGCCTGTGCGCGCGCTGCCGAAAATGCCAAGCCCTGCAAGTCCGATGCAGAAGCCGGGGCTGGCGCAGTTGCAGAAGGCGTTGACCCGTGCCGCAGTATCGCGCGAAAGCACGCCCTGTCGCAGCAGATCGACTGTGGTCGCGGTTCCGACTGGATAACCGCCGGTAAGCCCAAGGAT
Organism: Clostridiales bacterium; assembly: GCA_019421385.1. GTDB lineage: Bacteria > Bacillota > Clostridia > Oscillospirales > Butyricicoccaceae > Agathobaculum. Next base: position 21,252 of record JAHZFK010000035.1, read on the forward strand.
GACGGCGGGAGCGGCAGAGGATGGCAGATGGTACAGCCATGCAAGCGGGCGCGCGGCAGGGCGGGTCAGCGCTTGTGCTAGTCCGCAGCGCACCAGCAGACCGCTTGCCAGAAAAAACGGAAACAGCGCGGGCAGCGCCTGTCCGGCGGCAAGGGAAAGACCATCCCGCACACCGTCGGCGCAGGCGGCGGGAAACAGCAGGAATGCCGCAAATAGGGCAAGGGATAAAAAGAGTTTCATGCACGCACCTCCGATGCCTCAGGATATGCGGTGCTGTCAAGTTTGATGCTGCCGCTGCATACAATAGCCCGAACGGAGGAGGGACACAAATGGCGCATGACGGGTTGGGCGAGCTGATCGACGATCTGCATGGTTTTCGGCCGCGCGTGGAGATCATCGGTAACAGCCGCGTGGTGGTGGAAAACCATCGCGGTATTCAGGAATATGAGCAAGGGCTGCTGCGGGTGAAATGCAGCGGCTGCGAAGTGCGCATCGTGGGCGCGGGACTGGAACTGACCGCGCTTTCGCTGGATGAGCTGGCGGTCACCGGGACGATCGTTTCGGTGGAGTATACAACAGCAGGATAACGGAAAGGGGATGAGAGTATGCTTGCGCGGCTCTGGCGGCTGGCACACGGACAGGTGCGCGTGCGCGTGACGGGTGCAAGCCTGCCGCGCTTTCTCAATCTGTGCGCTGCAAAGGGGTTGATGCTGCGGCGGATGGAGCGCACCGCGTGGAATGAAATGTATGCGACACTGTCGATTGCGGATTTTCGCGCGCTGCAGCGGTATATGGGGCGCACGGGCTGCCGGGTGCATATCGTGCAGCGGCGGGGAATGCCGTTTTGGGCGGCGCGTTTGCGGCCGCGCACCGCATTATGGGGCGGCCTTGCGCTGTTGGTGCTGCTTTGCTGGGTGTTGTGTGCGCATATCTGGGCGATCGAAGCGCATATCGACCCTGCGCTGGATGAGGCGGAGGTGATGCAGCAGTTGGAAGAGTTGGGCGTGCATATTGGTGCGCGCATCAGTGAGTTGGATACACGCAGTATCCGGTGGACGATGCTCGGCAAGCAGCCGAATATGACATTTTTATCGCTCAACATCCGCGGGAACAGCTTGACGATTGAGGCCTACGGCGTTACGCCGCCGGAGGAGAAAATCGATCAGGACGCGGTCGTCAAGGTCGTTGCCGCGCGGGAGGGCGTCATCAAAAGCGTGAAAGCGCTTGAGGGGCAGCCCATGGTGCAGGCGGGGGATGCGGTCGAAACAGGCGACACGCTCATTAGCGGCTTGATACCTCCCACGCGGGAGGAGGGCAACTATCATCTAACACATGCGCGCGGCGAGGTGGAGGCGTATACGATGCATCAGGTGACAGCGGCGCGCGCGCTCGAAACCGAACGCAAGACGTATACCGGCAAGGTGCGGCGGCAGTATGCGCTGGTTTTGGGAAATCATCGGTTAAATTTATATATTGGGAGTGGAATTGACGGGGGCACCTGTGATAAAATAATAGAAACCAGAACGCTGCGTCTGTCGGACAGCGTGGTGTTCCCGGTGTCGCTGGTCGTGCAGACCTATGTGTTTTATGAGCGTAAGCCGCAGACTGCTACTGTGGAGGATGTGCGGGTCGAGATGCTCTCGCGTGCGCTGGAGGAAATCGCTTCCGGTATGGACGGTTCGGTTACGGAGCACAGCGAAACGCTTACCGAACAGGACGGTGCGGCGGTGCTGGAGATGACCGTGCATGCCGTCGAGCAAATCGGCGTTGAGGCGGTCGATGACAGTACAATCCCGGAAAAACCGCCGGCAGAGGACGAGGCTGCGCCATAGCGCACAGCGACAGACGGAAAGAGAACAAGGAAAGCAAGGTGCAAACCATAGAAAAGACAATACAGGTGGAGAGAACCGAACTGCTGATGTCGGTTTTCGGCGCGTTTGACGAGAATATCAAGCTGATCGAGCGGGAACTGGGCGTTTCGGTCATCAGCCGGGGAACTGAGCTGAAAGTCTCAGGCGAAGCGGCGGAGGTTGAGACGGCGTCGCATACCATTGAGGCGTTGGTCGCCATGGCGGCACGCGGTGACGCGATCGGCACGCAGACCGTGCAATATGTCATTGGGCTGGCACGCGATGGCCGTGAAGCTGAGGTGCATACCATGAGCCGTGATGTGTTGTGCATTACGGCCAAGGGCAAGCCGATCAAGGCAAAGACGCTCGGCCAGAAACGGTATATGGAAGCCATTCGCAAAAACACGATCGTCATGGGTGTTGGCCCTGCGGGCACAGGCAAGACTTATCTTGCTGTGGCCGCAGCGGTCGCGGCCTTCCGGGACAAGCAGGTGTCCCGCATCATCCTGACACGTCCTGCGGTTGAAGCGGGCGAAAAGCTGGGCTTTCTGCCCGGCGATCTGCAAAGCAAGGTCGACCCTTATCTACGTCCGCTGTATGACGGTCTGTTCGATATGCTCGGCGCGGAGAACTTCGCCAAATATCAGGAGCGTGGCTCGATTGAGGTGGCGCCTTTGGCTTATATGCGCGGTCGTACGCTGGATGACAGCTTTATCATTCTGGACGAAGCGCAGAATACCACGCCGGAGCAGATGAAAATGTTTCTGACGCGTTTGGGCTTCGGTTCGCAGGCGGTCATTACAGGTGATATCACACAGATCGACCTGCCGGACGGTAAGCAGTCCGGCTTGAAAGAAGCGCTGCGCGTGCTCGACGGGGTGGAGGGCATTGCTCAGTGTTATCTGACCGAAAAGGATGTGGTGCGGCATGAACTGGTACAGCGCATCGTCAAGGCCTATGCCGACTACGAGGGCAAAAAGGGCAGAAGCAAGCCACAGGACAACAAGCACCCTGCTTTCCGCCGAAAAGGGGAGAAACGATGAGCCATCAGATCAATATCGGGTTTGAAACCCGGGTGGAAGACGAGCAGGCGGTCAGAGAATTGATCCGCACTTGTGCGGAGCGTGTGCTCGAAAGCGAGAACGTGCCGTTCGATGCGGAAATCGACGTGACCGTTGTGGATGCCGATGAGATTCGGCAGCTCAATGCGGAACATCGGGACAAGGATGCGGTGACCGATGTGCTGTCCTTTCCGATGTATGACTTTTTGAACGGTGTCCCACAGGAGGAACTGGAAGCGGAACCGGATTCGGGCTGTGTGATGCTGGGCGATATGATTTTGTGCTATACGCGTGCCGTCGAGCAGGCGGCCGAGTTCGGTCATTCCCCGGCACGCGAGTGCGGTTATCTGACTACGCATTCGGTGCTGCACCTGCTGGGCTACGATCACGAGCGGAACGATGAGGACACGCGCCTGATGCGCGCCAAGGAAGAGGACAACCTCGCCTTTCTTGGCCTGACCAGAGAGAACTGATATGGGGAAGAACATCCGAAAATTGCATGAGAGCTTTCAACATGCGCTGCGTGGATTGGGACTGTGCATTCAGTGGGAGCGCAACTTCCGCGTGCATATGGTTGCGGCGTTTTATGTGACTATTTTTGCGCTGATGGGTCGCGCGGGCGCGGCAGAGGCGGCAATTTTGTGCATCTGTTTTGGCCTGACCATGGGTGCGGAGCTGATGAACACCGCTATCGAGCGGTTGTGCGACCGGCAGGCCAGCGGATACGATGGCTTTGTCCGCAATGCCAAGGATATCGCGGCGGCGGGCGTGTTTGTGTGCGCAGCTGCATGTGCAGCTGTCGGCGTTTGCATTTTCCTCGGCAGAGGGGTGCTGTGGGTAGCGGTGCAGTTTCTGCTCGCGCATCTTTGGGCATTGATGGTGCTGCTGGTGACGATACCAGTCGCACTTTGGTTTATATTTCATTATGGGAGAATACAATGAGCAAAATTACGAAAACCGCGGTCGTCTCGGTGGTCGGCCGCCCGAATGTCGGCAAATCCACGC
>JAHZFK010000036.1 GCA_019421385.1 Clostridiales bacterium
CTGTCTTGCAGGGGCGCTGCTCCTGCCGGCAGGCTGCGCGGACGATAATCCCAAAATGGAGGTGCCCGACACGGACACGACAGCATTTGTACAGATGAAACAGACAAATTTGGAGGAATGGAACGATGCCCAGACAGAAGAGGTACTGGAAGTGCCGCTGGTACGGCGTGACGTGGAACTCGCGTCAGGTGGTTCGGCCGCCTTGTACGCACTTGATACGGGCGAAGAGCCGACTGCCGGCACGGATCAGCTCACATCGGTCAGCACGGAGCTGGTGCTGAACAGCTCGGCGGTGCAGCTGGGCGAATATGGCACGGTGCGTGAACTGGCGGAAAGCGAGCTGTACCACTGGTCGGCTGCGAGCGAATTTGACCGCATCCAGTACACCCAGCCGATGCAGCTAAGCGAAAAACGATTCGTTGTGCATCTGCTGCTGGATAATGATGCGGTCGGCATGGAGCAGCTGGTCTGCTACACCGATCTGGGCAACGGCGTTGCTCGGGTGGACCGCCTGTGGCGCGCGCTGGTCGATATACAGACGGACGAGGGCTCGGAAGTCTTCGACCAGACCGCCGCAGCCCTTATCGCAAGTGAAACCGAATAAACGGCAAAGGCCGGTATGATTTTCTGTCATACCGGCCTATTTTTGTGAACAGAGAGGAGAGAGAAGACATGACGACAAAGAAATTGCGTATCCCCATACTACTGCTTGCATTGTGGTTGTTGGCAGCCGCCTTGCTGCCGCAGTCATACGCGGCGAGCGGTACACACTGCGTTGAAGTACAGAGCGGCACGGGTTATACATCCAGTGAAGTAGGTATCAACGTGTGGGAAACCGGCGTGACAAAAGACGTGTCCTTTGAACCGCTGGACGGCTACCGCATTACGGCCCTTCATGCCTCTTATGGCGATGCATCAGCCAGTGCGGCAATCCAGTCGGGACAACTGCCGACGCAGCTTACTGTGGGCGGCATGGTACTGGCGCTGCAATATGCGGGGCGCACCGTGACAGTGACTGTGCCGGGCAACTGTACAGGTGATCTTACGTTGTCCGCAGCTGCCGAAGCGGCTTCCTGCAAGGTTGCGGTGACCGCGGACAGCGGCATTGACATCAGCGGCGGCGGGACATACGGCATCGGTAAGGTAGTTACGATTACCGCAGCGCCATCCGGGGACGCTGCGATCACCCGCGTGCAGGTAACGCGCACCGATGCCGGTCTGGCTAACACGGCCGACCTGGCCGATGGTGCTGTTCAGGTAGGCGAGAAAACCTATCCGTTTTCCGTGACGGACGGCAAGGTCACGATGGCGCTGACCGTAGAAGAAAGCCTTGATATCCACTTTTTCAGCAACGGCAAGCCGGGCGAGCAACCGCTGGTCGTCCGCGTCAGCGGTGATAAAGGTGTCGATCCGGTCAGCAGCCGCGTCGAGGTGCGGCGCGGGAACGATGCAAACATCATCGCAGATGCCGAGCGCGGCTATGAAATCACCGAGATTCGGCTGGGAAACGGCACGCAGTCCGCAATCGGCTACGTGTCCGAAGAACGCATCTGGCTGGCCGGAAAGGTGTACCGCATCAGCCGGCAGGACGACCGCGTGACGCTGCGACTGGCTGATGTACAAACCGATCTGCAGGTGTACTTTGTTTCCGAGCTGGATGAAGATCATATCCCGGTCACCGTGTCGGAAGGCACAGGCGTGGATATTGATAAGGATTGCGGCAGCACGGTGAGTAAGGGCACGGATGTCCGCTTTACCATTTCCGCCGAGGCAAACTACCGCCTCAGCCGTATCACGCTTGCCGTGGACGGCACCAGCCGTACGGTGGATGCGGACGAGGACGAGATCACTGTGGACGGCGTAGACTACAAACTACAGCAAAGCGGCACCGATGTCATCTTGTATGTGGAGGACGTTTATGCCCCGGTCAAGGTGTCTGCTACCGCGTCTAAGCTGATCACCTACGATCATTCTGTCACCATCGGCAAGACGCAGAACTGTACCGTATCGGTTTCCCGAACAGGCGTGAACAATGGTGGCTCGGTGACATATACCGTCACGTCGCAGTCTGGTTATCAGCTCAGCACGGTGACGCTGCGTGTGGGCAGCCAGCAGGCAACCGCCTCAGCAGACCCCAAAAACATCAAGGTGGGCAGCAAAACCTATTCCATGTCGCTGTCCGATCAGGGCATACTCAAGGTGACGGTGAGCGGTATCCGTGATGATGTCCAGCTGAGCGCCTATGCCGCATGGGCGGGCAGCGATAAGCTGTATCTGCTGAGCGGCATTACCACCCCCTATTTCGAGGGCATGGGCAACAATCGCTTTTGCCCGGAAAACACCCTGACCCGTGCAGAAGCAGCTGTGATGCTGGCGCGCTTGACCAACTATTCCGACCTCACAGTGTATCCCAGCTGCGGCGCAGCGGATGTGCCGACCGGCAGTTGGTACACCAATGCGGTCAACGCGTTTTACGATGCAGGAATTGAAACGGCCTCATACTTCCGGCCGAATGCGGCGATCTCCCGCGCGGAGCTGTCGGTCTGGCTGTACCGTCTGAGCGGTTCGCCGTATGTTGCATCCGGCACGATTGCTTTCCCCGATGTGGCAACAGCCGGGGAAACGCATGATGCGGTGGCATACGGCCAGCTACATGGCTGGATCAATGGTTATCCGGACGGCACATTTCGCCCGAACTATTCCATCGCTCGCGCGGAGGCGGCAAAACTCATCAACCGCGTGACCGGCCGTTCGCTGCGTGTGCAGGCCATCGTCACCCAATTCACAGATGTGCCTGCTTCGCATTGGGCGTATCAGGAGATCATCAGTGCGGCAAACCGAGCAGAGTAACAAAAAGCCGCCTCAAAGGGCGGTACACGTAGATGATAAGCGGCGTATGTGATATACTGAGCACAGGAACGCTGTTACATATGGCGGTCAGCCCACTCCCTATAAAGGGGGTGATGCTTTATGAGACGATTCGCAAGAATTGTGATATGGGCAATCTTACTGCTTCATATTTTACTTATAAAAGCGCGTTGACCGCTCGGCTGCACCCGAACGGTCAACATTTGTTGAACTTTGAGTAGGGGCTGACTGCTGTAACAGCGTTCCCCTTGTATTTTCATTATATGCATCCTACGCCGTCTTGTCAAGATTATCAAGACGAGGAGGAACTATCATTGAACCAAAATAAACTGCAAACGGCGCGTGTCTACCGAGACTGGATGGCACGCGCCTTTCTATTTTACCGCATCGCGCTGGTGCTATTGATCCTTGGGGCGGTCATCATCCCACAGGCATTCGCCGTAGAGGATATGTGGACGGCCGCAAACCGTATTATCAAGGACGTTTATTCCAAACTGGCCGCCATTTCTACCGTCCTTGCCGGCCTGATGAGTGCGATTGCAGTCATCGGCGCTAAAATGAGCGGCGCACAGCCCAAGGCTGATCAGGCGTGGGATTGGCGTGCGACACGTTCATAACTGAAAAGGTTATGCACCGAAATAAAAGAACGTAAACGTTTTACTTCGGTAGAACTGATCATCCGACAGGTGGAATGATGGGGTAACGCCCTGAAACGCCTGCCCTGATACTCCGAATGGCGAAAATAGGCGGTCAAGTGCCGAAATGGTCATAAGCTCGGTGAAGCCGGCTGAACACTGCCCTAACAGAAAAAGCTGAGGAAAACATGTTAGAGGTAACATGCGTGGTGGATAGGCCGGGGGTCTATAAACTGCTCATGGTGAGAATTTGTATGTGGAGACATGCAATGACGAACTTCCGAATGTACGGGTCTACACCAGTGAAATGGCTGAAAAGCCATGATGCGGAGACGCAGGTTCGCAGGGGTTTAGTAGAGTTGCCAGTTGCGAAAAACCCTATACTGTTACAGGCGGCATATTGCGAACAGGCCTAAAGGGAGCACCTAAAAGCAGATATGAAAAGATAGGATGATTGGAACGTGGAAAGCTGCCGACGTGGAGGGCTTGACCCCTGTGAAACGGCTGTGGGAAAGCGCACTATGCGTATAACCGCACTTGCGGCAGTGAGAGTAGTGCCATAGTACCTGTGAAGCGGTGATAATAAGCCGCGGAGGGATAGGCACAAGTCATTTGTTAGGAGACCAGAATATTACAGTAGAAACATCAGAAACACATAGGGTTCGAGTAAGACTAAAAGAGGCTGTCCCGCCTTCAGAAAGGAATGAACAGCCGACCTATGACAACCGACACAAAGCAGAAAAAGAAGCAAAGGCTTCGAAACAACGAATACTACGATTTTCAACACATATTGGACGAGCTTTATGACCGGTCACTGCGGGGAAAGCCGTTTACCAACTTGTTGCCACTCATTACAAGCGAACAAAATATTATGCTTGCCTATCGTAATATCAAGAAAAACAAGGGAAGCAGGACGAAAGGAAGCAATTCATCGACCATAGCTGATATCGGCACGACAGCCCCCGAAAAGCTGACGGCCTATGTCAGGCACCGGTTAGATGACTTCCGGCCACACCCTGTCCGCAGAGTGGAAATAGAAAAGGACAATGGAAAAAAACGGCCGCTTGGTATCCCTACTATTGAAGACAGACTGATACAGCAATGTATCAAGCAGATTCTTGAACCAATTTGTGAAGCACGGTTTCATAAGCACAGCTATGGATTCCGCCCAAATCGGAGCACGCACCACGCACTGTCCAGAATGACATTCCTTGTGAATATATCCAAGCTGCATTATGCGGTGGATATTGATATCAAAGGGTTTTTTGACCATGTCGATCATGGCAAGCTGCTAAAGCAACTCTGGACACTTGGTATACGTGACAAACGCCTACTCAGTATCTTGTCAAAAATGCTGAAAGCAGAAATCTCCGGAATAGGTGTCCCAACAGAGGGAGTACCACAGGGTGGCATCCTGAGCCCATTGCTTGCAAATGTGGTGCTCAACGAATTGGACTGGTGGATCAGCAATCAATGGGAAACGATGAAAACACGTAAATGCTTTACGCAGAACAGCCACAAATTCGAAGCACTGAAAAAGACCAGCCTGAAAGAAGTCTATATCGTCCGGTACGCAGACGATTTCAAGCTACTGTGCAGAAACAAACGCACGGCACAGATCATGTTTCAAGCAACCAGACAGTGGTTATGGGAACGCCTTCGGCTGGAAGTCAGCGAAGAAAAGTCTAAAGTGGTCAACCTGAAAAAAAAGCTATTCGGAATTTCTGGGAATTAAAATCAAAGTCCGACCAAAGTCCACCCGCTGGGTAACCACCTCGCGAATGAAAGAAAAATGTGTAGAAAAATGCAAGCAGAAGTTGAGAAAAGCCATTAAGGAAGTACAGAGAAAACCACAGATAGAAAAAGTGCTGCAATTTAACGCCATCGTGCTGGGCATGCACAATTATTACAAAGCGGCAACAGAAGTCGCAAGGGATTTTTCTGACATCGCATTCAGCCTTAGAAAGTGTCTTTACAATCGAACCCACAAATTCAGCTCACCTAAGGGCAGCAAAAGTAGATGCTTTATCCGGTATTATGGCAGATACCGTGGAAAAGTGACTTATGTGTGTAAAACTGCGCTTTTCCCGATTTCCTGCATCCGTACGGATATTCCACTGGGTTTTAACCAGTTAAAGTGCAACTATACGGTACATGGCCGGGAGCTGCTGCACGATAACCTGCAAGGGGCGCAAATGAACATATTGCTTTATCTGATGAAAAATCCGGTACAATCTGCCAGTGCAGAGTATAACGACAATCGAATTTCGTTATACGCAGGCCAACGGGGCAAATGTTTTGTAACCGGAGAACCGTTGCAGATTGGCAATATGGAAACACACCATAGAAAACCCCGGGGACAGAGCGGTACAGATGAATACAAAAATCTTTGTCTTGTGACAGCGGACATTCACCGTCTGAGACATGCTGTGCAGGAGGATACCGTACAAAGATACTGCAACAAGCTGCACTTGACCACAAAAGCCTTGGAAAAGCTGAATCGCTTACGTGTCTCAGTTGGAAACTGTAAAATTACTGAAATCTTCTAACAAATGATGGAGCGCCGTATGAGGGGAAACTCTCACGTACGGTGTGGAGTGAGGGAAAATTCGGCGATAACCTCAAAGGATTACCTATCACTATTTAAACGAATTTGGCTCGCATGGGTCATTATCAACGGCATCGGTGCGTTCATCGCGTACGTCCGCCCGCTGTTCGACGGTCTGGCAACGCTGGAATAAGGGTCAGCGCAGCAGTTTCGGGTAGTCGGTTCGTCCGTCTACGATGCGATACACATATACGGTCGTTCCGATCACCTTATAAACGCATACATAATTGCCGCAAATGATTTTACGATATTCCCGTTGCGCCAGAAACGTATCCGGGTGCAATGCACCCATATAGGGTTGTGAGGCAAGCAGAGCAATGGTATCCAATAACTTATCCGTAATTTTCTCTGCGGATTGCGGACCGACAAGGAGAAGGTGCAGATCAGAGATCCGGTCAATGTCCTGCCATGCCGGTGTCAGAATTTCCAAGCGATAGGCATCAGGCATTGTCGTACTTCCCCTTCAGCTTGCGGCGGATTTCGTCTACCGAATAGGTGGGCTCGCCATTCAAGCGCGAGAACTCTGCTTCCAGTATCGCCGCACGGTGCTGCAATACCTGTTCCCGGTTTTCAAAAGCGTCTACGCTCATTAGGACGATATCACCCTCTCCGTTTTTGGTGATATAAATCGGCTCCTGACTCTCGTGCGCAAGTGCGGAGATCGTATTATAATCGTTACGAAGGACGGTAGATGATTTGATTTTCATGTCAGTCACCTCCATGAATTCTATTATTATTCTATCATTATTTCGCCATATATGCAATGGTAACGGTATGGCGCGTTTATCGCTTACGTCCGCCCGCTGTTCGACGGTCTGGCAACGCCAGAATAAAAGATACACATAATTTACATTGAAATTTACACATTATTTTGCTACAATGGAGGTGGAAAAACACAGTGGAGGTGTTAGTGATGCCGAGCATTCGTCCCATTTCGGATTTAAGGAATAGTGCTAACGAAATCTCGGATTTTTGCCATCAGACGCAGGAACCTGTTTTCATCACACGCAACGGAACCGGTGATATGGTCGTGATCAGCATGGAGGAATATGAACGCCAACAGGGCCTGATCGACCTTTATGGCAAACTTGCCGTAGCGGAGCAGGAAATCGCTTCCGGTGCGGGAGGGGAAGACTTTTTGCAAGTTGCAGATGCGCTGCGGGAGAGCATCCATGGAAAAGTATAAAATACGGATCTATCCCACGGCGAAGAAGGACCTGCAGGAAGTTGTTTCTTATCTGAACACCTTATCGCCGGATATCGCGCTTCGGTATTATGATTTACTGGTGGAGCGCATTTTGGGCCTTTCTCAAATGCCGGAACGCTGTCCGCATCCACGTGATCTTGCACTCGCAGCAAAGGGATACCGGTATTTGTTGGTGGAGAACTATCTGGTGTTCTTCGTTGTCGTCGATGATACGGTGCAGATCCGCAGGATACTGTACGCACGGCGGGATTACAGGGCACTGTTATGACTTTGTGTAAAAAAACTGAAGAGTAGAACAGCAAAAGGACGTTTCGGTAAGAATACGTCCTTTTTTCGTTGCAGCATCGTATTTTCCACAATACGGTGCTTTTCTTTTGCCATTTTTCAAAAGGAGGCTGCCGAAAATTCTTGAAAAACTGATAAAAGCTCTGTTTGAGTGGCTCGCGAGACTCTGGTATGAGATAGTGGAATACCTGCTGGACCAGATGATGGACTTATTCCACACAGACCTTACCTATTTTGCAGAACGTGTGCCAGTTGTGGGAGACATCAGCACCATCTTTTTCGCAGTGGGTTGGGCGCTGCTGATTGGTAATCTAGCATTTCAAGCAATGCGTTCCATGGCGACCGGCGTCGGCATTGAGGCTGAGGAACCAGGACGACTGTTTCTGCGCACCGCGATGTTCTCGTTTTTGCTCATGGTCAGCCGGCAGATCTGTGAGATCGGCTTGGGGTTCTCCTCAACCATTATGGATATGCTCCAAGTCCCCAATGCCATCACCTTTGACCCGTTTGGCGAAGATACCTTTGATATGCTGCCCAATGCGGGCTGGATCGTGGTCATCTTGGTCAATGTGATCATCCAATGGCAGACAATCAAATTGTTTTTTGAGGTTGCAGAGCGATATGTCATCCTCTGTGTGCTGACCTACTGTGCGCCGCTGGCCTTTGCCATGGGCGGCTCAAAATCCACCGCAGAGATATTTCGCGGCTGGCTGCGGATGTTTGCGTCGATGTGCGCACTGATGGTATTCAATCTGGTATTTGTTAAGATGCTCATCAGCGCAATGTCCAATGCGCCGAACGGCACAGCTATTATCCCGTGGGCAATGCTGATCGTCGGCATTGTCAGAATGGCGAAAAAGATGGATGGCATTATCCTGCGGATCGGTCTCAATCCCGCGATAACCGGCGGCCCGCTGGGCGCGCGGATACCGGGGATGCTTACCGCCATGACGCTGCGCAGCATTGCGCAAATGGTCACACGCACCGCAGCGCAAGGTATGCCGTCCGCCGGGCATGGCAGCCCTGCGCCGCCAGCATCCGGGTCTTTCATGCAGCACGGTGGCAAGCAGGGCGGTCAATCCACCGGCACAGTTGGAGCATCTGCACAGGGCGGCGCTGCCGCAAGCGCGGCAGGCGTTGCCGGAGCGGCCATCCATGTTACCGGTTCGGGTGCAAGGGCGATGAACGACTTGGCTTCGTTCCGCAACCGGCACGGGGCGGGTGATCCGGCTTCGATCCGGCAGGTCAGTCAGGCCATTTCAGTTGACGCAGACGATTGGGAGGACGGCAGCTCGGTCAGCAGCATCCGCAGTCAGAATCAGAGTGTATCCGAAGCAAATGCAGTAAGCCGGATGATGGTTTCACCTGTGTCTCCAGCGCTTCCGCCGCTGCCCGCGGATTTCGGACGGATGAGTACACCGCAGACGGAAATCGGCACCCATGCGCCGGTCATGCCGATGCATCGAGCGGATACCGCACCCGGACTGTCCGTCACACCGGTACAGCCTGCCGCTGCCATGCCACACATACCCGAACAGGTATTCCCAAGCAACACGGAAACCTCTGGCGCACCGCAGCAATCTGTTTCAGGGACGCCCAGCGCGCACCAGCCCGTACAGCTGACCACGTCGCGCCCAGCTCGCGTGACACCAGTGAGTCCTGTATCCCCGCCGCATGTACAGACACTTTTGCACAGCGAAAGCAATTTGTCCGAGATGCGCACAGGATATACGGAGCAGAATGCGCCGGAACGCCCGCCGGTATCTCCAACAGAATCGGCAGGACATTCGTCCAGCGTTGTTCCAACAGCCGCCGTAGCAGCTGCCACCGCGGCGCAGGGACATACTGCGTCTGCGGTTCAGCCCAACCGGACTGCTCCCTCTGGTTCGGCCAGTCCAGCAGTATCGCCGCCGAGCCGCACCATGCCGACTGCGCCGCCGGTACAACAGGTGATGCGCCAGACAGGGACAACAGCGGACACAGGCAGCAGCTTGCTCCGCGTAACACCGGTCACGCCGCAGCCGCAGGCCGTAGCATCGGCATTCGGGCAATCGATACCGCGCACAGGGGTACAGCCCGTATCGCAAACAGCGGTGCAGCCGCCGTCGCCTGCAATGAGGACGCAAGCACCAACCGCTCCGGCGGTATCGCCTGCATCGGCCGATGGCGGCAGACGGCCTGCGGTTTCCCCGGCAACACCCGCACCGGATCGGCGTACTGCTGTTTCGCCGTCACGGCGTGGGCATAGCGAAATACAGCAGACCACCACGGTACAAAGCAATTTGCCGCCCAGTGTGCGTCCGCCGGATATGGTCGGACGGCCGCATATTGCGGACAAGACGCGCAGACTGCGCCGCAGCGCGCAGCCGCTGAATAACAAGGTGACCCCACAGGAAGGAGGAAAACATCATAAACGAAGAAAGAAGAAATAACGCTGGTCGTGTTGCCGCCACCGCGGCGAATATCGCAAAAGGCGCGCTGTCTGGCGGTCCGTATGGCGTCGCCGCAGCCGCTGTGGCAGAGGCCGCGCCCAGCCTGCTGAAAGGGGCAGGCATCGCGCTGCTCATCTGTCTCGGCCTGCCGCTGCTCATGTTGCTGTCCATACCATGCAACCTGTTTGGCTCGCCCAGCGCGTCCTCGGCAGATATTCAGGAGATGACGTCGCAGGCGGAGCAGCTCACAGTCACATGGAAAGACCAGCGGACGCTCGAGGACAAGGCAATCAACCTGTTTGTAGATCTGTTGCCGGAAAATCTTGGCTTTATCTCGATCGAGAAAAACCTCGGCAATACCAATGACTATTGGATGGTCGCTATCACCTCTGTTTACAGCGAGCAGGATGTCATGCTGATTGATGAGGACAAGATTGTGCAGACTATGCAGGCTAAGCTGAAATATGAATTAAAGGCCAAGTATGACAGCGAGGGAAACTTTGAAGGATATGTTCTTGTGATTTCGGACATGACCCCGACCGAGCTGATGGACAAGCTGGGCTTTGACGAGATGCAGCGCATGTGGGCGGAAGTGATCCAAAGCACCATCGCGGATGCAGAATACAGTGCGCCGAGCGGTTCATCGGACAATACCGCAGGCATGGACTTTTCGGACATTGTGTTCACCGGCCGCGGCAACTCCAAGGACGTTGTGTATTTCAGCCAGTACGACTCCCGCTGGGGCAGCCTGATGTACGGCAAAACCAATACAATTGCAGGCGCAGGCTGCGGCCCGACCTCGCTTGCGATCTGCGTGTCCACGCTGACGAATAAAACCGTTCTGCCGCCGGAGATTTGCGACTGGTCTGTAAAAACCGGCCACCGCTGCGAGGGCAGCGGCAGCTACCACAGCCTGATCTCGGACGGTGCGGCGCATTACGGCGTGCCGTGCCGCGGCATTGGCCAGAGCAAAACTGAACTGGTCAAGGCGCTGCAGGAGGGAAAGCTGGTCATTGCGATCATGTCTGCCGGACACTTTACCCGCGGCGGACATTTTATTGTGCTGCGCGGCATCACGGACAGCGGCAAGATTCTTGTTGCGGACTGCGCCAGTTATGAACGCAGTCAGAAAGAGTGGGATCTGAGCATTTTTCTGGCTGAGTGCAACAAGGGCGCGGCGGCCGGCGGCCCGTTCTGGGTGCTGGGATAGTTGGAGTGGAGGTGAACGGATGGAAGTGTATTCCGACGGATATATCTGCCGGCTTCGTATCTTGCGATACAAATACGGCATTTCCGTACGGGAATTAGCGCAGCATGCCGGGATTAGTTTTCAGTATATCAGTTCGATCGAATTATGCCAGAGAACCGGTTCGGCCGCGGCGCGTAAACGAATTGCAGAAGCACTGCAATCTATTTTACAAAATCGGCTGAGTGGCTCAGAGGAGAATCTTTGCGAATTTCACAGTCTGCGCAGCCATCTATTCGACAAAGTAAAGGAAAGTGAGGTGATGATGGATGGGAAATGAAGACATCTACTTTATCCCGGTCAATTTTACGGACGCAGGCCGTGTGCTCGGTTTGTTTGAACTGCGCAACTGCATTGAAGCCGCCGTTTTGGCATTGCCGACATTTGGCCTGTGCAGCCTGATTGCACACTACACGCCGTTTTCCGTCACGGTCAAGCTAATTTTGTCGCTGTGTCTGCTTGTGCCGGTCTGCGGCTTCGGCCTGATCGGTATCCGGGACGAATCCTTATCCCGGTTTTTGTGTACCTATGTGCGTTGGCGCAGATGCCGACGCATCGCCATCAATAAAGGAGGCTCAATCAAACGTGGACATCAAAAAAATCATCTTCGGGGATCAAGTGCGCGGGGCCGAAACCATTGCGCCCGCAAATGACGACCTGCAGGGCAGCCTGCCCATTGCGGATATCAAATACGGCGTTGTGCGGACGCGGGACGGCGGGTATGCAGCATTGTTTGAGGTGCTGCCGACAAACTATTTTCTGCAAAGCACAGCAGAGCGAATGCGCATCATCAGCAACCTTGCCGCATGGCTGCGCATTGCGCCGGACAATCTGCAGATCCTCTGCCTTTCCCAGCCGGTAGACGTCGAACAGTACACAAGACGCATGGAGGGATTCCTACAATCCGAGGGGGATGCTTTGTGCCGCACCTGCATTAAAGACAACATCAACGAGGTCAACCAACTGGTACGGTACGGGGCATTCACAACACGGTTTTATATTGCCTATCGGTATGAACCCTCTATGGTGTCCGGTGATGTAAGCTATGCCAAAATCGCCGCTGCGCTGCGGCAGGTCATGGATTCGGCTGTAGGTTACCTTGCCCGCTGCGGACTCAACGTGGTAAGCCCGGGCTATATCGACAACCATCTGGTCGAGACCGTGTTCCGCATGTTGTGCAAGCGCACATCAGAGCATATCCGTTTGCCTTTGTACTTCCGGGATATGCGTTCTTGTCCTCGCTATTCTTCGCAATGCTGTTTTCGCGTTTGGAGGCATACGCCCGGCGCGAGAAGGGCGGCAAGCTGCCGGTGCCGGTCAACTTCCTGCTCGACGAATTCCCGTCGATCGGCAAGCTGGGCGACTTCAAGCGCTCGATCGCGTTCACGCGCTCTTTCGGCATGCAGTGTCAGGTGCTGATCCAGTCCGTAGCGCAGCTTGCCGACATGTACCCGCGGCATGAGTGGGAAGAAATTGCGGCGTGCTGCGACGCCACGATCTGTCTGGGCGTCAACGACCCGACCAGCGCGAAATTTATTTCGGAAAAGTGCGGCATGACGACCATTCAGGTGACGAACAACCAGTCCCCGCAGACGCCGTTGTTTTCCCCGCTGCAAAACAATATTCGGCCGTATTCCATGACGCGCAGCAACACGCAGCGCGCTCTCATGCAACCGGATGAGGTGCTGCGGCTGGATAACGCGCAGTGCATCGTCCTGCTGCGCGGACAGTATCCTATGTTGCTTTACAAGATCACGCCGGAGGAATTTGCGGCGTTTGATCAGCTGCGTCCGGTGTCCATCACCGATTACCCGGCGAAGCCGTCGGAGGACGATGCGGAAGATACGCCGCCAGAGCCTGAACCTCCGCAGCCACCGGAGCCACCATCCGAACAGCCGTCTGGGCCGCCGGAAGCAGAACCCCAAACCAGCTGGGGAAACTTGTCCTCACTGCCGCGTTATCCACTGATTTACCCGGACGAGGACGGGTATGACACGACAGGGATACGGGATATCCGCCTGACCGATGCGCAGGTGGATGCGATACAGGACACACTCGATACCATGCGTAATGACGAAAAACCAAATCATGACAACAGCAAAGGAGACGCTGCCTTATGAAACAGAACCCCGAAGTACGCCCGGCTTTCACACTGATGAAGCTGAACGACGCCATTTCCCATTTCCACATGCAGATGCCGCGCTGGCTTTTTTCCGACCCGCAGTACAGCGGCCTGTCGCTGGAAAGCAAGGTGGCTTACACGTTCCTGCTCAACCGCTTCCAGCTGTCCCGCCGCAACGGCTGGGTCAACCGACATGGCGAGGTTTATGTCATGTATACGCGGGAAGATCTGGCACGGGAAATGCAAGTTTCCTACCGCAAGGCAATCAGCTGCTTTAAGGAGCTTGCGCAAAAGCATCTGCTGTGGGAACAGCGGCAGGGTCGCGGTATGCCGAACCGCATCTTTCTGGCCGAGGTGCAGCTGAATGAAAAAGCCGCTTACGCCTATGTGCGAAATAGAAATGCTTTGTATTTACAACAATCCCGTTGCTGTCATTGTGAGTATTGTCAAAAAAGTAATAGAAATCAATTTATCAGTTTTCGTATTTCGTACTCCTTCATATATAATCAATACGTCAAGTTGTTTAGCCGCTATCTAGGCTCCGGAAGAGCAACCAGGTAACGGTGTAACCTTCCTCCCATATATCTGCCGCATTTACAGTGCAAAGTTCGGGCAGTATTGGACTTTGTCTTGTTAGGCAGACTCGTCCGCTTTGCATTGCCTCATATACGATTTCTGTTCGTCAGACCGAGAGTTTGCCTGTGTCGGCACTTCGCAGCCTCCACATCCGGCTTCCTTCAGATTCCACCTCACGATGGACACCCTTGCCTTCGGCTAACAGTTCCTACTGCCAAGTCTGTAGTGGACTTTCACCACCAAGTTATTGCCCATGCCGGGCGCACCGAGAGAAGCCCACTTTTCGATGCAACGCTCGAAAAGCGGGCTTTGTTCATGCCGCCTCCTTCATGTGCCACCAGAAGGGAAGCAGCATACATATACAAGACTAAGGAGCCGGAGAAACCGGCGGACTTCCCCCGTTTCCGGGCCTTGCAGGACTGGTGAATGGTTTGGTGAAACGGCAGTTTCCTTTAGGGCAATACCGCATAATTCAGCAAGAATGATTTGCGTGTAAATTTTGCGTCCAAATGCGGCGCGGTTTCGCAGCAATACTTGATGTATTGCAAGAAATCGTAACAAAATCCTGACACAAAACTTCCACAAAGCATCGAAGATGCAATTGTACGGCGTTGCCTTAAGAATTGCTATGGGCAGGCGACGCACGATTTCTGGGGATAAACCTTTCGGTGTGCTTTCAAACAATGCTGGCAAGATAGCAACAAGACGCTTCCCGATTGTCGCCTCTTTAATATTCTCTTGTAATGTTTTTACGCGCTTATGTATAATAATACAATGTTAATATGCCATTAAAAGTATTGTATTTTCCCCACATGCAGACGCTGGTTCAGGTACGGTGATCTTGGAATAGTCTTGCGTGTTGGTGACAATTACAGGAGTGGTTACATCGTAACCTGCATCGATAATTTCTTGCCGGTCAAAGGTCAGCAGCAGATCCCCCGTATGCACAATATCCCCATTCTGAATTGTCGGATGAAAGAACTTTCCCTTTAGGTTCACTGTATCGATACCGACATGAATCAGCACCTCAATGCCGCTATCGCCTTTTAATCCGATGGCATGACCTGTCTCAAACAGAGCGGTTACTGTTCCATCAAACGGTGCGCGCACCTCCCCATTGGTTGGGATAATCGCTGCGCCCTTGCCCAATACTTCGGACGAAAAGGTAGCGTCCTGCACCTCTGATAGTGCGATCTCCTGGCCTTGCAACGGAGCGTAAACTGTTATCGGATTGACAGCCCCATGCTTCTGAGGCGTCTGTATCTGCGTCTGCGTCACCGGTGCATCTGTATTCTGTACAGCAGGCTTTTCCACAATATCTTCAAAGCCTATGAGCAAAGTGAATACAAACGTTGCTGCCGCAGTTACCAAGATGGTCAACGCGGCAAATAATAAACTCTCCAAACGACCGTCTTCTACATACTGCAGAATACTGACCACAGCAGGGGTCGCAATGCCAAAGCACTTGAGCGATACAAACCCACCAAACAGGCCGCCCACGGCGGCACCCAAACAAGCACCCAGCATCGGTCGCTTCAGTTTCATTGTTACGCCGTAAAGTGCTGGCTCAGTGATTCCTGCAAACAAACCGGTAACGGCTGCAGCTGCAGCTGCCTGCTTCAGTTTCCTGTTGCGGCTGCGCACTGCGACGGCCGCCGCCGCTGCTCCCTGCGCCATATTGGCGCATAGTTCGCTGATACAAATGAAGTTCTCAAACCCAACCGACGCAATTACACCCAACTTGATCGGTGTTAGCGCGTGATGCACGCCTGCCATAACGATAAAGGGATAAATCCCGGCAAGCACTCCCACCGCGACAAACCCCAGATGGTTTCGAATCCAATAAATCACACCGGTCAACACATCTCCGACAATCGATCCGAGAGGACCGAGTACAAAAAGTGCCAGCAACGCGCAAATCAGGACAACCAGCAGCGGCTGCAAAAAATTCTTGGCAATTTTAGGCGAGACACGATCTGCAAACTGCTCGATATACCGTTGCACCCATACCGCAAAGATGATCGGAAAGATGGTATAAGCGTACTGCGTCGGCAAAAAGGTCAGAAACGATGTCTGCTGTATACCCTCTAGTAGCGTAGTTATGTCCGGGTGCATCAGCACTAACGCAGTGCCCGCGGCGTAATACGGGTTTGCGCCGAACTGTTTAGCCGCTGATACGGCCACAAGTACTGGGAAAAAGTAAAACGCTGCATCTCCGATAATATTTAGCAGATAATAGACTGCACCATCTTTGGATAATATCCCCACCATGTGGAGCAGAGTAATTAAGATGCGCACCATAGCCGCACCCATAATCGGTGGGATTACCGGTGCCATCACGCCCGAAATAACATCCATTAACCGAGCGACTATCCCTTTCTTTTCCGGTGTTTTCTCTTGAGGTTCGGCCTGAGGCTGATCGGCAAAGCTGCCCAGCCGATTTAGTTCCGTGTAAACATGGGCAACGTCGTTACCGATGATGATTTGATATTGTCCAGCCTGCCGCATCACACCGACCACGCCCGTGATGCTTTTTACCACTTCGTCATCTATTTTAGCGTTGTCCCGCAGCACAAAGCGCAAGCGTGTCATACAGTGAACAACACTTTTTACATTCCCCGGTCCTCCGACCGCGTGCAGTATCTGCTCAGCAATGCTCGCATAATCCATATTGAAATACCCCTTTCATATCCCTTGTAAACAAAAAAAGACCCGACCCTATCCCAAACGGGCAGTTTGCTGCCCGTTTGGCTCAGGATCTGGTCTTGCTGAACTGAATCATAACAAACCGATTGTATTTACTTTGTTTCCTGCTCCTCATCCAAAATTCGCTTGAGGTGGATGAGAAGATAGAGCGACTCGTCAATGCTCAAGGTGTAATCATATTTTTTTTGAATAAACTCAGCCACTTTTTGCACACCGGAAAAAACATAAGTGTTCTGCTCAATCAACACATCGTAAATTTCTTTCATGCTGTCCTTATAAGGCTCATGGCTAAAGATACGCGCAGAAAAAAACTTCAAATGCGTGATAAACCGCTGATAGGAAAAGGAATCCTCATGAAACACAATTTTGAAATGCAGTCGAATAATGTGCAGGATCGTATTGATTAGTTCTGTCATTTTCTGCACATCTGCCGGAGTGTTATTGTCCAACTCGGAGGCGATAATATGCATAGCGATGAACGCAGCCTCGTCCGCACCGAGTTCGACACCTGTCGCCTCGCGAATCCAGCGAATCCCCTTGAGCCCGACAGCATATTCCTTGGGATAAAACTTCTGGATATCTGGCCGAATCATGTTTTTCAACTCAATACCAGCCTGATGCCGATCAAGCGCAGAGTTGATATGGTCTGTCAAAGTGACATAAAGTGTGTCCTTGATTTTCAGACCCTCTTCAATCCGGGCAGCTTGTACAACCTTTTCTGCAATATCAAGATATTTTTCTGAAACTGCCTGCACAAATTCCTGCAGCTTACGGCTTTCCTCGTTGCTTTCCAAACGATAGATACGATCGACTAGTGCGTCATCAAGCAATTCACCGCGCTTCTTGCGAAAGCCGATCCCTGCACCGGTAACAATAATCTCACGCCCGTCCGGATCGAGCGTAACGACCGCATTTGTATTCAAAACCCGGATGATGTTCACAGTTTCGTCCCCCTGATGAAAAAAACTGTCTATAACGTCTCTTCGACCACGCAGACGCCATAAACAGTCTTGCTTACCCTGAAGTAATAACAAACCTTTCTTAAAGCATACCACTGCATATCCATCTTGTCTATATCCTTTGTCATTTTTGGCGGTTTGTCTATTTCCAAAGATGTGGTTTTGTGAGTTCTGTGAAAACGAAACACATTGCCTGCTATTATGCACAAAAATAGCAAACAAAAACAAAGCAATATTCCCAAATATACAATTGGGGCTGGACAAGTGCAGCATATGGTGCTACGATAAGAGCACGGAAACAAGTTTGTTATTACGTAAGGGTAAGCAAGACTGTTTGCAGCATCTACAAAGGTGGATGCTGTGAGCAGTCTTTTCTTTTTTTTCCTGAGGTAATGCAGACACGATTGAATATCAACAGAACGTGTACACGATGAAAAAGGATGTGAAACCATGGAAAATCAAATCATTCCGGAAAACTTCCTCTGGGGTGGTGCGGTTGCAGCCCATCAGCTGGAGGGCGGCTATGACAGGCAAGGCAAAGGTGTTTCGATTGCAGATGTAATGACTGCGGGCGCCAATGGCGTGGAACGACAGATTACAGACGGTATCCTGCCGGGCATGAACTACCCCAACCATGATGCAATCGACTTCTACTCCCGTTACAAAGAGGACATCAAACTGTTTGCGGAAATGGGCTTCAAGTGTTTCCGCACTTCAATCGCTTGGACGCGCATCTTTCCAAACGGCGACGAAACCGAGCCGAACGAACAGGGCTTACAGTTCTACGATGACCTATTCGATGAGCTATTGCGATACGGTATCGAGCCGGTCATCACGCTTAGCCACTTTGAAATGCCGTATCACTTGGTCAAGGAATACGGTGGCTGGCGTAATCGCAAGCTAATTGATTTTTTTGTCCGCTTTGCACGCACGGTTGTGGAGCGGTACAAAGACAAGGTCAAGTATTGGATGACCTTTAACGAAATCAACAATCAGGGCACAACATGGCACGCCTGGGCAGCATGGACAAATTCCGGTATCATCTACCGCCCGGACGAGGATGTACAAAGTGTGCTCCATCAGGCAGTCCATTATGAGATGGTGGCCAGTGCCAAGGCAGTAAAAATTGGACGCGAGATCAACCCGAACTTCCATATTGGCTGTATGCTGGCCATGGTGCCATTTTACCCGCTTACTTGTGACCCGGATGACATTCTTGCCGCAGAGTATGCCATGGAGCAGCGTTTGTATTATTATGGCGACATCCATGTGTTCGGCGAATATCCAGACTACATTAAGGCGTTCCAAAAGAACCACGGTATGCACCTTGACATCACAACGGATGACCTGCAATGTCTGCGTGAAGGCTGTGTTGATTACATTGGCATCAGCTATTATATGAGCGAAACAGTCTCTGCCAAGCCAGGTGACACTGTGCGCAAATTCAGCGACACCTGCTATATGACCGCCAACCCGTATGTCAAGGCCAGTGAATGGGGTTGGCAGATTGACCCGAAGGGGCTGCGCTACTCGCTTAACTTGCTGCACCAACGCTACCACCTGCCGCTGTTTATCGTTGAAAACGGCTTTGGTGCGTACGACAAGGTCGAACCGGATGGCATCCACGACCCTTATCGCGTGACCTACCTCAAGCAGCATATTGAGCAGATGAAAGCGGCGATGGAACTGGACGGCGTGCCAGTGATGGGCTATACACCCTGGGGCTGCATTGATCTGGTGAGCGCCGGCACGGGCGAAATGGAGAAACGGTACGGCTTCATTTATGTCGATAAAGATAATCAGGGCAAGGGTACTTTGGAAAGGCGGAAAAAGGATTCGTTCTACTGGTATCAGAATGTCATCCGCACCAACGGCGAAGAATTATAATTAGGAGGAATATAAAATGATTATCAGATTGTTTTGCGCAGCAGGCATGTCCACTAGCTTACTGGTCAACAAAATGAAGGAAGCCGCCGTCCAGAAGGGCAAGGACGCGGAGATCGAAGCATTTCCGATTGCGGAGATTGACCGCATGACCGACGGCATTGACGTGGCACTGCTCGGGCCGCAGGTTGGCTTTCAGCTGGAAAAGGCCAAGAAGATCTGCGAACCCAAGGGCATCCCGGTAGCTGTCATCCCGATGACAGATTACGGCATGTGCAACGGAATGAATGTTCTCAAGTTTGCTTATCAGCTGGCAAAAAACAAATAAATACATAAGGGAAAGACATATTGCGCTGGTATAGCGCAAGGGTAGTATGCGATGCCACGCTGTTCCCCCTTTCGAAGCTTTGCAGAACTGTCTCTGTCGAAAAATGTTCTGTGCATTCGTCCTGGAGACATGGTGCGGCACCATCATAAGAGAAACAGAAGAAAGGATGACAATTATGGGGAAGTGGATCAACGAACATCTGATTCCTAAAATTCTGGCGTTTGTCAACACCAAGGCGGTTCAGTCGATCAAGGACGGCATGGTTTACACAATGCCGCTGTTAATCGTTGGCTCAATTTTTCTGATTTTAGCCAACCTGCCTGTCAAGCAGGCTGCGGACGCATTGGCAGCTGCCGGTATCACTACGATTCTCAGTCAAGCCTGTGGTGCAACCTTTAACATCAGCGCCATCATCGCGGTTATTGGCATTTCCTATACTTATGTTAAGCTGGAAAAGCAAGAGCCGCTGAGCGGTTCGATGATCGCGCTGGCAGTATTCCTGCTGCTGCAGCCGTCCTCCGTGCAGACTGAAAGCGGTGATCTTGTCAGCAACATCATCAACAAGGACTGGACTGCGGGCAAGGGAATGATCGGCGCAATCATTATTGGTCTGCTAGTCGGTTATCTGTACTCTTGGTTCTTGAAAAAGAACATCAAAATTAAAATGCCCAACGGCGTACCTGCGGGCGTTGCCAATGCGTTCTCTGCGCTGATCCCTGCGGTGGCCATCGTCATTCTTGCAACCATTATTCACGGCATCTTCTCTATGGGCTTGCATACCACCGCGATTGAAGCAATCTATAAGATCATTCAGACCCCGTTGCAAGGCATGACCGACTCGTTGGGCGGTGCGCTTCTTATGTGCTTTACCGGTCCGTTCCTGTGGATCTTCGGAGTACACGGTACGACGATCGTCGGCGGCGTCATGAGTGGCCTGCTGCAGGCTAACAGCTTGGAAAATCAGGCCATTCTGGATAAGGGTCTAGAACTGACCGTCGCCAACGGCGGCCATATCGTTACCGCGCAATTCTATGACCTGTTCATCAATGTCACTGGTGCCGGCCTGACTATTGGCCTTGTCATCTATCTGGTGGCTTTCGCCAAAGCCAAGCAATTCCGCACGTTGGGAAAACTGGAATTGATCCCCGCACTGTTCAACATCAACGAACCCATCATGTTTGGTTTGCCGATCGTTATGAACCCTATGCTGGCCGTGCCGTTCATCCTGATGCCTGTCATTGCCTGCGTTTTGCAGTATTTTGCACTGGCAACTGGCCTGTGTCCGCTGTATGCCGGTGTCATGGTGCCGTGGACCTGCCCGCCGATCATATCCGGCTTCCTTGTTGGCGGCTGGCGCAGTGCACTGTTACAGATTGTCATCTTAACTATTTCCTTCTTCGTGTATATGCCGTTTATCCGGCGGCTTGATCGGGAAACACTTGCTGCGGAAGCTGCTGCAGAAGCAAATCCAGAAGACGAAGATTGGTAAGCTGTTCGGAAAGGAGTTTAAATGATGTCCGAAGAACTATCTACCACCTGTTTTGAAATCATCACCTATGTTGGAACAGCACGATCCTGCTTTATCAATGCTATTCAATGTGCCAAACAGAATGACTTTACGCAAGCGGAAAGCTTAATTAAGCAAGGCGACGAAGCCTTTGTGCAGGGTCATAATGCCCATGCCGATCTGCTGACCAAAGAGGCAAACGGCGAATTAGGGAGTATCGGCTTATTGATGCTCCATGCGGAAGATCAGCTGATGAGTGCTGAGAGTTTCCGCATTATTGCAGAAGAGTTCATCGATCTCTATAAAAAACTGTCTTGAACAAATCACCTTCCCCCCTCAACCGGATGGAAAAAGAGCGTCATCCGGTGCATTGCAAAGGCCTGCCATGGCGGCAGGCCTTTTTGCTTTCAATGGAATACTCTATCGCTTATAAAAATAGAACTTTTCTACTTCCTCAGTAGATTCTAGTGTATCCACATCCCTTGTTTTTTGTCTTTTTTTCAATCCTATGGATGTTTTCATCTTGGCGGTCTTATATACTTTTTATTTTAACAGTCTATATCTTAGATGAAAACCTTTCATCTTTTCAATATACTACATTTTTGTTATATTAAGGGTGTAATCATGTCAGAGTAATTTTGTCAGAGTAACCCGCCCGGGGGACAGTCTGCCTATCCGGGTTGTACAAATGCAGTCCTATCAAAAAGAGGGCAAGAATGCGCATGATGACGCGCCAGATGCCACGACCGGCATTGCGGAGCGCATGAACAAAAAGGGAGGTGTCAGCGTTTGGCGGTAAACAGCCGGACCATACGGCGCTTGCTGCAAGGCCACGGAACTTTTATCCGAGAGGCCGAAAGCGCGCGCCGGTATTTTGTAAACCACAACAGGATCAAGGACGACAACGGCGTCGTGCAGCGGCAGACCGAAGCAGAAGCCGCGCTCGGCAATCCGCTGCGGCTGGCGGACAACCGCATTTCGCACAACTGGCATACCTATTACCAGACCGTGTATGCGATCAGTCAGCAGGCGGCGGTGCGTACCTCGTTTGCCCGCATGGATACAGACACAGTCGAAAAGCTGCTTGTAAGGCCTTGGTTGGACAGCGATTTTTCCAGCCGCTTCTGGGCGGATAAGGACAAGCTGCTGCGTGAGTTGGAGACGGCCTTGTCCCGCTCCTTTGTCCGGGGCGACCCGCTCCAGCGCACGACGAAGCAGTTCGCCGAGCGCATGGGCGTGTCCGAAAGCCGGGCGGCGACGCTGATTCACACCGAAAGCGCGCATGCAGCCGCCGAAGCTACCGCCAAGGGATACAAAGAGACCGGCGTCAGCGAATACCAGTTTGACGCTTCGCTCGACCTCAAGACCTGTGCGGTGTGCGGGGCGCTGGACGGTAAGACCTTCCCGGTGTCCGTGCGCGAGACTGGCGTCAGCTATCCGCCGATCCACCCGCGATGCCGCTGCACGACCGTGCCGGTGACCGAGTTCGACGCAGGCGGTCAGCGGGCAGCGCGCAACCCGGAGACCGGCAAGACCGAGTATGTCGACCAGGGCATGACTTACGAGGACTGGTACGAGAAGTATGTAGCAGGTGAGTCGGTTGAAAAATCTCCGGAATCTGCTATAATGGGAGCGAAGTCGGAAAAGAATGGGGAAACAGCGGTGCAGCCAGTAGGTGTGATCGATATTGAGAAATATCGAGGTCTGACGGATCATATTCGCGGGGATCAGGTAGTTTTAACTGAAGAACGCAAAAAGCATATCGTGGAGAGACGTGGAGAATCGGAATTTGAAGCATTGCGGCCATATTTTTCCGAAACGTTACGTGATCCGGATTATATTTTCCGTGATAAAGATGAAAAACGTGCAAATACTGCCCTTGTTTGCAAGAAAATCAAGCAAGATGGACGGTATGTAAATGTGGTGCTGAGGCTCGCAGTTGAGACTGATGCAGAGCATTTTCAGCATTCTGTTATCACGGCGATGTTCCGCGGAGAAAAATCAATGCGTCGCACCAAGCGGACACATGAGCTTATTTATGAGAAAGATGGGATGTAGGTTTGTCAAACATATTGGACAGAGAACTCTGCAGGAGAAAGCCAAC
>JAHZFK010000037.1:0-2867 GCA_019421385.1 Clostridiales bacterium
GAGCGCCACCTTGCCAAGGTGGAGGTAGCGAGTTCGAGCCTCGTCAGCCGCTCCACATATGGTACCATAGCCAAGCGGTAAGGCGTGGGACTGCAACTCCCTGATCCCCAGTTCGATTCTGGGTGGTACCTCCAAAAAAACAAAAAGAGACGCCATTAGGCGTCTCTTTTTGTTTTCTGCTGTGACTGAGAAGATAAAGAAAATCTTAATAATTTTATGAGGAAAATCAACAGAAACCTTTGCTATCATAGAACCATAAAGGAGGGGGACACCATGGACAAACTGACAGTGTTGGTGGTGGATGATGATAAGGAGATCGTGGACAGCATTGCAATTTTTTTGCAGGCGGATGGTTATGCAGTCGAGAAAGCCTATAATGGTCTGGAAGCGCTTGACGTGGTGATGACGCGGCCGGTACATTTGCTGCTGCTGGATATTATGATGCCCGAGATGGATGGAATTAAAACACTGCTTAAGGTGCGTGAGAGCAAGAATATCCCGATCATTCTGCTTTCGGCCAAGAGTGAGGATGCGGACAAGATTCTCGGCCTGACGGCGGGCGCGGATGACTATATCACCAAGCCTTTTAACCCGTCTGAGTTGATTGCACGGGTCAAGAGCCAGCTGCGGCGCTATACACAGCTGGGTGCAATGCAGGTGACCGAAAAGCAGATTGCCATTCGCGGACTGGTGCTCGACACGGAGAGCAAAACGGTGACGGTGGATGGAGAAGCGGTGCGCCTGACACCGCTCGAGTATAAAATCCTTGAACTGTTGTGCCGCCACCCGGGCAAAGTATTTTCAACCGAGGAGATTTACCGGCAGGTGTGGAACGAGGAAGCGGTGTCTGATAATGCGATTGCGGTGCATGTGCGCCACATCCGCGAAAAAATCGAAATCAACCCCAAGGAGCCACGCTACCTCAAGGTCGTGTGGGGCGTGGGCTATAAGATAGAGAGGAGCGAGGGAACATGAAAAAGGTGATGCGTTCGCCTGTTTTGAAGGGCATTGCGTTTGTGGTATGCTTGATCTGTGTAGCGGTAGCAGGGCTAACAGCTGGAGGCGCAGCACAGTGGTTTTATGAGCAGAGTGAGGAATATGGTGGCAATGTCTATTTGCTGGAATCCAGCTTTGAAAATTCGGGGATGCTAAACCGTGGATTCAATTCTGCATTGACGATTCTGGATAATTCACTTCGTAATGAGCGGGATCAGAATGAAACCGCGCAATTGATAAAAGACAATTTTTATGGGGACTATTATGCCCGGATCGGTGATAAGGTTCTGAAAAATGCCGATTTGACCGAAGAGAGAACGGAGAGTTCGCCATATTATCTGATTGTCAAACCAGGAGAATGGTATGGCAATATGGAAGCATGGGACTATACGTATGTACTTCTAGGTTGGACAGACAATTATGATGATTACTGGGATGAACAGACGGTGGCAGAAAAGTCGGCGCAACGTGCGCAGTTACAGACAGGAGATTGCATTCTGCTTCGCATGACCGAAGAGCAAGCTGCTGCATTGCGTACGAGATGGGAGCAGGGGCGCGACGTATTCAGTGATGCGGTTGCCAAATGTATTGCGGTGTTCTTCGTGGCGCTGATTGCATTTATTTATCTGCTGTTTGTAACCGGTCGTCGTGCAGAGGATGACGAAGTACATTTGGTGCTGATTGACCGGATGTTTGTCGAGTTGAATCTGGTGCTGATTGGCGGCACAGTAATCGGCACAGCGGCATTGGTATTCGTTGGATTAGATATGGTATTCTACAGCGTTAACAGCGGCACAATGGATGTAATGACCAAGCTGCTGACCGCCTTGCTCGTCTGTGCGTTTGCGTTGGTCATGGAGTTGCTGCTCTCCCTCGTGCGCAATCTGAAAAACCGCACGTTTGTCGAGCGGTCGTTTATCTTGCGGACGATCCGCTGGTGCTGGCGCACAGTAAAGCGCATTTGCCGCTGGATTGTGGAGCGCTGCAAGGATATTTGGCACGGCGTTGGCCGCAGTAAGGACAGCCTGTGGCATAAGGCATTCCAGAATTATAAGACGCGTAAAGTGCTGATCGTGTTTGCCGTTTATTCAGTTGTACTGGCGTTTTGCGGGGTAATGCTCGGTGTGATGATTGATTTCGGCTGGGGGACGCCGTTTATGCTGGGGATCGGATGGTTTGCCGCAGCGGCATGGCTTCTGATACGCCGTATCGACGGCTTTGATTGCGTGGTAGATGCGCTGCGGCGGTTGCGTGGCGGAGACCTGACTTATAAGCTGACCGATATGCCTGAGGGCGTTTTCGCCTCGATGGCGGACGATATCAACTCGCTGGGTGATGGCATGCAGATTGCCTTGCAAAACGAGGTGCGTGCCGAACGCATGAAGAGCGAGCTTATTACCAATGTCAGCCACGATTTGAAAACCCCGCTCACTTCTATTTTGAATTACTCCGACCTGCTTTGTCAGGAGCATCTGACACCGGAGGAAGCCAATGATTATGCTAAGATCATTCATCAAAAGGGAATGCGGCTCAAGAACCTGACCAGTGACCTGTTTGACATTTCCAAGGTGCAGTCGGGAGCAGAGAAGATCTTTTGCGAGCGGCTGGATGCCTGCACACTAGTGCGGCAAGCGCTGGGCGAGCAGGATCAGTCGATCGGAGACGGTAAACTGACGCTGAAAGTTGACTTACCAGAGCATGAGGTGCCGATCTGGGCAGATGGCAAGAAAATGTCGCGCGTCATGGAAAATCTGATCGGCAATTGCATTAAGTACGCCATGCCGGGCACACGCGTGTTTGTTTCGGTCATGGAGCAGGAAGGGAACGCGGTCATTGAACTGAAAAATATCGCCAACTACGCGATGGACTTT
>JAHZFK010000037.1:2877-20350 GCA_019421385.1 Clostridiales bacterium
TTTGTCCGTGGCGATGCGGCACGCTCAACAGAGGGCAGTGGCCTTGGCCTTGCCATCGCTAAAAGCTATGTCGAAGCTTGTGGTGGTGCATTTGCGGTTTCGGTGGACGGAGACTTGTTTAAGGTGCAAATCACCTTTGCGATTCAGCCGTAAGAGAGCGAAAACAGAACATGTGGGGACAAAGCCGATCTGGTGCAATGCCGGGTCGGCTTTTTGTGTATAGAAATATTTTTTAGAAACTGGTTGACATAGCGTAAATATTGTATATAATGAGTATATACGATATGGAAGGGGAGGATGCAGTGGACATCATCCTGTCGAATGTAGATGGCACACCGATTTATGAGCAGATCGCGCGTCAGATCAAGGCCAAGATCGTCGGCGGTGAATTGCAGCCGGGCGAGGCGCTGCCGTCCATGCGATTGCTGGCGAAAGATTTACGGATCAGCGTGATTACAACCAAACGCGCCTATGAAGAGCTGGAGCGCGAGGGGTTTATCATCAGTCAGACCGGCCGCGGCAGTTTTGTGGCACCGGTTGGCGTGGAACTGCTGCGTGAGGAACAGCTGCGTAGGGTAGAGGCGCATTTGGAAGAAGCAGCAAAAGCGGCGCATCTTGGCAATCTGGAAAGGGACGAATTTCTTGAGATTGCCGCGGCGGTATTTGAGGAGGGGATCTAATGGAAAACGCATTGGAAATTTCGGGTCTGTGCAAGCAATATAAAGGTTTTGCACTAAAGGATGTTTCGTTTACACTGCCGAGTGGCTGTGTGATGGGGCTCATTGGAGAAAACGGTGCAGGCAAGACCACAACGCTCAAGGCGATTTTGAATCTGATTCACCGCGATGCGGGCACAATTCTTGTGCTTGGGCAAGATAATATCCGAGAGGAACGCGCGGTCAAGGAGCGCATTGGTGTTGTGCTGGAGGACGGCTGTTTTCTCAACACGATGAACGCGTGTCAAGTGGATGTGTTAATGGGGAAAGCCTATCAGAACTGGCATTCTGAGCAGTTTTTCGGTTATTTGAAGCGGTTCGGCATTGATGAGAGCAAGAAAATCAAGGATTATTCCAAGGGAATGCGCATGAAAGTCAATATTGCTGCCGCGATGTCGCACGAAGCAGAACTTCTCATCATGGATGAACCGACAAGCGGTCTTGATCCTGTGGTGCGCGACGAGGTGCTTGACCTGTTCTATGATTTCATGCAGGATGATGGTCATTCGATTTTGCTATCGAGCCACATTACCAGTGACTTGGACAAGATTGCTGATTATATCACCTTCATCCACGGCGGAAACGTAGTGCTGTCCGAACCGCGCGACGTACTGCTGGACACCTATGGTGTGCTGCATTGTACGGCGGAACAATTGGCCGCACTCGACCCTGCGGCAGTGCGCGGTAAGCGCGCTGGCGCGTTTGGCTGCGAAGCGCTGGTGCGGCGGGACGGCGTTCCGCAAGGCTGGCCGGTGGAGCCGGTCAATATCGAACAGGTGATGCTGTTTTTGACGAGAGGGGAGGATGCGAAATGAAAGCGATGCTCTATGCGGACTGGCTGAATTTCCGCCAGTCGATCCGATCTATGCTATTTATTTTGCTGGTGTTTGCCTTTACTGCTTTTACATGGGGCAAGACGATGTTTTTTATCATGATCGTTGCGATGCTCAGTATTTTGCTGCCTGCGACGCTGTGCGCTTCGGATCAGGCTTATGGCTGGGATAAACTTAGCTTATCGCTGCCGATTTTACGTCGCGAAGTGGTGCAAAGCAAATTTTTGCTGGGGTTGTTAGTCAATTTGGCGCTGTTTTTGTTGGCTGCAGCGATGACAGCAGCATACTCTCTGGTTGATCCATCCACATCAATGACTGAAAACATGCTCAGCCTGTTCGCGGGCGAGTTGATTGCGCTGTTCTTGATGGGGGTAATGTTCGCGATTACGTTTCGGTTTGGTGTAGAAAAGTCGCGGTATATCCTGATAGCGGTGGTTTGGATTCCGATTCTGGCGATGGCGGGGCTTGTAAAGTTCGACATTATCCCCGGTATAGTGGATGCAATCAATCAGGGCTTTCATCAGCTGGAAACTGCGCCGCTGGGTCTGCCCGTGGCAGCTGCACTGCTGGTCTGTCTGGCAGTTTATGCGGTCAGCTATGTCATCAGCGTGCATACCTATCAGAAAAAGGAGCTGTGACCATGAAATTCTGCGAGTATTGTGGCAAGGCTTTTGACGATGACTGCACGGTTTGTCCGAATTGCGGTGCGCAGCTTCGTCCCCTGCAGGACAGAGAAACCGAGGAAAATGCGTTGACCGTGGAAGAAATGCTGCTGCTTGGTCTGCTGTAATGCAGTTTGATGCATAAAGAAATTTGCCGCGCCATATCCTGACCGTAAAGGGAGGGAGATAAGTGCTGTTGGTTTGGATCATAGGACTTGCTTTGCCGTTGGCGGTTGGTGGTTTGGCCGGTTGGCTGACGATGGGAAGCATGTCCACTTATAGTGCATTGGTACAGCCGCCGCTCGCGCCACCGTCGTGGGTGTTTCCGGTGGTATGGACGGTGCTGTACCTACTAATGGGGATTGCCAGCGTACTGATTTGGAAAGCGGACGCGCCGCAATCCGAGAAACAGCAAGCGCTGACGTGGTACGGCGTGCAGCTTGCCGTCAATTTTGTTTGGCCGCTGCTGTTTTTCAATGCAGGTTTGTATGGTGTTTCGCTCGTATGGCTGGTGCTGCTGCTGGTGTTGGTGGTGGAAACCATTATCGCATTTCGGGCAATCAGCCCTGTCGCAGCGGGATTGATGGTGCCATATCTGCTTTGGCTGCTGTTTGCGGCGTATCTGAATGCAGCAATTTGGTTGCTGAACCGCTGAAAAGGTTGAATTGATAGAGAGTTGCCGAAAGGAGCGGACAGTTGCCCGCTCCTTTCTCAATGCCTATATTAACAATGGGCGCAAAGCCAGGAAAAGAGCGGCAAATGATTGGCTTCTTCCACATCTTCGCAGATAGGTGGCACCATGCGCTCCGGATGCCACTGCACAGCGAGCAGCGCTGCAGAGGGGTGGACAAGCGCTTCTACCGCACCATCAGGAGCATGGGCAACAGCGGTCAGATCGTTGGCAATACGGTCGATGATCTGGTGGTGATAGCTGTTGACAGTTGCAGTCGCGCCGAGCTGTTCGGCAAGCCAGCCCATACATTGGATAGGATGACAGCAACTGGCGTGACCAGCTACATGCTGCTGCAAGGTACCGCCGAGAAAGACGTTGATGGCTTGCATACCGCGGCAGACACCCAATATAGGCTTGCTACGGGCGAAGAATGCGTCAAATAATGCCTGCTCCTCCTCGTCCCGGACGCAATCAATGGATAATTGCTTGCAATCACACATCTGTCCGTATCGGGCAGGGTGAATATCACCGCCGCCCGCCAGCAGCAAGCCGTCACAGCGCGCAGCGAGTGCAGCAGCAGATGCGCCGCTGTGTATTACGCCGATGCCGCCGGCAGCAGACAGACAAGCGGTATATAATTCGGGCTGACGACGGAAAATAGACAGAGTGTCCATGAACCGCCCGCTGGAAATTAAGATTAACGGAGTCTTCACACAATATCCCTCCGGAAAGTGTTTTTACCGTTGACAGAGAATAGCGAAAACAGTATACTGGAAAATGTATGGGGAACATCAGAGAATTGTAAAAGAGATGTGAAACGGAGGAGTTCCATGGACTTCAATGCACTGTCCATTGTCCAGCTGATCGGTGGTTTGGCACTGTTCATCTATGGCATGACGACAATGGGAAAAGGTCTGGAGCGCGCGGCAGGCTCCAAGTTGGAAAAGACACTGGAAAAAATGACGGGCAATGTGTTTAAGGCATTGCTGATGGGCATGGTGGTCACGATGGTGATTCAATCCTCGTCGGCCACGACCGTCATGGTGGTTGGTTTTGTAAATGCGGGCATTATGTCGCTGCGGCAGTCTGTCGGCGTGATTCTGGGCGCCAACATCGGTACCACCATCACGGCGCAGATCCTGCGCTTGGACAGCGGTGGAGCAGTGAGCGAAAATCTGCTGATGCAGATGCTCAAGCCCAAGAATTTGGCGTATGTGATCGTGCTGGCAGGTGTCATCATCATGATGCTGGCCAAAAAACGTCGTACGCGCGATATTGCGGATATTTTTTCCGGTTTCGGCATTTTGTTTATCGGCATGTCGATCATGGAAAGCGCGGTTGCACCGCTTGCGGATCTGCCCCAGTTTGCGCAGCTGTTTTCAACGATTGCGAATCCTGTTCTGGGCGTTCTGGTTGGCGCGGGCGTTACCGCTATCATTCAGTCTTCTTCGGCGTCGGTCGGTATTTTGCAGGCGCTGTCGACTACGGGTGCTATAACTTATGCAGCGGCCATTCCGATTATTTTGGGACAGAATATCGGTACCTGTATCACCGCTTTTCTGTCCTCGCTGGGTGGCTCGAAAAATGCGCGCCGCACCGCGATGGTTCATTTCTATTTTAATCTGATTGGTTCGATTGTGTTCCTAGTCGCTGTTTATGCATTGGAATATACCGTCGGCTTTCCTTTCTGGGACAGTGCGATCGACAAGGGCGGCATTGCAAACTTCCATACGCTGTTTAATGTCACCTGTACGATTTTGTTCCTGCCCTTTACCGGATTGCTGGTCAAGCTTGCCACATGGAGCGTACCCTCCGGCGAGGTGCAGGAGGACCCGCTGGTAAAGCTGGAGCCGCGCTTTTTGACCACGCCTTCGCTGGCGCTGGAGCAGGCGCAGCGCTGCATTGCAGATATGGGCGACGCAGCCAAGCAGAACTTCCGTTTGGCAACTGAGCCGCTTTTTGGTGAGGGAATGCCGAAAGAGGATATTTTCCGCGAGCATGAAAGCTTTTTGGATCGCGCGGAAGTTGAAATTGGCCGGTATTTGACCAATATCCATAACATCCGCTCGGTGGATCAGCGGCGGCAGCTGGCGGAGATGATGCATTCGCTGTCTGATTTCGAAAAAATCGGCGACTACGCGCAGAATATTTTCGGCAGAGTGGATGAATTCCGCCAGACGGATATGTCTTTCTCTCAAGCGGCGATGCAGGAGCTGCATGCGATGTGCAGCGCTGTTGGGGAAGTGCTTGACTTAACGGTTGAAGGATATGTAACACGATCGGTATCGGTAGCCAAAACGGTGGAACCGCTCGAAGAAGTGGTTGATACGCTCAAGGAGCGTCTCAAGAGCCGCCATATTGAGCGACTGAGCCGCAATGAGTGCACTATGCAGACCGGCATTCATTTCCTTGACATTGTGCATGATTTGGAGAAAATTAGTGATCACTGTTCCAATATTGCGATTTATACTATCCAGCTGGGCGAAGGCGCGCAGGAATTTGACACTCACGCCTATGTCAAGCAGGAGTATAAGTCAACACCGCAGTTTGCAGAAAAGCTGCGTTACTATCAGGAAAAGTATCTAAAGCCGGTCGAGCAGATTGCTGACTGAGAAAAATAAGGCTGTGAAAAGCGCCGCGTTCGGTTGAACGCGGCGCTTTTTTATCCATTTTCTGAGGCAAATACACCATATACAGCAGAAAACAGCTTTTTGAAAATGTTAGCGATGCGGGATAGTACACCTTGATCTTCATCGGATGCATCCGGCTGGATGGCATCTTTTTCGGAAGGTGCAGAGATTTCTTTGGTCCGCAGGATAAATTGCAGGCTGGATGGAGTTGGATTCTGGGAAGAGGTGACCGATTGCAGTTCCGCTTCGGCATCAATATTCAGTACGTTGGTATCCTCTTCTAAGTCTTTTTTCGCATCATTGATGGCACCGTGAATGGAATCATTGGCATTTTGCAGGCTGGAAGAACCGCTGGACGAGGAAGCACGGTTAAGCACGTCGATGAGACCGTCCAGAGAGGCTTGTAGGCTGGCATCCGATTGATCGCGCACCGAGCGGAGATTATCGGTGGCCGATTGCAGTAAATCATTAGCTGAGGTAAGCGTTTTGGTCAGTGTGACCATCAGATCCGAGCATTTATCCGCAGCAGTGTTGGTCGTTTCGGTAATCTCATCAAGAGAAGCAGAGAGTGCGGGGATATCTGCAATCAGCTGATGCACCCGCTCGAGTGTTTGATATGCTAATTCGGTGAGTTCTTTGCCTTCACCGATCAGATCCTGCGGCAGGCCGTCGTAATCGGTCAGAACACCGTTAATTTCATTCAGGTTATCGAGAATCGAATCCGCAGTTCCCAGCAGTCCGTTGGTGTCGGAGAGAATGTCCTCGAGGGCGCGAATGTTCTGTTTGATAGCAGAGAGCGAACCAGAGGCGCTGTCCAGAAGGGATGAGAGCAGGGAGTACAACGGCTCACTCAAACCGCTGCTGTCTAAAATGATTTGCAAAGCGGCAATCTGACTATTGAGTGCGTCCATCTTCTCACGAAGCGTGCCCAGATGTGTTTGCAATGTTTTGGTATCCTGCTTGAGATCCTCTATGGCAGTTTGCAGTTGCGGAATTCTCAGCAGGTCATCGCCGGATGCATCTTGCAGATCATTTACGAAATCATCCAGATTGCTAAGTGTAGCATTCACATCCTTCAGAAGTTGCTGATAGGAATTGATATCTTCCGTGGTGGATTGCACGGTGTCCAACATGCTGTTGATCGTAGCCCCGAGTGTGGTCACGGTGGTTTTCATGGAGTTGAGCTCCGGAATCAGTGAATCGGTTTTTCCGGCCAATGCCTCCAGAGAGGATAAAGCGGCGTCGACCTTCGGATCTATTGTGCCGCGATCGGCAATCAGCTGTTTGCGTACGGCATTGATGCCGGAAATACCGCTCGAAAGTGCACCGAGTCCGCTTTGCATGGACTGCATGGAGTCAAGCATACTGCTTAGGCCTTCATATAGACTGTCTCCGGAGCTGCCAAGACGGTCCTTGATATCTCGCATATCGGACAGAATATCCAGAGAAGAGAGCGTTGCGGGTGCCATGAACAGGATTAGTCCCATGCTTTCAAAGGAATTCGAGCCAATGCGTACGGTAAATGTGCTTTCTTCGCCCGGAAGACCCATGAACATGACGATCTTATAGGTGCCGATGGACTGTACCTGTGCGCCAGGAGCGTCGATCGAAAGTGCTTTGCTCATGTCGATGCCCGTGGCGCAAACCAGCATCATGTTATTTTTGTAGTATTCTCCGGCGGCATCGTTGGGTGTCGCATGGATATTCATTTCGATCAGACCGTTTGCACCAGCACATTTCTCTGCTTCCACCGGTACGCCGTTGAGCTTGTAAGATACATCAAAATTCCAAGGCAGCTGGATGGAGGTACTGCTGTCCGGCACGCATTCGTAATAAAAGCGCTGCAAGCCGTCATCAGCAAGCGCCCAAGAAACTTCTCCGTCGGTTAATGTGGGCTCATCCAGTGTGGACATATTGTAGACATCGGAATAATTGCCGTAATCGGTAAATTCCGTATGTCCGTTTAGGCTGACACCCTTGACAATACGGGTGTTTTCCGGTGTACCGTAATAGTCCAAATTGATATAGACCGCTTCGTCTGTTTGGATGGTGGGGGCGGCGGCCTGCGCCGTCTGCGGCAGCACGCACAGAAGCGCCAGTGCGGCTGCCGTTAGGCGACGGAATTTATGATTCATCATCGTGTTTTTCCTCCTCGTTGTCGGGCTGCGATGGGGTGCTATTGTCGTTATTCGGCTTATGGCGAAGCGAAGAAAGCAGATTCATGAGTTTCTTTCGCATCTCCCGATGCCGTGCCCGACGGTTTTCTCGAATCTGTGCGACCAGGCGCAGACGCTGTTGATGCAGCTCGCTTAACACAGGGAAAATCAGTTTTGTGCTGCGAATGCGGTTCATCTTGGCGTGCTTCTTTTGTGCGTAGTCCGGTTTTACAATCCAGCGATCGAACAGCATCAGACAGCCGGGAAGCAAAAACAGCACCAGAATGACAGAGATGAGCGCACCGCGGCCGATCAACTGTCCCAGACCGGAAACCGCTTCGACAGAGGTCATGAAATAGAGACCATATGCTACCGTCATCAAGATCATGCCAGAAGTCAGGATAGATTCTGCACTGACGGTTACGGCGCGAATGGCCGCTTCTTTTTTGTCGCCCTGCGTACGTGCATCCAAATAATTGCCGGTCAGCAAAATCGAATAGTCGATGGTCGCGCCAAGCTGGATACAGCTGACGATAATAAAACCAAGGAACATGGTGCGCTGTCCGTAGATATAAGGCATAGCGGTGTTAATAAATACGGCGCATTCAATCGGGATCAGTACAACGACTGGCAGCAGCAGCGATTTGTATGTAATCGCCACAACAAGTGCAACGCCGAGCAGGGAAACCAGATTGACCAGCTGATTGTCCGGCACAATGATATCCTTGATATCCTGCGTGGATGGGGTGACGCCGACGAGATAGGTCTGCGCATCGGGATAATACCGGTTGATGATGGCGCGGATATCATTGGCATAGGAAAATGCGGCGTCGCTTTCACCGGCAGACCGTACGTTGATGATGACACGCGCCCAATTTTCGCCATGCATCATGCCGGTGACGCTTTCCGGCAGGAATTCCTCCGGGATGCCGTCCGGCAGAACGGAGGCAAGGCCAAGTGCATATTTCACATAGGGCAGATCGTTGATTTCTTCGCACATGGCTTTTTCGGTCACATTGCCGTCCAGCGGGATGAGCGCAAGCATCATGTTGCTTTGCCCGAATTTTTCATTCATCTGCTGTTCGGCCTCATATACCGGCGTGCCAGGGGAGTTGGCAACTGCTTCGTTGCCGTAAGTGAAGTCTGCCATGCCCTGTGCAATATAGCAGGGGATGATGAGAATAGCGACCACTGCCAGCACTGGCTTGCGCAGTTTATAGGAGAATTCGCCAAAGCCGCGCCATTGGCGGGGGATAAAGGAACGATGCTGCGTTTTGGCGATGATGTTCTGGAAACGCAAAATGAGCGCGGGCATCAGCAGTAACACGGTCAGCAGGCTGAGGGCGATGCCCTTGGCCAGCACAAAGCCCATATCCGGGCCGATGCCGAACCGCATGAGCGCCAACGCAAGGAAGCCGACAATCGTCGTTGCGCCGGATGCACCAATCGAAGAAAAGGCTGTGCGCAATGCATTTGCCATCGCCTGTTCAGGTTCCACACCGTTGGCTTTTTCCTCTGTGAAGGCGTGCAGCAGGAAGATGGAATAGTCCATCGAACATGCCAGCTGTAAAACTGCGCCGACCGCATTGGAAAGGAAAGAGATTTCACCAAAAATAATGTTGGAGCCCATGTTGATGACAATAGCAATACCCAGAACAGACAAAAACAGCACGGGTTCAAACCATGAGGTGGTCGTGAGCGTCAAAATCAAAAAGATGATGACGACCGCCAGCATCATGACGCGGGCAACTTCTGCGTTGATCGTTGGGCCAAGGTTGGCATCCGAAACGGCAGAGCCTGCAACAAGTCCACGATCTCCGACGATCTGCTCAATTTCCGCAACGGCTTTGTGTGTACGCGAAGAGGAGTCCTTTTCCAGAAAAATGACATCCATATAGGCGTTTCCGTCTTTGTAATAATCCTCGATGCTGGAATAATCAATAAAGAGATCCGAGCCATAGATATTGGTCGTGGTATCGCACCACATGACCATGTCCACACCATCTACTTGGGAGATGCGATCCTTGATGTTTTTGGCTTCATACAGTGTGACATCTTGCAGCATGACCCGCCCCATGCCGGGGTAAGTAAATTCTTCCTGCATGATATCCAGCGCCTGCGCGGAAGGGGAGGAATCCGGAAGATATTTGGTTAAGTCATAGTTGACGCCGACCATAGGAATGCAGATCAGGCTGAGTATCACCAGAACGGCAAAGACTTTTTCGATCTGCTTGCGTTTATGTATGATCAGGTCAACCGGACGGTGGCCTTCTTTTTTCAAATAAACACCAACTTTCCTGATAATAGATATTGTGTATGATTTTATTTCGTGATATAGTATAAAACATAAGGATAACATACACAAGAATCAAATATAGTTGTTATGTATAATAATATACATTTAAAAGCAATATGTTCGTTTTTGGGAGAAAAGAATGGAGGGAAGCCCCATGCAGCAACAAGAGGATAAGCGTATCCGGAGGACAAAAAAATTGCTGCGGCAGGCGCTGACGCGGCTGATGCAGCAAAAGGACTTTCAAAGCATCACGGTAACCGATGTGGTGCGGGAAGCGGATATCAACCGCGGGACATTTTATGCGCATTATCGCGACGTATATGATTTGCGTGAGCGGATCGAGGCAGAAATGATTGCAGATTTCCGTGGGATGATTGCCAGCTTGCGTCCCAGCGAGATTGCAACCTTGCAGCCGGTGCTCAGCCGGGCGGTGGACTATCTGGAGGAAAACCGGGAAATTGTCACGGCGCTGATTAAGGGCAGCGGCGTAGAGGGCTTTGGAAAAAAGCTGATCGGCGTGCTGGAGGAGTGCCGGTTAGAGGGAATGCCCTATCGCAGCGTGGAAGATGTCTATGTCGCGCGTTTCGTTGCGATGGGGGTCGTGGGAATGCTGGAAAAGTGGATCACCGAAGCGCAGCCGATTCCGAAAAATGAGATGATTGCATTGATGGCCAAGATTTTGGCGCCCTTAATGCAGTGACTTGATAGTGAGCATGAAAAAACGGCAAAGGACACTTTAGAGTCCTTTGCCGTTTTTATGATAAAATCTATTTGCTGTGCAGCACAAATTCTGCCAGCCGCTCGGTTGCATCCGGGTGCGCGATAGCCTGCATGGTTTGGCGCACCGTTTTCAAACGAACCGGATTGCGGAACAACTCGTATACCGCTTCGTCGATGGGGAAGTGCTTGGTAATCAGAGCGGCCATGCCGTTGTTGACCAGAAAATCCACATTGCGCTCTTCGTGTCCGGGAATGGGATCGACCAGCAGCATGGGAAGATTCTTGGCAAGCGCTTCGGAAACGGTCAGGCCACCCGGTTTGGAGACAATACAGTCGGACGCGCTCATCATCACCTCGACGTTGTGCACGAACCCATACGGTTTGACCACACATTCCCCCTCATAGCGGGAGGCGAACTGTTCGACACGCAGCTGCATTTTCTTGTTGTTGCCGCAAACCACGAGCAGCTGCAGCGGAATACCGATCGAGGTCAGCTTTTCCAAGTTTTTGACATTGTCGGCATACCCCATGCTGCCGCCCATCAGAAGCAGCGTGCGCATATTGGGGTTGATGCCAAGCTGAGTGGCAGCATCCTGCCGCGACAGCGTTTGGTTGAATTTGGGATGCACAGGGATGCCGAAAGGCAGAATGCGGCGCTCTGGGATGCCGCGTTTGACACAGCGGAAGGTGAGCAGTTCGCTTGCTGTGACAATATACTGGACTCGCGGCACATCCTCCCAATAGGGGTGCAGGGTATAGTCGGTCACGATACCGATTGTGGTAATATCGGCAAGTTTTTTGCGCTTTTTCAGCTCGTCAACCATTTGCGCCGCAAAAATGTGAGTGCAGATGATCACATCGGGCGCATAGCCCGCGAGCACCTTGGCAAACTTGGACGCCCCCAGCGCATTGATGATATTGATGATGCTGGGAGCACTGGAAAAATAGCTGGCACCGTTGTTTTCGGCAAGCTGGTATACCAAGCGATACAGAGTTTGCATGTGCTTGGATGAAAACAAATACCCCTTGTCGATGGTATTCTTAATCAAATTGCTGATATAGGCATAAACGTCCAGCGTATGCACTTCCGCGCCTTTGCTGGTCAGCATATCGCCAATGGCCTTGGCGGTGGCGTGGTGACCATAGCCTGCGGTGACGGATAAAATCAATACTCTCATAACAATTTTCTCTCCTTGCTTATGAGTTATTGTACCGCATCGGCGCGCAAAATGCAAACCAAACCGTCAGCAGGAGGAGGAATGTTCCTGAGGGAGGGCAAGATAGGCGTTCAGAACCTGCTGCTCCAGTGTTTCGCGCAGCGCACCACCGACCGGATGCGCAATGTCGCGGAAACGTCCATCCGGCATTCGGCGGGATGGCATCGCAAGGAACAAACGGTCGTGTCCAGCGATGATTTTGATATCGTGCACCGCCAGTACGCCGTCGAATGTGACGGAAACCAGCGCTTTGAGCTTACCGGAAGGTTCGATATGGCGGAATTTAATGTCGGTGATTTCCATGGAATAACTCCTTTTTCGGTCGGGACAGGGATTTTGGTTTGTTTTACTCTTTTCATTTTAACAAAACTATACTATAATATACCTTGACTGGTAAGAATAAATACAAAGCTGCGGCATACGGAATGTCCGTTTCCGCAGCAAAAAGTACAAAATGGGAGGCTTTGGGGAAATGGCCCTGTCTATCAAGCCCTATATTGAGAATAAGGAAAGAATACACCTGATTGGCATCGGCGGTGTGTCGATGAGCTCGCTGGCGGAGCTGCTGCTCAGCTGGGGCGTTCCGGTAAGCGGTTCGGATCGGCTGAAAACCGATGTGACAGCCCGTTTAGAGGCACTGGGCGCGAAAATCGTGTATGAGCACAAGGCGGAGAATGTGGAAGGCGTGTCGTTGATCGTGCGCACTGCCGCCGTGCATGATGATAACCCAGAGGTGGCGCGCGCACATGCACTGGGCATTCCGGTGATGGAACGCGCAGAGGCATGGGGACATTTGATGCGTGACTACGAAAATGTGGTCTGCTTGGCGGGTACGCACGGCAAAACCACGTCCACCTCAATGATGGCACTGATCACCATGGAAGCCCAGATGGACCCGACTGTCATGGTCGGCAGCAACCTGCCTGCAATCGGCGGTACGCTGCGCATCGGTGATAAGGGCTGCTTTGTGGCGGAAAGCTGCGAATACTGCAATTCTTTCCTGTCTTTTGCACCGACGGTGGCTGTGGTGCTCAATGTAGAGGAAGATCATCTGGACTTTTTCAAAGATATCAATGATATTATTCATTCTTTCCGTTCGTTTGTGGAACTGACGCCGATGAACGGCTTGGTGGTGGTCAACGGTGATGATCCGAATGCCATGCGCTGCGTGGACGGTCTGGATCGCCATATCCGCACGTTTGGCGTGAATGAGGGCGCGGATGTGCGTGCCACAGATATCCGTGATGAGAACGGTTATTATCGGTTCACTGTTTTGGTGGATGGCGCGCCTTACGCAAAGGTGGAGCTTTCTGTGCCCGGACGGCACAATATGCTCAATGCACTGGCGTGCTGCGCGGCAGCAGAGTTCCTTGGCGTGCCGGGGGATGCAACAGAGCGCGGC
Source organism: Clostridiales bacterium (assembly GCA_019421385.1). Lineage (GTDB taxonomy): Bacteria > Bacillota > Clostridia > Oscillospirales > Butyricicoccaceae > Agathobaculum. The sequence continues at coordinate 16,183 of JAHZFK010000037.1, forward strand.
TTGAATCGGTTTACCGGTTCCTCGCGTCGATTCCAGCTGGTCGGCAAAATGCCGAACGGCGCAACGGTCGTGGACGACTATGCACATCATCCGAGTGAGATGAAGGCGACGCTGTCCACGGCTCGGGAAATGCATTTTGACCGAATCTTGTGCGCGTTTCAGTCACACACCTATACGCGCACAAAAGCGCTGTTCTCGGAGTTTGTCGAGGCGCTGTGCATGTGCGATCAGGCGGTGCTGGCGCCGATTTATGCAGCGCGCGAGCAGAATACGATCGGCATTTATGCTTCCGATCTGGCAAAGGAAGTGCCGGGGGCGATCGCATTGGATACCTTTGAAGAGATTGCGGAGTATCTGCGGCGGGAAGCCGGACCGAATGATCTTGTGATTACCATGGGTGCAGGCAATATCAACGCTGTTGGGCCTATGCTCATCAAATAAAATGAAAAAATCGCGGCGAGGGAAGTTCGCCGCGATTTTTGTATGCGCGAAAGATTTGCCGCCTGCAAAAAATCTCTCAAATCACCTTGACAAAAATTATAAAATGGTGCATACTGATAATACAAAGTATTATGCAATTTGTATAATAAAAGTCAGTAAGGAGGGTGCGTTATGAATAACAATTTGATTATCACGATTGGCCGTGAATATGGTACCGGAGGCAGGGAGATCGGCCAGAAACTCGCGCTCCGCCTTGGTATTCCTTTTTATGACCGGGAACTGATTACCCGTGCGGCGAAAAAGACCGGTTTTGACGAAAAACTGTTTGAGCAGCTGGATAAGCGCGCAACCAACAGCTTTCTGTATTCCTTGACCATGTTTGGTTCGGTTGGCCTGAATGGCATGAGCTTGACTGACCAGCTCTATCTGGCACAGTCCAATATCATTCGTGAAATGGCCGAAGATTCGTCCTGTGTTGTGGTTGGCCGTTGTGCGGATCATGTGCTGCGTGATTTCCCCAACAAATTCGATTTCTTTGTCCATGGTTCGATTGAGGATCGTGTAAAACGGATTCAAACCTGCGGCGACTATGAGATTGAGGGCAAGACGCCGGAGGCTGCGCTGGAAAAGATGGATAAACAGCGCTCTACATATTACAACTATTACACCGGCAAGGTGTGGGGTAAGTGCGATCACTATGACCTGTGTGTCAATGCCGGCCGTTTGGGCGTAGAGTATTCGACGGAAATCATTTTGGAGTATGTCAACCGTCTGAAGAAATAGCATTCTGGTCTGGGAGAGAAGAGAGAGAAAAGAAGAAAAGCCGTGTCCTGTGGGCACGGCTTTTCGCTTGTATTTTGGCGCACGCCTGCGTGACTGTATCACAGAAAAAAACCAGACTTTTGGATATACTAAGATCAAACAAGAGAAAGGAGCTGACCAATATGGCAGCTATCAATATGAACGGTGAACAGCTTCAGCAGATGATAAACGGGGACAAGCCTATCTTAGTGGATTTCTGGGCACCTTGGTGCGGCTATTGCCGTCGGATCGGCCCCGCCTATGAAAAGATCGCGGAGGAGTATGGCGAGCAGCTTGTGGCAGCAAAGGTCAACATTGATGAGGAGGCGAAACTCGCACAGGAAGCACAGGTGGAAGTGATCCCAACCCTGATCCTGTACAAAAATGGAAAGGCTGTGGACTCTGTGGTCAATCCTGGGTCTAAGGCAGAAATTGACCAATTCATTCAGGAGGCACTGAAAAAATAAGGAGGCAATGACGATGCGTGAGATCCATGTCTATGATATGATCGTGGTGGGCGGCGGCCCCGGCGGTTATACGGCAGCGCTTTACGCTGCTCGAGCCGGGCTAGACACACTGGTACTGGAGAAACTCACAGCCGGTGGGCAGATGGCGCTGACCGAGGAAATCGACAACTATCCGGGATTCGAGAATGGAATTGACGGCTTCACGCTGGCGGAGAAGATGCAGCAGCAGGCAGAGCGCTTCGGTGCGAAGAGCGAATATGCACAGGTGGAGCGCATGGATCTCACCACCGTGCCCAAGGTGCTCGAGACCAGCGAGGGCACCTTTTACGGCAGAACAGTAGTACTGGCTACGGGCGCCAATCCCAGAGAACTGGGGCTTGACAACGAGGCTGCCCTTACCGGACGTGGCGTGGCTTACTGCGCCGCCTGTGACGGGATGCGCTACAAGGGCAAGACGGTGGTGGTCGTTGGAGGTGGTAATTCCGCTGCTGCGGATGCTATGCTGCTCAGCCGTATCGCCCAAAAGGTGATTCTGGTTCATCGTCGGGATACCCTGCGTGCCACTAAGGTTTACCATGAGCCGCTGATGCAGGCGGAGAACATCGAATTTCGCTGGAACAGCGTTGTCACAGAATTGCTTCACGAAGACAAGCTGACAGGCGTCAAGCTGAAGGATGTGCATACTGGTGAAGAAACGATGCTTCCTTGCGATGGCGTGTTCATCAGCGTAGGCAGAAAACCTGCCACTGAGTTGGTGCAAGGACAGCTCAATCTCGACCGCAGCGGCTATATCATCGCAGACGAGACGACCAAGACCAGTCTGCCCGGTGTTTATGCCGTAGGTGATGTGCGGACGAAACCGCTGCGTCAGGTCGTGACGGCAGTTGCGGACGGAGCGACTGCGGTGCACATGGCGGAGGAATTTCTGGCAGGAGGGGAATGACTTGAAAGAATGCATGAAGAAATGGCTGCGCCCAGCCCTGTTCACACTGGGCGGCGCGCTCGTAGGTTTGGGTTATTATGTTCTGGTAGGTTGCTCTACCGGTTCTTGCGCAATTACTTCCAGCCCCCTGCGTTCTATGGTGTACATGGGTTTGATAGGCTGGTTGCTCTCTAACGCATTCGATCCACGCTCCTGTGAGCAAAACAGCAAAAGATAACCAATTGGTAGCAATAAATCAGCTGAAAGCAGGAAGAACCATTGATGCAGGAGAACATCTATCTGGATAAGCTGGCCGATGTTCTACAATGTATGAATTATTCGCTCCAGTCCTATACCAAGTCCCTCAAAGCCTACGCATCGGCTGGGACGGGTATTGACGGCATGCTCCAGCAGGGGCTGTGCTTGATTGTCAGGATTTAAGCATAAGTCCAGTGCCAACACGTCCTCCCATGCACGGTTTAGAAATGCTACTTCTCGTCGACCATGGGTACGGGTGATTTCCATATCGCCTGCCTGACGCAAATACGCTTCAATTTGACCGACGGAAAATCCAGCGGCGGTGAGACTTTCGATTAGCCCATCCCGGAATAGCGTGGGGATATCCTGCCACTGAGAGGGTGTCACATCATAGCGAACGAAGGTGTATCGGCTGTGACAGTGGACAGCCAGAAGGCACTTACGTCCCCGTAGGTCGATAACATGTAAATCCCAGCAAAAACGCCGGTCCGGCTCTGTGCCGTAGACCGGCGTTTTTATTTTCAGAAATCGCTGGAGAGGAAAAGTCAGTCCCAGTTCCATTCGTTCACCTCATAGAGAATCGCATTGGAAGATGTTGAATGTTTTACCACTTCTGGTTGCAGCAGATGGTGGTTTTCATCAAAGCATCCCTTCTTGCAGTGTCCAGCCAAAGTCGTTGTGATAGATCATCTGGCGGGTCATGCCTCCGTCAATGCAGATGTTCTCCCCGGTGATGAAGCCCGCCTTGTCCGAGCAGAGATAGAACACCATATTTGCGATATCCATCGGATTTCCAACCCGGCCAGCAGGATGCTGGGCGGCATCCGCTCCCTCATAGGCAGTGTAGTCGGTGTCGATCCAGCCGGGAGAGATGGAGTTCACCCGTACCTTGCCGCTGAGGCTTACCGCCAGAGCATGTGTCAAGGCGGAAATGCCGCCTTTGGCTGCCGTGTAACTTTCAGTCTGGGGCTGGCTCATCCGGTCACGGGAAGAGGAGATGTTCACGATGGCTGCACCGGGGGCGAAGTGGGGCGCGAATAACTTGGTAAGGTAAAAAGGTGCGGTGACACCCACCCGCAGGGCGTAGTTAAATTCCTCATAGCTGCAAGCATCAATGCCTTTCATCAATGGCAGGGCGTTGTTGATGAGATAATCCACATGGCCATGGTCGGCGATGACCTTTTGCACAAAGCTCTCCAGAACGGTCTGGTCGGCCAAATCTCCTACGAAATAATCGTTGGGCAGCAGGTCGATGATGCACACTTTAGCGCCTTCCTGT